>CAYYHY010000034.1:0-13872 GCA_964471855.1 uncultured Oscillospiraceae bacterium | reverse complement strand
TCTGCCGGCGGATGGTTCCTCATGGAAGTTCGGCCGGACCTGCTGCTGCATGGTTTCCTGGTCCTGACCTGTCTCCATGCTGGCTTAATCCAAAGAAGAAGCCCTGTGACAGGGCGGCTCCCGGTACCGCACCATGCCGCCTCCGCATGGGATGCCAGATGGCAGCTGTTTCCTCTTCGGCATATGCTGGTTTGCACACGCCGAACCTGCACAGCGGTTTTCTGAAAATATCTCTGCATAGCTTATTTGATCCCCGCTGCGTCTATCTGCTCAGGCGGTCTTTCCAGAGCAGTTCGCTCTCCCGCGGGTTCCGCTGCTGAGTTCTTCAGGCTGGGAACGCGGCCAGGATGGCATCAGACTGGGGAGAGAGAATGAGGGATACAGTAAGACCATCCTGACGTACCTCTGCAGCCTGAATGATGGGCAGAAGCTCCGTCTGATAGTTCTGAGCATCACTTTCCCGGTAGTCCAGATAAGTATCCAGTTTCTCTTTTACTGTTGCAGCTGCTGCTTCATCAACCGCCTGTACAAAAATAAGCTCATGCAGTTCGGAACTTTCCATCGGGATGTAATAGGCGGCTGCTTCATACAGATCTTCTGAAATTCCGATCTTTGCTTCCAGGTAATCTGCCGTCACATCGGCCATCTCAGGAAGATCAACGCTTTGAATGATGGTCTCGTAAAGATCCTGTGGAGATGGAGAGGATGTAGTTTCTTTCTGTGATGTGCCGCAGGCTGGCAGCAGAAGAAGGACCAGCAGAATCAGGGCAGTCTGAACTTTTTTCATTGCAGAACCTCCTTTGCATATCTTTCCAGGGCATTGACAACGACTGCTGAACCCTCGTTAGTCAGATGGAGAAATCCGTCACTGCAGTATCTTTGCCTCAGGTATCCATTTGCATCTTTAAGACCAGAGCTGACATCCACATAAGGGATTCCTTCGGTTTCACACATGTTGATTACAGCTCCTACAAAGGTCGTAATAAGGTCATTATTGAAGCTTCTGTTTATAGTGTAGTCCGGAAGCCAGGGGGAGGAAATTTTTGGCGTGTTGGTCATAACAATGACTTCGGCACCGGGAACCATGCCTTTGATCTGATATATCAGGTCCTTGTAATAGTTAATGATGTTCTCCAGAACAGGATCTGCTGCTTCTAAATCGTTGAGACCAAGCTGCAGAAAAACGCGTTTGCAGGGCAGCTGGGGCAGTATCTGCGCCAAAGTCTGATCCATGCCCTGATAGCGGTATCCGGAGCCGTTCTGAGCAAGGGTTGTAATATTTACGCCGTATTCGGAGGTGAGGAAAGCAGCATTTCCCAGCGTGGGACGGTATCTGCGCTGAGCAGCCACGTAACGATAGACGCCTTCCATGATGGAATCACCGATAAATACAGTGTCGTTATAATAGGTAGCCAGGGTATCTGGCGGCCATGTGGGGATAGCCGGAGGGAGTGTAGTGTTCTCACCGAGCAGCGCGGTGTAGGAGGACTGGTCCCAGTCAATCTTGACCCCCAGCATGTTGCCAATGGACCGGATGGGGAGATAGGTGGTGTTGTTGTACACGATGGGGTACACGCGCTGGCCGTTGGCATCGGTGAGGGTCTGGATCTGGTCGTTGTACTGGACCCTGAGACCGTACTCCAAAGATGCTGTGATCTTCTGGGATGAGCCGGAAGCACCGGCTCCTACAGCAAGGCCGCAGATGAATACCAGGGCAAATGCAGCCAGAAAGAGCATGCGTCTTCGTTTCATGTCATTCATCATCCTTTCTGGTTTTGGACAGCTGATTTTTCAGGTGGAGCATCAGCTGCACCCTGTCAGCAGGTCTGCTGCAGCTTCAGCAGCAGGCTGCCTGAACCAAAATTATAGAAACTGAGCACGCGGAAGGCAGCGATCGCTGTGATGGAAAACGGCTCAGCGCGGTCTCTGCAGGACAGAAATGTACATCAGCAGTCCCAGTTATTTTCATTGTAATTGTAAAGCAGCCTCTGCATATCTTTCCAGAGCATTGACAACGACTGCTGCACCGTCGTAATTCAGATGGAGAAATCCGTCACTGCAGTATTCTTCCTTCAGGTATCCATTCGCATCTTTAAGGTCAGAGCTGGTATCGACATAAGGGATTCCTTCGGTTTCACACATGTTGATTACCGCTCCTGCAAAAGCTGTAATCAGGTCATTATTGAAGTTTCTGTTTATAGTGTAGTCCGGGAGCCAGTAGGAGGAAATTTTGGGCGTATTGGTCATGACAATGACTTCAGCGCCGGGAACCATATCCTTGATCTGACCAATCAGGCTCCTGTAAGAGTTAATGATGTTCTCTATAACGGGATCTGCTGCTTCCAAATCGTTGAGTCCGAGAAGAATAAAAATGCGCTTGCAGGGCAGCTGGGACAGTATCTGCGCAAGAGTCTGCTCTTCGCCCTGATAACGGTAACCGGAGCCGTCCTGAGCAAGGGTTGTAATATTTACACCGTAAAGGGAGGTGAGAAAAAAGGCATTGCCCAGCATGGGACGGCTGCTGCGCTGAGCAGACACGTAAAGATGGATGCCTTCCATGATGGAATCACCTATGAATACAGTGTCGTTAAAGTAGGTATCCATGGTTTCCGGCGGCTGTGGAGGAGAAACAGGGTTCTCGGGCACCGTGGTTCCAGCCGATATGGATGCCGAGGAAGCAGGAGCTCCGGGATCTGCAGGCTGTGCGCTGCTGACCGGGTCACCGGCGGCAGAGGAAACTTCCCCGGGATTTCCGGATTCTGCGCTGCTGACTGGACCGCCAGCAGAAGGGGAAACGTCTCCGGGGTCTCCAGGTTCTGTGCTGCTGGCAGAACTTCCGTTTGCAGGAGCACCTGAACTGTAATCCTCGGATTCCGTACTGCTGCTGGAAGCAGCAGGCTGTCCGGACATGCTTCCGCTGGAAGAACTGCTTTCTCCTGCTCTGCAGGCGGACAACTGGAACAGGAGGATCAGCGCCAGTGAGAGAACCCAGAAACGCCGGGCTGTTTGATTCTTTGCTTTCTTCATGATCTTTTTGCGGCAGGACCTCCTGACTGCTTTGTCAGGGGACAGGCTCATGCTCCTTTCTTCATTATATACAGGTTTCTTTGCACAGTTCTTCATATATTATAGAAGTTAACATGTATTTTCCTTATTATAAATCAAAATACCAATTTTAATCTCGATGAGCAGCAGTTTGAAGGTGCTGCTGGTCTGATTTTGCACTGCTGGCCCGCTAGTGAACGGCAGCAGTCATGCTGACAGCACCTGTCCTCCGTATTTGGAGAAGGTCCGGACATCATCCGGAGCCCTCAGCAGCAGCTGGTGCAGACTTTGAAAAAGGGAGCGTTCCGCAGGAAACGCTCCCAGAAAGTGCGTATTATGAATTACTCGTCGATCTCGATGACGACGCCGGAGCCGACGGTGTGACCGCCCTCGCGGATAGCGAAGCGGAGGCCCTTCTCGATGGCGATGGGGGTGATCAGCTCCACGTGCATGTCGACGTTGTCGCCGGGCATGCACATCTCGGTGCCCTCAGGCAGGGTGATGACGCCGGTCACGTCGGTGGTGCGGAAGTAGAACTGGGGGCGGTAGTTGTTGAAGAACGGGGTGTGGCGGCCGCCCTCTTCCTTGGTCAGGACGTACACCTGACCCACGAACTTGGTGTGGGGGTGGATGGAGCCGGGCTTGGCAAGAACCTGGCCGCGCTCGATCTCGGTCTTGGCCACGCCGCGCAGCAGGCAGCCCGCGTTGTCGCCGGCCTCGACATAGTCGAGGGTCTTGTGGAACATCTCCATGGAGGTGACGACGGTGGTGCGCTTCTCCTCCTTGAGGCCTACGATCTCAACCTGCTCGCCGGCCTTCAGGGTGCCGCGCTCGACACGGCCGGTAGCCACGGTGCCGCGGCCGGAGATGGTGAAGACGTCCTCAACGGGCATCAGGTAGGGCAGGGAGTCGTCACGCGGAGGAGTGGGGATATAGTTGTCAACGGCGTCCAGCAGCTCCCGGATGGAGGCATACTCGGGGGCGTTGGGGTCGGTGGACTCGGAAACCAGTGCCTCAAGAGCGGAGCCCTTGATGATGGGGATGTCGTCGCCGGGGAACTCGTAGAAGGTCAGCAGCTCGCGGACTTCCATCTCCACCAGCTCCAGCAGCTCCTCGTCGTCGACCTGGTCGCACTTGTTGAGGTACACGACCATGGCGGGCACGCCGACCTGGCGGGCCAGCAGGACGTGCTCACGGGTCTGAGCCATGGGGCCGTCGGTAGCAGCGATGACCAGGATAGCGCCGTCCATCTGAGCAGCACCGGTGATCATGTTCTTGATATAGTCAGCGTGGCCCGGGCAGTCGACGTGGGCATAGTGACGCGCATCAGTCTCGTACTCCACGTGCGCGGTGTTGATGGTGATGCCGCGCTCGCGCTCCTCAGGAGCCTTGTCGATGCTGGCGTAGTCGGTGTAGGCGGCCTTGCCGACGAAGGACAGGTACTTGGTGATGGCAGCGGTCAGGGTGGTCTTGCCGTGGTCGATGTGACCGATGGTGCCGATATTGACATGCGGCTTGTTGCGCTCAAACTTCTGTTTGGCCATTGGGATTTC
Source organism: uncultured Oscillospiraceae bacterium (assembly GCA_964471855.1). Taxonomy (GTDB): domain Bacteria; phylum Bacillota; class Clostridia; order Oscillospirales; family Oscillospiraceae; genus Lawsonibacter. Next base: position 9,274 of record CAYYHY010000034.1, on the reverse strand, counting down.
CTCCTTAAATGCTGTTCTGAATTTTCAGCTCATAGCCTGCTGGCATATCGGGAACATTCTAACCTGTCCCGGCAGCGATTGCAAGCGAATTCTAACGGGAGGCTCCGTCAAAACTGACAAGAATATCAGTAAAAATGGTGTCCCCGCTGTTCGACTATTCTTTCCGCGATGCTCTTCGGTATCTCCACGTAGCTGTGGGGCTCCATGGTGTACACACCCCGTCCCTGGGTGCGGGACCGGAGATCGGTGGCATAACCGAACATCTCAGAGAGAGGAACCAGGCAGTCCACCTGGACGGCGCCGGAGCGCACCTCCTGACCCTGAACCTGACCGCGGCGGGACGTCATGTCGCCGATGACGTTGCCCAGGTATTCCTCCGGAACCGTGACCGAGACCTTCATGATGGGTTCCAGCAGCACGGCTCCCGCCTTGCGGCAGGCGTCCTTGAAGGCCATGGAGGCGGCAATCTTGAAGGACATCTCGGAGGAGTCGACCTCGTGGAAGGATCCGTCAAGCAGGGTCACCTTCACGTCCACCACCGGATAGCCGGCCAGAACACCCGAGTTCATGGCGCCCTGGATGCCGATGTCCACCGCAGGAATAAACTCCTTCGGGATGGCGCCGCCGACAATGGCGTTTTCGAAGTGGTAGCCGCTGCCCGGCTCTCCGGGCTCCACGCGGATCTTTACGTGTCCGTACTGACCCTTGCCGCCGGTCTGCCGCACGTAGCGGGTCTCCTGCTCCACCGCATTGCGGATGGTCTCCTTGTAGGCCACAGTGGGGGCGCCTACGTTGGCCTCCACCTTGTACTCGCGGAGCAGCCGGTCCACGATGATCTCCAGATGGAGCTCCCCCATGCCGGCGATGATGGTCTGACCCGTCTCCACATCCGTATAGGTCTTGAAGGTGGGGTCCTCCTCGGCCAGCTTCAGAAGGGCGATGCTCATCTTCTCCTGGCCGGCCCGGGTCTTGGGCTCGATGGCGACCCGGATCACGGGCTCCGGGAAGTCCATGGACTCCAGAATGATGGGGTGGCGGTCGTCACAGAGGGTGTCGCCGGTGGTGGTGTTCTTCAGGCCCACGATGGCGGCGATGTCGCCGGCATAGAGCATGTCGATGTCTTCCCGGTGGTTGGCGTGCATCTGGAGGATGCGGCCGATGCGCTCCCTGTGGTGCTTGGTGGAGTTGGTCACCATGGTGCCCGTACTGAGGGTTCCGGAGTAGACCCGGATGTAGGCCAGCTTGCCCACATGGGGGTCGGTTACAATTTTGAACGCCAGTGCGGAGAAAGGCGCACTGTCATCCGAAGGCCGCTCGTCCTCCTTCCCCGTGTCGGGGTTCTCGCCCCTGATGGGGGGGATGTCGGTGGGAGCGGGCATGTAGTCTACGATGGCATCCAGAAGCTTCTGAACGCCCTTGTTGCGGTAGGACGTGCCGCAGGTAACCGGCACCAGGCGGTTCTCGATGGTGCCCCTGCGGATGGCCCGCCGGATCATGTCCTGCGGAACTTCCTTCTCATCCAGGACAAGCTCCATGACCTCGTCGTCGATGTCCGCGCAGGCGTCCAGCAGACGGCTGCGGTACTCCCGGGCCAGATCCATCATGTCGTCTGGAATGGGTTCCACACGCATGTCCTTGCCCATCTCGTCGTAGTAGACGTCAGCGTCCATCTCCACCAGGTCGATGATGCCCTTGAAGGAGGCCTCGGACCCGATGGGGAGCTGAACAGGCACGGCGTTTGCCTTGAGGCGCTCGTGAATCATGTCCAGCACGTGATAGAAATCCGCGCCGAGGATGTCCATCTTGTTGACGTAGATCATCCGCGGAACTTTGTAGTGGTCCGCCTGGCGCCAGACTGTCTCGGACTGGGGCTCCACGCCGCCTTTTGCGCACATGACAGTTACAGAACCGTCCAGTACACGCAGTGAGCGCTCTACCTCAACCGTGAAATCCACATGACCCGGGGTGTCGATGATGTTGATGCGGGTCTGAGGGAACTGGTTCTTGGTGCCCTGCCAGTAGCAGGTGGTGGCAGCAGCGGTGATGGTAATCCCCCGCTCCTGTTCCTCCACCATGTAGTCCATGGTCGCAGTTCCGTCGTGGGTCTCGCCGATCTTGTAATTCACGCCCGTGTAGTAGAGGATACGCTCTGTTGTGGTGGTCTTGCCGGCGTCGATGTGTGCCATGATGCCGATGTTGCGCGTATTCTCCAGTGAGACTTTTCTAGGCATAAACTGAGAGCTCCTTCAGGGAATCACCAGCGGTAGTGGGCAAACGCCTTGTTGGCCTCGGCCATCTTGTGCATGTCCTCGCGGCGCTTCACCGCGCTGCCGGTGTTGTTGGCTGCGTCCATAAGCTCTCCGGCGAGGCGTTCCTTCATGGTCTTCTCACCGCGGGTGCGGGCGAAGTTCGTCAGCCAGCGAAGGGCCAGGGTCTGACGGCGCTCGGGGCGCACCTCCATGGGGACCTGGTAGGTGGCGCCGCCCACGCGGCGGGCCTTGACCTCCAGGGAGGGCATGACGTTCTCAAGGGCCTGGGTGTAGACCTCCATGGGATCCTTGCCGGTCTTGTTCCTGACGATGTCGAAGGCTCCGTAGACGACCTTCTGCGCCACGCCCTTCTTACCATCCAGCATGACGCTGTTGATAAGCTTGGTAACCAGGATAGAGTTGTAAAGCGGATCCGGCAGGATTTCCCGCTTGGGTACATTACCTCTTCTGGGCACTTTGCTTCCCTCCTTCTAATATAGAATTCACAGGTACTCAAAGTATGCTTCCAGAATCCGCTCGAAGCGGATCAGGCTGCATAACTCCGTACAATGCCTGTCCGAGGTCGCCCATACATATATATGGAAAACGCTCGACAAGGCTGTGCCTTGCGCTCGCGCACAATGCAGTTTTATCTGGTGCCAAACCCGGCACCGCTCAGGCAGGAGAAGATTACTTCTTCTTGCCGGCCTTGGGCCGCTTGGCGCCGTACTTGGAACGGGCCTGCATGCGGCCGGAGACGCCCTGGGTATCCAGAGTGCCGCGGATGATGTGGTACCGGACGCCGGGCAGATCCTTGACACGGCCGCCGCGGATCATGACCACGGAGTGCTCCTGCAGGTTGTGGCCCTCGCCGGGGATATAGGCGGTAACCTCCATCCCGTTGGTCAGGCGCACACGGGCGATCTTCCGGAGTGCGGAGTTGGGCTTCTTGGGGGTAGCCGTACGGACCGCGGTGCAGACGCCCCTCTTCTGGGGGGAGTGCAGGTCAGTGCTCCGGTTCTTCAGGGTGTTCAGGCCGTGCTGCAGAGCGGGGGAGGTGGACTTGTAGGAAGCCTGTTCACGTCCCTTGCGGACCAGCTGGTTAAACGTAGGCATGGTTTTCCTCCTTTCATCGTTTTGTCTGAAGCATATTTTAACAGAGAGGGCAGTGTCCGCTCCGCTAAAATCAGGTGTTGTCTGCTGTCTTCAGCAGAGCGGCAGCCGAACATCCCGTTTCGATGCCGCAGCATGCGCCGAGCTCCGCCATGGTGGGAACCACCTGGGCGCGGACCTTCAGCTCTCCGGCCAGACGGGTGACGATCTCCAGAACACGGGGGTCCGCATCTGCAGCCAGAAACAGCTTCCGCACCTTCCCCTGGTTCAGGGCTCGGCGCGTCTGCTTCAGTCCGGCCACTCTGTTGGGACCGCCCAGTTCACGGGCCAGTTCAGGTATCATACCGGTGTCCTCCTCTTCCCTGCCGCGCAGGGGTTCATCGGACGGGGGAAACAGGGTCCCCGCTACCGCAAGTTGTGATTATAACACCCGTCTTCAAGAGGTGTCAATACTGATTTTATGAATATACAGTCAAAAAAGCGGCTGGAAACGGCTCTTTCACTGACAGTTTGACGGAATTTCGCCCCTCCGGTCCTGTCCTCCTGCCGCTGCTGCTGTCCGCAGAGGGCAGACAGAGTCCCCTCGCCTGTCTGCCGCAGCCAGGCCGTGCATTTCTCCCTCTTGCCCCGGGAGCTGTTTCGTGCTACACTGCAGATGCCGGATGCTTCCGCTCCGGGAAAGGAGGTCCGCTGTGCTTAAGAAATCAGTCCGCCTGCTTCTTGTCCTGCTGCTGACGGCGGCCCTGCTGGTTCCGCCCCCGGTGTCGGCTGCAGAGCTGTACTTCACCTCTGTCAATGACAGCCTGCTCCCCCTGGCGGATGAGACCATGCCCGCCTGGATAAGCGGCACCCTCTACGTGCCCTACACGGTCTTTGACAGCTCCGTCACCGGCATCAGCCTGGGCCTCTACTGCAACTACAACCGCAGCGAGGGGACGGTAATGTTCATCAGTCTGAGCCAGATCCTCACCTTCAACCTGAACGCCGGCACCTGCATAGACGAGATGACCCAGAACCAGCTGTCCGGCCGGGCCATCATGCGCTACGGGCGGCCCTTTGTCCCGGTGGGGCTCATCTGCACCTTCTTCGGTCTTGCCTCCTCCTACACCCCCATCGCCCAGGGGTACCTGGTCCGGATCAGGAACAGCAGCGCCAATCTCACTGACGCCAAGTTCATCGACGCCGCCGGAAACCTGATCAATTTCCGCCTCAGGGAGTACACCCAGTCCATGGAACCGGAGACACCCGGAGGACCCGGCTCCTACGTGCCGGGCGGCACCGATCCGGGAACTCCGCCGAAAGGCACGGAGCCTGAACCGGAGGTACCCCCCGTCACCGTCCCCACCTACCTGGCCTTCCAGCCGGACACGGTACAGGAGGCGGAGGCGGAGCTCGCCGTCCTGGCTGACTCAGGGTTCTACGGTCTCTTCTTCCTCACCCCGGCCCAGATGGCAGAAAGCCCCGACCTGGTGCGCCGGATTCCCGGCACCGGTCACTTCCTGGGCATCGCCGCGGAGGGGGCCGGCACGGAGGACACCACGGCTCTCCTGGCGCAGGGAAGCGGGGTGCTCAGCCAGACCGCCTATCAGAGGACCTCCGCCGCTCTTGTTCCCGACGCCCAGCGGGCCGCCTTTGCGGGCAGCGGCTGGGTCTGCTGGAATACGACGCTGGACATGATCCCGGATGCGGGGGTCAGTCCGGACGCCTATGCGGTCAGCATGCTCCGCTATCTCGAAGGCCGCACGGAGAACACCTACCTTCTGCTGCGGGGGAGCGGCGTCTCTGCGGTCCTGCCCGCCCTGCTGGAGCAGCTGGCGGCAGAAAACTTTATTGTCAGCACCCCCCTGGAGGTGTGTCTGCCTTGAGAACGGTCAATCTCTGCAGCCCTGAAACTGCACCGGTCGACGGGGTCCGGCTGGCCCGGCTCACCCGCCATCTGCATGCGAGGCTCCTGGACTTCGACCCGGGAGGTCCGGAGGTGGTCGATGCCGACCAGGCGGCCGGCACTGTAACCGCCCGCTTCCCCGGTCATGACACGGCAGCCGTGCTGGAGGCCCTGGCCAGGCGCGGCGTAGCCGCAGATCTGAAGGACGGCTGTGCCCTCTTTCGGATCCCGTCCCGTCTCCCCTTTGAGGATCTGGACTATGTCTGGGGCTGTCTCAACGAAATCCTGTGACTTCCTCCCCCGGGTTTCCCCGGGGGAACTGCCGTCTGCACCCCAAATTTCCGGCAAAAAGGTGTTGACAAGGAGAATCCTCCCGTGCTACAATCTCCAAGCTGAAAGCCGGCACGGACAGAACATGCGGGTGTAGTTCAATGGCAGAATCCCAGCCTTCCAAGCTGGTTGTGTGGGTTCGATTCCCATCACCCGCTCCACGCTCTGCCTGCGGCGGATGAGCGGTCCCTGCTGAGAGCTTTCTGCGATATGCGCCTGTAGCTCAGGTGGATAGAGCAACTGCCTTCTAAGCAGTGGGCCAGGGGTTCGAGTCCCTTCAGGCGTACCATCATCCCGTTCGGGCCGGGACCGCCGGGTTCCGCCCGAATCGGCTGCCGCCGGGGGATCAGCAGCATACAGCATATGATATGGTGGGTGTAGCTCAGCTGGCTAGAGCACCGGATTGTGGTTCCGGGTGTCGAGGGTTCGAGTCCCTTTACCCACCCCAGATTTACGGCAGGGCCGGAGCTTCTGCTCCGGCTCCGTCTGTTTCTTAACCTGTACGGCATACACAGGGGTGTAGCCAAGCGGCAAGGCAAGGGACTTTGACTCCCTGACTCGCTGGTTCGAATCCAGCCATCCCTGCTTTTTCTGCATGGCTTTCTCAGCGGCTTCCCATGATCCAGTAGCTCAGGCGGCAGAGCACCTGCCTTTTAAGCAGGGTGTCCGGGGTTCGAATCCCCGCTGGATCACCAAAGGAGACTCGAACTTGTCTGTTCGGGTCTCCTTTTTTCTGACAGGAAAAAACGCCCGGCCCGAAGCCGGACGCTCTTTAGCATGTGACCGGGTCAGCTGACTTCCTTCTCCAGGGTGCGGGCGATGAAGGGCTTGACCTCATCCGGGCTGATGCCCAGTGCAGAGGCCAGCTCGTTGTGGAGCATCTCCTCCGCCTGCTTCATGCTGCGCTGGTCCACCTGGCCCAGGCGGCGGCCCTTCTCTGCCGCATGCTCCGCCTTGGCGTGGACGGCACGGATGACCTTCACCAGGTCCACGCAGTCGCCGCTCCTGAGATATCCCTGGTAGTGCTCCGTCAGGACACGGGGATTGTTGCTCTCCAGATAGTCGCTGTCAATGGTGGGCATCCTGCGGATCAGATCCATGGCCTCTTCCCTTGTAAGGGCCGGCCGGCTCTGCACGCTGGAATTCACCGGTGCGAAAATTCTGCCGCTCTGGTACATCGGAGCCAGGGTGTAGTAGTCAACATCCTTGGCAGCTCCCTTCATGTTGAGAGGTCCAACCGACTCTACCCTGCACACACCCGACATGCCGTAAATAATGCGTTCTCCTACCTTGTACATCTTTCCAGCCTCCATAACTGGTCCTCTTCCTTTTCCAGATGCGGGCACTTTCCCGCTCTCCTATTGTAGCACACTTTGTATGCCGGAAGTAAGAGAAACTTTCGGAAACCGGGCATTTTTGTACAATTTTGCCCTGAAACCCCGGAACGGGGCAGTTTCTGAGGGGCTGATTTTTGTGCATTTTGACGACAGCTTCCCGCTGCCCAGCCGGCCCGGACCGTATCCGGAAACGCCGTAAGCAGAAGATTGCCGCCAGAGAGAAACTCCCCCGGCCCCGAGTGCAGGCCGGAGGAGCAGGCTGAACCGGATTACTGGCCGAAGGGGACAACGTCCTTTACGGCGTCCTTCAGGGAGATCCGCACGTCCCCGCTGTCTGTATCCAGCAGGACGTACCGGTCGTTTCCCATGCCCAGTTCCTTCATGTACGTGAGCTGGCGGTGGCCGTGGCGGCTCTGGATGCGCCGGATCAGGTCCGCGTGGTCCTTCTCCTCCAGTGCATACACCAGGTCCATGGAGGCCTGGTCCACAGCCAGGATGTCATTGGAGGCCACGATGCCGATATTGGGCGTGACAACCGGGAGAGCCGCACAGCCCTCGCAGTCGCAGGAGACGGACATGTTGCGCAGGACATTCACATAGGTGATGCGGCGGCCGAACCAGTCCACCACCGCCTTGGCGGACTCCATCATCCGCTCCATGAACTCCTCGTTCTTGATGTCCCACAGGTCATCCTGACCGGGGGTGGTGTGGATCATGGCCTTGCCGATTCTCCCGTCGGCGCAGCCGATGCCCAGGTTCTTGGCGGAGCCTCCGAAGCCCCCCTGCACATGGCCCTTGAAGTGGGTCAGGGTCACCAGGGAGTCGTAGTCCACCAGTGTCTTCCCCATGGACATCTCCGTGAACCACTTGCCGCCGGTTACCGGCAGCATGACCGTCCCCTCTGCGTCCATGATGTCCACGGGGCAGAAGGTCCAGCCGTTGATCTTCACGGTCTCCAGGTGGTCCTCCGTGGTGTAGCGGTCGCCCTCGTAGTAGGTGTTTGTCTCCACAATGGATGCCCCGGGGAGCACATCCTCCACCAGAGCCTTCACCCAGGCCGGGGGAATGATGTTGGGTCCGTTCTTCTCCCCGGTGTGGAGCTTGATGGCAGTCCGGCCTGTGATGCAGGCCCCCACCCGGCTGTAGACCTTCTTCAGACCCTCCGGCGAGAGGTCCCGGGTGAAGTAGACAATGGATTCGTTTCCGGTCCGCTGGCTGTAGGGGACATAGCGGTCTCCGCCGGTGCCCGGTACAGGTTTCTGTGACATCTGCAGTCCTCCCCGCTGTAATTTGCGTGGTGGCAGTATATCACAGCCCCATGGTTTTGAAAAGTCTGTTTTCGACTGCATAAGGAGCGGTCCGGACCGCTCCCCTTCCCGCCGGCCGCAGCAGCGGCCGCCAGTCCCCCTTCTGCAGACCGGACATGCTGCAGATGAGAACCGGAGGTGATCTCCATGTCCCTGTTTCACCGCAGAAAGAAAGACCGGACCCAGCCCGTCTACCGGGGCCGCTCCAGTCATGGCGGTCTGAAGCTGCTCCTGGCAGCCGTCGCAGCCGCTGTCCTGGTGACTGCAGGCTCCGCTCTGTACACCGCCTTCAAGGAGGGGTTCAGCTTCCAGTTCCATCTTCCCGTCTTTGAGGACGAGGGGGTGGACAGGGAGAACGGCAGTGCCGGCCTCCCCGTATCCGTGGACCGGTCCGGCAGCAGGAGAGACCGGGGCAGCATGAAGGTGGCCGTTGATCCCGGCCACGGAGGAGAGGACCCGGGCACCAGCGGCGGGAAGACCCTGGAGAAGGACATCAACCTGGCCATCGGTCTCCTGCTGGAGGAGAAGCTGAAAGCAGAAGGCGTCCAGGTCGTCATGACCCGGGACGGGGATGACACCCTGGAACTGGAGGAGCGCAGCGACATCGCCAATGAGGCGGAGGCGGACGCCTTCATCAGCATCCACTGCAACTCCTACAAGCGCAGTTCTGTGAAGGGCGCCGAGCTGTACTGGTGCGCCTCCGATGAGGGGAAGAAGCTGGCTGAGACCTGCCAGACCTCCCTCCAGGAACAGGGGGTGGAGGTCCGCTTCGTACGGGAGCAGAACTACTCCGTCATCCGGGAGTCGAAGGCGCCGGGGGTGCTGGTGGAGACCGGCTACATCACCTCCCCGGAGGAGCGGAAGCTCCTTCTGGATGAGAAGTACCAGGACCGGCTGGCCGCCGCCCTCTGCAGTGCGGTCCTGGCCTTTCTGGATGCCGCCCCCGGCTGACCTCTGTTCCGGTCCTGTCCGGCAGGTCTGCTGTCTTCTGTCTGAAAGAAAAAGAGAAGGACGGCTCCGAAAGGAACCGTCCTTTTTATGCGCGAGGCGGGA
>CAYYHY010000033.1:0-18420 GCA_964471855.1 uncultured Oscillospiraceae bacterium | reverse complement strand
CCTCCGCCGGAAGGCGGAGGAGCCGGACCTGAAAAGAGAAAGCGCCCGCAGGAACCGGTTCCGGTGTCTGCGGGCGCATTTGTTTTGTATGCAGCAGCGGATTTCTCACTGAGCCAGCACCGGGGCCAGTACCTTCAGCATGGCTTTGCCGTCGATGCTGGTGCCGGTGAAATGCTCCAGAGCGAAGATGGCCTGCCAGATCAGCATGTTCAGACCGTTGAGAGTCCTGTGACCGCGCAGCCGGGCCTGCTCCAGGAAGAGCGTCTCTGCAGGGGAGTAGATGAGGTCACATACAGGGACATCCGGGCGGAGATAATCCAGGAAGGACAGGTCCTGGAACTGGTCAGGAACTCCGGTCATGCCCATGGAGGTGCAGTTGATCAGCAGGTCGCAGCCGGGGAGGATGCGGGCCAGGGACTCCCTGTTCATGGGCGCGGGGGTCATGGCGCCGAAGGGGGCCATGTCGCACAGGTCGATGGCATGGCTGAGGGTGCGGTTGCAGATGTACACGCTCTTTGCCTTCTGCTGCACCAGTTTCAGGGAGACGGACTTGGCGGCGCCGCCGGCCCCCAGTATGACGATGTTTCTGCCGGCGGGGCTGATGCCCATGTCCAGAATGGACTGGAGGAATCCCCGGCCGTCGGTGTTGTGGCCGCTGGCTTTGCCGTTGCGGATGGCTACGGTGTTGACGGACCGGTACAGCCGCGCATCCTCATCCAGATAATCCATCAGGGGGACCAGATCCACCTTGTGGGGCATGGTGGCGTTGAAGCCTGCATAGCCGGCGAACTTGGCCGCAGCCAGCCACTTGTCCGCCTGCCCCCGGGCTACGTGCTGGGCCATGTAGACGTAGTCCAGCCCCAGAGCCTCAATCATGGTGTTCTGTATCAGGGGGGACTTGGAGTGAAGAATCGGATCCCCGATGACGCACAGTTTCTTCGTCGTATTTTCCAGATTGACCAGCATGAAAATAACCCCCTCACAGCGGAAGCTGTGGAATCTCAGAAATTTAACGCTTTACAGCGATGAAGTATCCTGCTGCAGAAAAGGCTCACTCACCTGGACGGGATGAATGAGCCTGAATACGCCGGTATGTTCAGGCGCCGGGAGGCGCTGCGCTCATCTTCTGCACCCGTCAGACAGACCGGTCCCGCTGAATCGGACCCAGCTGAAACGGCGGTCTGCGCAGAAGAGGGAAGAGCGGCTCATGGAAGATGCCTCCGGACGGTTCCGCGGCTGACGGGAACCAAGTTTTCCCCATTATAAACACTGGACCCGGAAAATGCAACAGGAAATGTTCCCAAAAGTGCCGAAGATTGAGGGCAGACCGCCGGATGGCGGAAAGAAGCCGCCGGAGACCGGCGGCTGCGGGACTCACTGCTTCTGCTGGGGCTCTTCCGGGATTTCTGACGGGGTGTCTGTCATGAAGACCTCCTTGAGGCTGGCGGCGAGACCGGCCAGGCTGGCTATCTCGGAGGGTATGATGATCTTGGTGGCTTTGCCGTCTGCTGCAGAGGCGAAGGCCTCCAGCGCGCGGATCTTGATGACACCCTCCCCGGGCTGGGCCGCGTTGATGAGGCGGATGGCATCGGCGGTGGCCGTCTGCACCTTCATGATAGCCTCAGCCTCGGCCTCAGCGGCCAGGATGCGGGCCTGCTTGGCGCCCTCTGCCTGGAGAATGGCCGCCTGCTTCTCTGCATCGGCCCGGAGGATGGCTGCCTGTTTTTCGCCCTCGGCGACCAGGATCTGGGACTCCTTCTTGCCCTGGGCCTGGAGGACGGCCTCCCGGCGCTCCCGCTCGGCCCGCATCTGCTTCTCCATGGAGTCCTGGATGTCCCTGGGGGGCATGATGTTTTTCAGCTCCACACGGTTGACCTTGATGCCCCAGGGGTCTGTGGCCTCGTCCAGCAGAGAGCGCATGGAGGTGTTGATGTGGTCACGGCTGGTGAGGGTCTGCTCCAGATCCAGATCGCCGATGATGTTGCGCAGGGTGGTTGCTGTGAGATTCTCGATGGCGGATATGGGGTTTTCCACACCGTATGTGTACAGTTTGGGGTCGGTGATCTGGAAGTAGATGACCGTATCAATCTGCATGGTGACGTTGTCCTTGGTGATGACCGGCTGGGGCGGGAAGTCCACCACCTGCTCCTTCAGGGATACGTTCTTGACGATGCTGTCGATGAAGGGGACCTTGAACTTGACGCCCTCGTTCCACACTGTGTAGAAGACGCCCAGACGCTGCACCACAAAGGCCCGGGACTGGGGCACAATCTTGATGCAGGAACCGAGGATGATGAGGATGGCCACAGCCAGGACGGCCAGTATAATAACAGGAACCATTTCAAAACCTCCTTGCAAGCTCAGGCTGACTCTGCCGGGGGAGCGGCTTCCACGAAGGCCTTGACGCCTTCAATCCGCAGGATGCGGACCTGGCTGCCGGCGGGGATTTTCGTGTCGTTTTCACTGCGGGCGGTCCAGATCTGCCCGGATACATTGACCTGTCCGCGGCCGGAGATGTTGTCGATATCCTGGACGACGCGGGCGGTCCTGCCGATGATCCGGTCTGCGTTGGTGGGGGTCCGCTTCAGCCGCATGATCCGGGCGGCGGCCGGGCGGACCAGGAACAGCGAGACCGCGGAGAGGACGGTGAAGACAATGAGCTGCACCGGGAGCCCGAACCCCATGAGGGAGGCGGCCAGAGCCCCCAGGGATCCGATGGAGAACCAGATGCAGAACAGCCCCACCGTTGCGAACTCGCAGACGGCCAGGACGATGGCCAGAACAAGCCAAAGAATGCTGTACAGCCCCATACAGACTCCTTTCTCAGGGGCCGCAAAAGCGGCTGAAGGCATATTTTGTCAGAACAAGCATACCATGTCTGGCAGAAAATTACAACTGCAGATTTCCTGCAGCCGCTGCAGCGAAAAAAGAGGGGGAGGGCGTGAAAATTCCTCTTGCATTCCGCTCTGCCCTGTGATATATTAAAACGCTCCTGTGATATACTGGCGTCTGGAGGTGAGCGGCTGTGGCGGATTCAGTGAAGCAGGTGGCCAGCAACCGCAAGGCCTACCACGACTACTTCATTGAGGAGAAGTACGAGGCCGGCATAGAGCTGGCCGGAACCGAGGTCAAGTCCATCCGGCAGGGCAATGTGAACCTGAAGGACTCCTTCTGCATAGTCAAGGACGGTCAGCTCACGGCCCACGGCATCCACATCAGCCCCTACGAGAAGGGAAACATCTTCAACAAGGAGCCCCGCAGACCCCGGCGGCTGCTGATGCACAGGCGGGAGATCCTGCGCCTGGGGGCCAAAATCCAGCAGGACGGCTACACGCTCATCCCCCTCTCCATCTACTTCAGGGGACCGAGGGTGAAGGTGGAGCTGGGGCTGGCCAAGGGCAAGAAGCTCTATGACAAGCGGGAGGCCGCGGCAAGGCGGGACGCAAAGCGGGAGATGGACCGGGCGATGAAGGACCGCTAGTCCCGGGACCCGGGAAAGGAATTTGACGATGAAAAATCCGGTTGTGACAATCGAGATGGAGGACGGCGGCATCATCAGGGCGGAACTGTATCCGGATGCTGCCCCCAACACGGTAAACAACTTTGTCCACCTGGTGAAGCAGGGCTTCTACGACGGCCTCATTTTTCACCGCTGCATCCGCGGATTCATGATCCAGGGCGGGTGCCCGCTGGGCACCGGCACCGGCGGACCGGGGTACACCATACCCGGCGAGTTTTCCAGCAACGGGTTTCCCAACAGCCTGACCCACGAGCGGGGCGTGCTGTCCATGGCCCGGGCCATGGATCCCGACTCTGCAGGCAGCCAGTTCTTCATCATGGTGGACAGGGCGCCCCACCTGGACGGCGACTATGCCGCATTCGGCAGGGTCATCGAGGGCATGGAGACGGTGGATGCCATAGTCTCAGCAAAAACGGACTGGCGGGACAGACCGCGGGTGCCCCAGCGGATGCGGAAAGTGACAGTGGATACCTTCGGTGAGGACTTCCCGGAGCCAGGGAAGACCTGATCTGCCTGCAGGGCGTCTGCGGCGGGAGCCGCTGCAGTCAGCCTTTTTCAGCCGGGAGCTGTTCCCGGCTGCATATGCGGGGGCGTACCGGTTTCGACGGGGATATTGAAGCAGGAACAGCGGGCGGTGGCGCACGACCACCTTAAAACGGGCTTCTTTATAAATTAAAGAACGACTACGACTACGCGTACGCTGCCTGATTAAAGGCGGCCGTCCAGCCCGGAAGGACCACGAGCCGGGACTGGGCGTGGCTTAGTGGTGAACGTGAGCCCGCAAAGCTTTGCGCGGTGCCATGACTTATGAAGCTTACCTGACCGTGAGGCGTGACGGCTTGCCCGGCGGAAGGGGAACAGGGAGAGAAAGACTCCCGGAATAACCGTCTGCGCCCGGAGAAGTTCCCGTGGATGTATTTTCGGACAGGGGTTCAACTCCCCTCGCCTCCACCAGAACGGGAGGGCGGTCCGGCAGGCGGACCGCCCTCCTCTTTATTGTAACCAGAAACTGCTCACAACCTGAGAAACCCTCCCCGGGCCGGCTGGCCGGGGAGGGTATTTCTTATGGCACGGGAGCCGGGATGCAGCAGATTTCCCTCTCTGTCCCCCGGGCCCAGGGGGCGGAAGAAGAGGGAATGCCGGAAAACCAGGCGGTCCGCTCCAGGTCAGCGGTCCTCCAGCGCCTGTTCCAGATCTGCAATGATGTCGTCCGCGTGCTCCAGGCCCACGGAGAACCGCAGAAGGGTGTCCGTGATGCCCAGCCGGTCCCGCACCTCCGGAGGCACATCCAGATGGGTCTGGAGGACGGGGTAGGTCAGCAGAGACTCGGTGCCGCCCAGGCTCTCTGCAAAGGTGATGAGGCGGACCCGCTCCAGAACCTGGAGGGCTGTCTCTGCGCAGTCCACCCGGAAGGAGATCATGCTGCCCGCTCCCCGGGCCTGGGAGCAGTTGATCTCATAACCGGGGTGTTCCGGCAGACCGGGGTACAGCACCTCCGTCACCCTGGGGTGTTCCTTCAGCCACAGGGCGATGCGCATGGCGCTCTCCTGCTGGCGCTCCATGCGGACAGCCAGGGTTTTCAGCCCCCGCAGCACCAGCCAGCTGTCGAAGGGGGCCAGCGTATTGCCGGCGGTCTTGGCCAGGAGGCGGACCTTCTCCCCCAGGTCTTTGTCCCGCATGCAGGCAAAGCCGGCGATGGTGTCGTTGTGGCCGGCGAGGAACTTGCTGCCGCTGTGGACCACAATGTCCGCCCCCAGCTCCAGGGGGTTCTGCAGATAGGGGGAGAGGAACGTGTTGTCCACGATCAGAAGGAGTCCCCGCTCGCGGGCCAGGGCTGCCGTCTTCCGCAGGTCGGTGATGTGCATCATGGGATTCGTGGGGGTCTCCAGGTAAACTGCCCTGGTCTCAGGCCGTATGGCGGCCTCCGTGGCGGACAGGTCGGAGGTGTCCGCGCAGTCCACTCTGATCCCGTTTTTTTCACTGACCAGCGTGTGCAGACGGATGACGCCTCCATACAGGTCATCCGAGCAGATCACCCGGTCCCCGGGGGAGAACAGCTCAAACACGGAGCTGATGGCGGCCATGCCGGAGGTGAAGGCCACCGTGTCCGCAGCCCCCTCCAGGGAGGAGACAGTCTGTTCCAGCCGGGTGCGGGTGGGGTTGGACTCCCGGGTGTAATCGAAGCCGGTGGCGTTGTGCCCGGGCCGGGTGTGGGTGAAGGAAGCGGTCTGATAGATGGGGAAGCTGATGGGGCGGTTGGGCTCCTCGGGGGAGGCGGCCGGACCGCCGTGAATACATCGGGTCTCAATATGGGAATTCATCGAAACATCTCCTCAGGTTGTGCAGTATACGCCATGCGCCCCCGCAAAAGCAAGGACTTCTGCGGGGGCGGACATGGAGGTGCTCAGCCGGCTGAGCGGTCCACCGTGATTTCCTGGGCTGTGCCGCCGGTGGCGGCGGCGTATGCGTCGAATACGGACTTTACACCGGTCTTGTAGGCGGCGTAGTTGTCGGCGCTGTAGATGTAGTCCTCTGACTCCGGATCCAGGACGAGCATCTGCTCATGGTATCCGGTGACCGGGGCCGGGAAGCCGTCGGCGTCGGTCACATCCCTGTTGTAGGAGAACAGGTAGGGGACCTGGAGCTTGCGCACCTTGACCTCGCTGCCGCCGTCGTCCGTGTAGGAGATGTACTGGGACTCCTCGTCGGAGTTGACGTCGTAGAGGGTGACCAGGTTGGTCAGGTACTGCTCCACCAGATCGGTGTACATGTGGACCAGAGGGGAGCTGCTGGAGCGGACCTGCACGTCGTTCTCATAGCCCCAGGCGCTCTTTGCGTAGCTGCCGTCCAGGGTCAGGTCTGCGAAGTAGACCGTCTCGTCATTGGCCACGGCGTAGTCGTTGATGGTCCGGACAGCCGCCTGGGTGTTGCCGCACCAGGGGCCGCCCAGCAGCACGATGGAATTGCCCTCCTGCTGGAGAAGCCAGACCAGCTGGCGGTAGCTGATGACATTGAGATTCAGCGTCTCATCGGCGTCAAAGATGTCCGCGCCGTTCTTCTCCTGTCCCTGCTCGTTGAAGGACTGACGCAGGAAGTCAGCGTCGGTGAACTCGGAGAGGGTGATGCTGCCGTCGCGGATGTAGTCGAAGACCCCCCGCAGACGCTCCAGGTACTCGTCGGTGATGTAGCTGCGCACGGGATTGCCGTTCTCGTCCTCCACGGGGTTCCCCTCTGCGTCCTTCTCGGTGACGTAGACCCCCTGGGAGTCCTTGTCTACCATTTCCTCAAAGCCGTAGACAATGGGATAGCTGCCCGCAGTGCCGCCGTTCCCGCTGTTGTCCACCGTGTTGTCCTTGTTGTACAGGAACAGGAAGGGGACCTGCACCTTGGCCACGGTCACGTCCGTGCCCTCGGAGTTTGTATAGGTGGCGGCGCTCTCGCTGTCGGTGGTGTACTCCACCCAGTCGGTCAGGTTGGTCAGATAGCGGCTCACCAGCTCGCCGTACAGGTAGTTGTATGCGGCCGCTGCGCTCTCATCCCCGTTGCTGACCCGGATGTGGGTGTCAACGTCTGCGCCGTCCAGGCGGAAGTCGAAGTTGTAGATGGTGTCGATGTCGTACTCATGGGCGAAGTCGTTGATGTAGCCGATGGCGGCCCGGGTGTTGTGGCACCAGGAGCCACCCAGCAGGATCAGGTAGTTCCCCTCCTGCTGAAGCAGGTAGACCAGCTGCTCCCAGTTGAGGCTTTTGAATACGATGTCCTTGTCAGCGAAGGTGTCGATGCCGTCCTGCCGGTCCTGGTCGGCATTGGACATGGCGTTGTAGTCGCTGTAGAAGTACTCGGCGTCAATGCTGTAGTCCGAGGCGGAGAGGGACACCTGGGACGCATCGGAGATGACGGGCGCCGAAGACTGGCTCCCGGAGGAGGAACCGGCCTCCTCCTGGCTGCCGCTGCCGGAGGCAGAGCTCCCGGAGGAAGACTGGCTGCTGCCTGCGCCTGATGTGCTGCTTCCGCTGGAGCTCTGGCCGCAGCCGGCCAGGCATGCCGTCAGCAGGGCGGCGGTCAGAAGCAGGGAGAGAATTCGTTTTCCGGTATTCATGACATGATCAGTCCTTTTCACTTGTATCAGCAGAGCTCGATCTCCTCGCCGCCTTCATCGGCGGGAGCGGCGGCGGAATCTGCATCCGGAACGGTGCCGGAGGCAGGCTCAGCGGTGTATTTGGCTTCCAGTGCCACCAGATCAGCATAGTTGTCAATCTCCTCGCACTCGGGGGAGGGGCAGTAGGTGTCGGCGGCCTCCCGGGCTGCCTCCACGGCGGCGGCTGTTTCCGCATCCGTATGGCCGTCCGCGGCCTTGCGCTGGTCCATTACGACGGCTGTCTGGATGGCCAGCCGCACGTACTCCTGCTTTGCGGCCTCCAGAGCATCGATGTTGGCGACCTTCTGGTCCAGGTGGATGTTGGTGTCCAGCCCGTCGTAGTACGCGATGGCGGTATCCAGCTTTTCCCTGGTCTCCTCGTCAAAATGGACCTCGGAGAGGGCGGCGATGGCGTCCTCGGCGCGGGATACGGAGGTGCTGGCGGAGGCGGCGGACAGGCCCAGGAAGAGGGCGGCCAGTACGGCCAGCACAATGGCTGTTTTTTTCATGCGCTTGCACTCCTTTGTCTGACAGCTGACGGCCTGCGCTCCTCTGCATTGAAGACGGAGTCGTCCAGGGCGCCCGTCTGGCGGGCGACCAGGGTGGCGGCCACATCGGCTGTGGTTACGTTGCAGGTGGTACGGATCATGTCAGAGATGGTGTTGATGGGCATCAGCAGCACCACGGCCGCGATGGGCAGGTCCACGGCGCTGAAGACGGCGATGGCGGACACCACTGCGATCCCGGGCACCCCTGCGCTGCCCAGGGAAAGAACCAGGGTCAGCAGGGCCAGCACCAGGTAGTCGCTGACGCCCCACCCCAGATCCACGGCGTTTACGTAGAAGATGACCAGCAGGACGGGCCAGATGCAGGTGCAGCCGGGCATCCCGATGGTGGTTCCCAGAGGTGCCGTGAAGTTGGCCACCTCATCGTCCACTCCCACCTTCTCCCGCAGGGCGGCGATGGATACCGGCAGGGTGCCGACGCTGCTCTGGGTCGTAAAGGCGGTGGCCTGGGCCTGGAAGATCTTGCGGAAGAAGGCCAGGGGGCTGACCTTGCCCCACACCTTCAGCAGGATGGAGTTGAATCCGTAGATATGGATCAGGGAGACGGCGTAGATGAGACCCACCAGCAGGATCAGCTGGATAACGGACTCCCGGTTGGAGAAGATCTGGCTGGCGGAGCCGGCCACCAGGCACAGCACGCCGAAGGGTGTCAGGTCGATGATGTAGGACAGCACCTTGAACAGGATCTTCTTGAAGGCCTCCACGACCTTTACAAAGGGGGCCACGGTCTCCGCCCCCTCGTCGGAGGCGACGCTCACGCAGGCGACGGCCAGCACCACGGCTGTGATGATGATGGCCACCACATTGTTGGAGCCCAGGTCATTGATGATGTTGGTGGGGAACAGGTTCAGAATCACGGAGTCAAAGCTGGAGCGGAGCTCCGAGTAGGCGGTGACGGTGCTGTCGCTCACGGAGTTGATCTCTGCAAAGACCGCTCCGGCGCCCTTCCCGAGCCCCAGCCCCAGACCGAAGATCAGGCTGAGGACGATGCCGGCGGCGGCGGAGAGCATCAGCCAGAACACGGACCGCAGGCCGATGCTCTTCATCTTCTGCTTGTCGTTGAGGGAGATGAAGCCGGACAGGATGGAGATCAGGATCACAGGGGCGACCATGGCGGTAATGGCATTGACGTAGATGTCGCCGATCAGGTCAATCCAGATGAGGTAGGAATTGTCCTCCGACGCAAATACAATTCCGAACACGGCGCCGATGCCCAGGCTGAGCAGGATGACCAGTGTCCAGTTGATATGGTCGGACAGCCACCAGAGCAGCACGAACAGCAGCCCTGCCAGCGCCAGCGCAAAAAGCGCGATCCAGTTTACGTTCAGTATGAAATCCAAGAGAACTCTCTCCTTTGGTGTTGTGGATATGCGGCATCAGCTGTGCGGCCGCATTCGGGCCAGGCCGAAATATCCCCACGCTGAACGCAGAAAGACGGGAACCATTGCGGCGCCTCCTTTCGATACGTGAAAGACTGCAGGCCGGGAGACGTCAGAGCGTCTGCTTCAGAGCCTGCGCGATCTGGTCGGGACAGGAAGTCAGTTTCCTGCCGCACCGGATGCCCTCCATTCTGGAGATGACGTCTTCTGTTTTCATGCCCTCGATCAGACTGGCGATCCCCTTCAGGTTGCCGTCGCAGCCGTCCACTGCGCGCAGACTCTTTACGACGCCGTCTTCGACCTCTATCTCAAAGAGACTGGGGCATACGCCCTGGGGCACGAACTGTATCGTCACGGATGCTCACCTCTTTTCAGTTCTCCGGTGCTGTCCCCTTCTCCCCGCCGGGGAGCTGCAGACAGCGGCGTATTTCTTCCAGGAAGGTCTGGCTGATCTCATCCAGCTGATATCCTCTGCTCTGGATGTAGCCGATCTCCATGATGGAATTCTGGTTGTTCCGGTCCTCCCGGTAGGGGACCGTGATGAAGTCGTCCCCGTTCAGCTCCTCGCAGATGATGCCGGAGCAGAGGGTGTAGCCGTTGAGCCCCACCATCAGGTTCAGCATGGTGGCCCGGTCCGTGGTGTGGATCATCCGGGGGTACTCCCGGTCGCTGAGGATCTCCTCGGCAAAGAAGGAGGAGCTGTCCTCCCCCTGCTCGAAGGCCAGACAGGGGTAGGGCTCCAGCTCCCGGAGGCTGATGGACTCCGCCCCCGCCAGGGGGTGTCCCTTCCAGAGGTACACGCAGGCGGAGCACTCGATGAGCCGGTGGAACTCCAGCCGCCGCTCCGTCAGCAGCCGGGAGAGGATCTTCTGGTTGTGCCTGCTGCGGAACAGCACCCCCAGCTCGCTGCGCTGCTCCCCCACATCCCGGATGACCTGGGTCGTCTGAGTCTCCCGGATTGCAAACTCGAAGTGGAGGGGGTCGAACCGCTTCACCGTCTCTACAAAGGCCTTGACCACAAATGCGTAGTGCTGGGTGGAGACGGCAAAGTGGCGCTTCACCACCCGGCTGCCCAGGTAGCGGTCCTCCAGCAGCTCGAACTGCTGGCACACCTGGAGGGCGTAGCGGAGGAACTCCTTCCCCTCCTCGGTGGGGATGACGCCGCGGTTGCTGCGGCGGAACACTGTGATGTGGATCTCCTCCTCCAGCTCCCGAAGGGCGCTGGTCAGAGTGGGCTGGGAGACGAACAGCGTCTCGGCCGCCCGGTTGATGGACCGGGTGCGGGAGATGGTCAGGACGTACCGGAGCTGCAGAAGAGTCATGGGTCAGTCACCGTCCCGTCATGAATTGGAAGTTTATTCCATATAAACATACTGGGTTGATTGGTTTTGACAGCATAATGGTATGCAACCGGGCATCAGAAGTCAACCGCCCCGGTCATACACAATTTTGATATCCAGCCATAAGAAAAAACAGCGGAGACAGGACCTCGGAGGAGGTTCCGTCTCCGCTGCACGGGGGCGCTACAGCCCGGCGCAGTGCAGAAAGAATGTGTTCGTGCTCCACTGGCCGTCCAGGTACTCCTGGCCGTGGTCCGTGCCCCGGAAGACCTCCCGGCCGTTCCGGTAGGCGAGGAGGGTGGTGAAGGGGACAGGTTCCCAGTGCTCCCGGCCCAGGGGGACGGTGGCGAAGAGGGCGGTGTCCCCTGTCTGCCGCAGGTAGAGGGAGTCCGCGTAGTTCATGTGGACATACAGCAGGTCCCCGTCGTAGATCATGAGGTTGAGCTTGTTGCGGCGGGCGTTCCGGCAGACAAGTCCGTCCAGCAGCTGGAAGCGCTCCTCCGCCGTCAGGTCCCGGCCCTTCTCCCCCTGCTCCCGGTTCACCAGGTCGATGATGCGGCAGAGGATCCGCTCGCTGTCCGTCTGCCCCTGCTGGGTGCGGGCGTAGCTGTCCAGCTCCGGGGATTCAAAGACGGTGCCGTTGTGGGCCAGGGTCCAGGTCCGGCCCCGGCTGTCCTCCATGACGAAGGGGTGGCAGTTCCCGTAGTCCATGCTGCCCCGGGTGGCCCGGCGGATGTGGGCGATCATGCTGCTGGTCTCAAGGGGGCGGCGCAGCTGCTGCTGCAGCAGGGTGCTCCTGCTGGCGGCCACCGGCTCCTTCTCCAGGCTGACAGCATTCCCGTGGAACAGGGCCAGGCCCCAGCCGTTGGGGTTCTGGGAGCTGTGGCTGAAGAACTCCTGCAGCAGTCCGCAGACCTCCACCGGCTCCAGGCTGGAGACGCCGAACATCTCACACACCGGCGGTCATCTCCCGCTGCCGCTGTTCGGCCAGTTCCAGGCCCCGGCGGAGGAAGTCATCCCCGTACTGGTGGCGGATCTGCCAGGCGTAGCGCTTCTCCGGGTCTGTAAACTTGTCCTCCTCGAAGTCCAGGATCTCCTGGATCTCCCCGGGGAAGTCTGCATAGAAGTCCCGCATGAAGCCGATGACCTTGTGGCCGGCGTCGGCCACCGAGTACACCTCCCCGTCGGGGACCACGATCTTGACGGTCTTCAGGTCGTAGTGGGCGGCGTTCTTGAAGTTCTGGACGGCCTGCACCTGGTCCCGCACGGCGAAGGGCTGCCGGGGGGTCCCGGCCAGATACACCAGCAGCAGCTGGACAAACTTCAGATCCTTCAGGCTGATGCCGGAGGGCTCCAGGGGGTTCAGGTCCACCATGCGCAGCTCGATGTGGTCGGCGCCCTCGCTGCGCAGACGGTTCAGGTCGTTCCTGCCCCGGGGCTTGAGGCGGACGGGATAGTACAGCTCCGTGGGGGCCGCCAGCAGGCCCTGGTCCACATACCCGCGGATGCTGTCCGCGTAGGCCTGGATGCTGCTGTAGTCAAACAGAGGGGCGAAGAAGTTCCAGTACCCCAGTTCGCTGCAGCGGATGGAGGCCATGCCCACGAAGGTGGTGCCCCCGGTGCGCCCCTTCTCCAGGAAGCTGGAGTCCAGCAGGGGACTGGCCGCTGTCACCGCCGTGACAATCCAGCTGTAGGCAGCCGCCCGCTCCGCCAGGGTGACGTAGAGCTGGTTCTTGTACTCCTGGAAGTCCTGCTCCCCGGAGAGGGCAAAATCCGCCTGCAGCAGCTCCTCGGAGAAGGAGTAGTTCACATGGATGCCGCAGAGGGTCATCTTGTAGCGGCCGTAGCGGTCGGAGAGATAGTCCCGGTAGGTGGTCTTGCCGGCCCGCCCCCCTGAGAACTGGGCCACGGGGATGTCCGCCTCGCTGTGGATGTAGGGGGGATTGGAGAAGGGCCACAGCAGCTCCCGGGGCTCCTGGACCGCCAGCACCCGGTGGATGCGCCGGGTGTACTCCAGCAGGCTCTCCACCGCGGCCTCCGCCGAGGTGTGGACGGGGGTGTTGATCTCCGTCTGGTTCTCGCAGAAGTCCCGCACGATGTGCTCGCTGCCGGGGAAGGGGTTGGGGGTATGGGCCATGCGGCCGTCGGGGGTGATGCGCAGGCTCTCCTTCTCCAGGCCGAAGCAGCCCTTCAGCAGCAGCGCCCGCACGCGGTCATTGTCAGTATGGAACATGGTCGTTCACCTCGCGTCGTTGCTCAGAAGCCAGGGCAGGAAATACCGGATCTCCTTCTTCCACCAGGGCCAGTCGTGGTCCACGTCCCAGCCCCAGAAGTCCACCCAGCCGTGGATGCCCTTCTCCTGGAAGATGTCCCGCAGGATGGCCGCTGTCCGCCGGCCCTCGTTCTCCCATCTGCCCTGGCCCACGCAGATGGCGATCTTCCTGCTGTTGTATATCTGGATATAGGGGTGGTCCGGAGGCATGTTTGCCAGGAAATGGACCGGGGAACTGTCGTACAGAGTGCTGTCGCACCAGCCGTCCCAGAAGTGGGGGGTGTCGTAGCAGCCGGAGCAGCCCAGCATCCCGGAGAACAGATCCGGGCGCCGGAAGAAGACGATGGCCGCATGGCTGGCCCCCAGGCTGAATCCGGCGGTGAGGGGCAGCTGGCCGCTGCCGTTGATCTCACGGATCAGGGGAACGGTCTCATCCACAATGCAGTGGAAGTACCGCTCCTGCACCTGGGCCCTCCAGCCCTTGTCCGCATCCCGGGCCGACCAGCTCTCCCGGTCCACCGTGTCCACGCAGAAGAGCTGCACGGCGCCGCTGTCCAGGAAGTCCGCCAGGGTATCCTGCATCTGGAAGCTCTCCCAGTTGTCGCACATGCCGTCCTGGCAGGGGAAGGCCAGGAGGGGTCTGCCCCCGTACCCGTACGCCAGCATGTGCATCTCCCTGTCCAGAATGCCGCTGCGGTAGCTGATCCACTGCCGGTTCATGCCGCTCCCCCGCGTTTCAGAATGAAGTTCACCTGGAAGTCCCGCTCCTCCAGGGTGTCCGCCCGGAGCAGCCAGGCGTGGTTGCCCATCTCCCCGGCCAGGGCCGGGTCCACGTCCATCTCCTCGATGATCTGTCCGCCCAGGGCGGCCCGGACCTCCTCCGGAGTGCGGGCGTAGCGGATGGAGTCCTTGCGCCCCACGTGGGTGACGTAGCGGCGGAACTCGCTGTTCATGAAGCACCGGTCGTAGATGAGGCTGTCCGCCCAGATGGTGTACACGTCCGTATCATAGGCCCAGTTCATCTTGTCCGGGATTCGCCCCCCGGGGGCCCGCATGTTGACCTCCAGTCCGGCGATGTCCCCCCGCCTGCCCAGGCCCTCCCGGTCCTCGTCCAGGCGGAAGAACTCGAAGTGGAAGAACTTGTTCCGGGTGTCGAACTCCTTCAGCAGACGGGTCCCGGCCTCCCGCAGGTCCTCCGGCGGGGCCTGGCAGTAGCTGACCACGTCCTCGTCCCGGTTGACCGCATCCATGAGACTGACCGGCAGGCACTGGCTGGCTGCAAACAGAACATTGCGGCGGCTGTCGGTGATGCCGTCAAAGGTCTCCACATGACCGGGGACGCACTCCTCCTCAATGAAGGTGACGGCCGGGTCCCTGCTCTCCCAGAACGCCCGGAGCTCCTCCCCGCTGCTGATCCGGAAGGTGCTGGATGCGCCTACCCCCTGGTCCGGCTTGAAGATCACCGGGTACCCCGCCGAGGCGGCAAACTGCTCCGCCTCCTCCAGGGAGCCGGGGAGCACCCAGCGGGCGGCGGGGATCCCCGCCCGGGCGTAGGCCGCCTTCATCCGGGACTTGCGGTTCATGTCCGGCATGGCCTCCAGCTTCGGGCCGGTGGTGATGTTGAAGTCGGTGCGGATGCGGGCGTCCAGTTCCAGCCAGTACTCGTTCTCGCTCTCCACGAAATCGATGCGGCCGTAGAGGAAGATGAATTCCGCCACAGCCCGGCAGACGGAGTCATAGTCCTTCAGGCTCGGCACGGCGCGGTAGTCCGTCAGGGCGTTCCGGCAGTTTTCGCCGATGCTCTCCCAGGGGGCATCGCCGATTCCCAGCACGGTGACACCCCGCTCCTTCAGACGTGCGCAGAACTGGTAGTAGTGGCGGGGGAAATGGGGGGATATGAAGATGACATTCACAGGTTCAGGAGACCTCCCTTGGAAACTCTCGGCTTAGATCGTGCCGGCGAGTATGATACCGGCAGCAGGCGCTTCTGTCAAGCGGCACAGGCACCGGAACGGGGCTTCCTGAGGGGAGCGGAGGTATTCTCCATAAACCCGGCGGGTTAATGGGTTGGCCGCACATAATCTTACGCACTCCCTTCCCGTCTGTCAACCCCCTCGGCCATAAGAATTCCTGATGGCAGGAGGGCAGAACAGGAGAAGCCCGGGGCGCCAGACTGGCGGCACCCCGGGCAGGCAGGTATTTTCAGATGTTCCGCGGCTGCGGATTATTCAATCCCCTTTTCCTGGCGCAGCTTCTTGAGGTCGCGGTCCAGGTTGAAGAAGACTGCCATGATGACAAAAATTATGGCGCACATGATCATGGGCACCCAGTTGTACATGAAGCGGATGGCGGTGAGGACGGCCTCCGGCTGGGCCATGCCCATGGCGTCCAGTCCTGCGTCGAAACCGGCGCCGGAGAGAACCCAGCCGAAGATGGCCTGGCCGAGACCGAGGCCCAGTTTCTGGGCGGCGGAGGTGCCGGCGTTGCCCATTCCCACGGCATCCACGCCGGTCTTCAGAGTGCCGTAGGTGATGGCGTCAGCCACCAGACCCATGGACATGCCGCCGCACATTCCGAGACCGCAGCCCTTGAGGGCGTTGAAGACGATCATGGTGATCTTGCTGCTGGCGAACAGCCCGAAGCCGCCGAAGCCGACGGTCAGGACCAGCATGCCGGCTGCGAAGATCTTCCTTTTCCCGAACTTCTGCATGAAGAACGGAGTTGCGAACATGATGGCGAACTGGGCAATGGAGATGGCGTTGTTCATCCAGCTGACCTCGTCCATGTCGCCCAGAATGTACATGGCGTAGTACACGCCGCCCACGGAGTAGAAGATGATGACAAAGAAGATGCACAGGTTGGCAAAGAAGAGGATGACCCAGTACTTGTTGGTGAGCAGGGCCTTGACGGCCACCAGCGGGTTGACCGCATCCGCTTTCTTCTCCTCCCTGGCTTTGGGGGCCTCCTTCACGCGCTCCTTGGTGAAGAGAACGGTAATGAGGGTGGCGGCGACCATGATGACGCCGATGAGGGCGATGGTGAGGGTGTAGGCCTGCTGGGTCTGCTGGGTGGTGGGGTCGCTGGTGAAGGCCCACAGGAGACGGACAAACACTGCGTTGATGACTACGTTGCCCAGGGTCTGGAAGATCTGCTGAATGTTGCCCAGAAGACCCCGCTCATAGCCGTTGGTGGTCATCAGGGACAGCAGTGAATAAAAGGGCACCTGCATGAAGGTCAGGCAGACCGTGTTGACCAGATTGTAGAAGATGAAGACGTAGGCGTACTTGGCCGCGTTGGGAAGCCCGGCTGGGACAAAGAACAGCAGCACGACGCTGACAGCGAAGGGGATGCACATCCGCAGCAGCCAGGAGCGGGCCTTGCCCAGCTTGGACTTGGTGCGGTCCACGATGTTGCCGACCACCAGGTCGGACACGCCGTCAAAGACCTTGGAGACGGCGATGAGGGATGAGATCACGGCTGCATCCAGCAGGGCGACATTGGTAAAGTAGACAGTGAGGAAGGTGCCGATGATGCCGTTGATCATGTTCCAGCCGAAGGCGCTGGCGCCGTAGCCGATCCTTTCCTGCCAGCCCAGACTGGCTTCGGGATCGTCATGCTTGGTTGCGAAACTTCGCACGGATGAGACTCCCTTTCTTCTGGTTCTGCTCCGGCGGGGCTGCGGAGTCCGGAGCAGTTCTCCTTTTTGCAGGTTCAGTATATTTTGCCTGCGCTCCGGAATACAGCCCAAATCCGACCTGGGGATTCCGTTTTCCGACTTTGCGGAAACTGCAGGGGGCGCATGCCCGTGTCAGGGGATCCGGGGGGTCCGGACCACCTTCTCCCCCAGGGCCTTCAGGTCTCCGGTGCCTCCGGCCATCTCCTGGATGGCGAGTGCCCGGGCCCGGGGCTGGCAGCCCTCGGCCGGGTCTGTAAAGAGTCCGAAGTAGACCTCGGTGAGGCCGCCGATCTGGTTCTCCTCAATCCCCGCCCGCTTCAGCATGGCGTTCTCGTTGAGGAGGCGGAAATTGTAGACGGTGCGGACATACGGCATGGTGGCTGCCAGTTCCAGCAGCTTCCGGGTATAGCCGGCGTACCGCTTCTCCAGCTCCGGGTCGCCGCAGTCTGTGAAGCCGGTCTCTGTCATGATGACCTGCCTGTGCCCGTCCCCGTACTTGCACATCACCCGGTAGGCGGAGTCGCTGCAGCTCCACCACAGGCTGTCCGGCTCCTCCACGTTGAGGAACAGGTCCCTGTCCGAGGCCACCGGCCTGATGGAGAACACATAGGGGTGCCAGGCCACGATGTCGAAGTAGTCGTCCGTGTTCTCAGACCAGAACTTTCCGGATTTGATGCGGCTGTACACCATGTCCAGGGCCCAGGCCGGCCCGTACATGACGGGGAGGAAATCGGGCAGGCCGCCCCCCAGGGCCGGGGTGCTGAGGGCGGGGGAGAAGGAGGCCACCTTCGCCTCCGGGTTCGCCCTGCGGATCCCCCTGGCCGCAAAGTACATCATGTCCACGGCGATGTCCATCTTCTCCTCCGGGGAGAAGGGCCTGCTCATGTCCGAGTCCAGGAATCCGTCCGGGTGGAGGAAGGCGTTGAGGTTCCACTCGTTCCCCGTCTCCCAGATGGAGACCTGGGGGAACAGGGAGACCATGGTGTACCAGCTCTGCTCCAGCATCTCCAGAGCCTGCATGTAAAGGCTGCCCGGGGTCAGATCCCGGGCCGGCATGGCGTGGCCGCTGCGCTGCAGGCATCCCTCGGGGAGAAACCACTCGTGGTTCATGCCGGTGATTTCGATGTCCAGCTCCCGGGCCCGGTCCAGCAGCCTCCGGTGGCGCTCCACCTCCTGCTCATTGGGGGTGACCGGGTCCTTCAGCACCTCCGTCAGGTGCATCCAGGACCGGAATGCCGTGCAGCCCATGCCTTTCACCAGGTCCAGGTACGCCTCTGCGGGAATGCCGTCATCCCGCTCCCGCTGGACCAGGGGTTCCCCGACCCCGAAGAACCGCTCAGGATATTTCATTATTATTAACAGTCCTCCCGTCTCCTGCCCGCCGGCTCTGCGCCGGCGCAGTTTCTGATGCTGAAATTGTAAGGGTTCAGGGACCGGGGAGACAGGCTTTTTCCTGCCTGTACCTGTCGTTTTCCGACCAGAAAAGCAGGCAGGACCCGTGTCGGGATGCCTGCCTGCAGAAACATGAA
>CAYYHY010000032.1:10359-18561 GCA_964471855.1 uncultured Oscillospiraceae bacterium | reverse complement strand
TTTATGATGTTCACGCCACCAGGCGGATAAAGACCGTGGCCGCCTCGGCCCGGGTCACGGTGCCGCTCCCGCCGAAATCCCCCGCCTCGTTCTTCCCGTGGAGCAGTTCTGCCGCGTAGCAGCAGGCGACGGCCTCCTGGTAGGAGGGGGGAATGGACTTGTAGTCCGCAACCTCCACGCGGGCCAGATTTACAGGCCAGGCATCCGGGAGCGTGCCCTGCTTCACCATGATGTTCCGCAGGATCTGGGCCAGGTCGTAGCGGTCAAGGGGGTCCGTGGCCTTGGTAAAGCCGTTGATGTAGAGGGTTCCGTCCAGAATGCCCAGGTCCTCGCAGGCTCCCACGGCGCCGGCGTACCAGGGCTTCTTCCCCACCTCCGCCGTTTTCGCCGCAGCCTCCTTCTGGTACCAGGTGCGGGTCACCAGGGTGGCAAACTGGGAGACGGTGACGGGATCACTGGGACCGAACAGTCCCTTGTCGCCCCCCGTCATGATGCCCAGCTCCACCGCCTTCATGATGGCGTCATAGGCCCAGTTTGTCCTGGGCACATCGGGGAAATCTGCAGGAGGCTTCTTCGCCGCCCCCGCCGGCTGCAGGGACAGCAGCAGGGCGAGGCACAGGGCTGCGGAGAGAAGCCCCGCGGCATGGAATGACCTTCTCATGGTCCTGACTCCTTACTGTTATATCTCATGTCCCATGCCGGATGCTGCGGTCCTCCCGGAGGGCAGCAGGGGAGGGGACAGCCTCAGAGGAATCTGCTGTTTCTGGCGGCTGCGCAGGCCGCCGTCCAGCCCGGCATCTCCTTGCGGATGGCAGCGGACATGTTCCGGTAGGTCTCCTGGTCAATCCTCCCGGTGGACTCCATGAAGGTGTAGAACTTCCGGAAGCTGGCCATGGTGGATCTGATGTTCTCGAGGGTGCAGACGCCGGAGTTCAGGAGGAAGCTGCTGATAAAGTCAGTCACATAGGCCGGTCCCTCTGCAGCATGCCTGGGGACGTCGTCCAGCAGGTAGTGGTTGATGTAGAGGTCGATGCGGCCCATGTGGTCCTCGATGGTCCTGACAGTGAGATTCTGCTCCTCCATCTGCTTCCGGAACTGCGCCATGATCTCCCGGTTTTCCTGCCGGATTTCAGCACATGCCCTGCTGTACTGCTCCCGGGTTAACGCCTGGTCCATGCTCTGACCCTTCTCCCTGTCCGCCGTTCCGCCGGCAGCGTACTGTCAGTGCCTGCCCGGTCCTGCCTTCAGAGCAGCTGCGCTGCTGGCGCCGGGGCTGACATCTGTGGAGTATACACCGCCGGAAAAGGAAAAGCAAGAGCACAGAAAGGGCAGTTTCACCCACCCCGCGGGGACCGGAACGGCAGGCGGAGGCGTGGACGGTCCCGCCCTTGCGCCGGCCGCCGGGGCAGAGTATACTCTCTGCAGACACAGCAGCCTCCCCGGGAGCGCTGCACGAAACAAAGAATACGGGAGGGCTTTTGCCATGGTATTCATCTCCTGGAACGTAAACGGTCTCCGGGCCTGCATGAAGAAGGGGTTCTGCGAGTTCTGGCGGGACTGGAGGCCGGATTTTCTCTGCCTGCAGGAGACAAAGATGATGCAGGGGCAGGCGGATGTGGATCTGGAGGGCAGGCCCCTGGAGTTCTGGAACTCCGCCGAGAAGAAGGGCTACTCCGGCACCGCCGTGTTTACGCCCCATGAACCCCTGTCCGTCCGGTACGGCATGGGCATTGAGCAGCACGACCGGGAAGGCCGGCTCATCACGCTGGAGTACCCGCAGTTCTTCCTGGTCTGCTGCTACACCCCCAACTCCCAGGACGGCCTGAAGCGGCTGGACTACCGCATGGAGTGGGAGGACGACCTGCGCGCCTTCCTCATGGAACTGGACAGGGAGAAGCCGGTGGTGTACTGCGGGGACCTGAACGTGGCCCATCAGGAGATCGACCTGAAGAACCCCTCCACCAACCGCATGAACGCAGGATTCACGGACCAGGAGCGGGAGAAGATGACCCGGCTGCTGGACTCCGGCTTTACGGACACCTGGCGCTTTCTGAACCCGGATACAGCCGGCGTGTACTCCTGGTGGTCCTACCGGTTCCAGGCCCGGAAGAAGAACGCCGGCTGGCGCATCGACTACTTCATCGTCTCCTCCCGGCTGCGGGACCGTATCCGCAGGGCAGAGATCCTGACGCAGGTGGAGGGCAGCGACCACTGTCCTGTGCTGCTGGAACTGGACCTGGACTGACGGAACGCCGCCGGAAAAAGGGTCTTCCCTTTCCTGCGGCAGCATGCTATAATCCAACCTGTCTGGTAGGTTTATAAGAGGCGCCGGACAGAGAGGAGTCTTGCAATGAAAATCTGCGAACTGTTCGGAAAGGGGAGGACCGTATTCTCCTGCGAGGTCTTCCCGCCCAAAAAGACCAGCCCGGCGGATTCCATCTACAAAACCCTGGACGGACTCAGGGACATCCAGTTTGACTTTATCTCCGTCACCTACGGAGCGGGGGGATCCTCCACTGTCAATCAGACCACCCAGGAGATTGTCTCCATTATCCAGAACCAGTACCACATTCCCGCCATGGCCCACCTCACCTGCGTGGGGGCCGGACGGGAAGAGGCGGAGAACATCCTGACCCAGCTGAAGGCGGAAGGCGTGGAGAATATCCTGGCGCTGCGGGGGGACATCAACCCCGACTACCCGTATCACACGGACTTCACCCACGCCAGCGAGCTGGTGACCTTCATCCGGGAGCACGGGGACTTCGGCATCTCCGCCGCCTGCTATCCCGAGGGGCATCCGGAGAGTCCCGACATGATCAGCGACATCCGCTATCTGAAGGAGAAGGTGGACGCCGGCGCCCAGCACCTGGTGAGCCAGCTGTTCTTCGACAACGAGGACTTCTTCCGCTTCCAGGAGAAGTGCCGCATCGCCGGCATCAATGTGCCCATAGAAGCGGGCATCATGCCGGTCACCCAGAAGGCATCCATCATGCGCATGGTCTCCCTGTGCGGAGCCAGCATTCCCAAGAAGCTGTCCCGGATCCTGGCCCGCTACGGGGACCACCCCAAAGCTCTGCGGGAGGCGGGGATCGCCTATGCCATTGACCAGATCTCCGACCTCATAGCCGGAGGCGCCGAGGGCATCCACCTGTACACCATGAACAGCCCCGCTGTGGCCCACGCCGTGGCGGACGCCATGAAGGAGATCCGCCGGCTCTGATACTGCCCTCCTGCAGCTGCAGAGCTTCCTGAACAGAAGCTGAAAATCTTTCCAGAGCCAAATTTTCCTTCAGCGCAATTGCCTTCTGAACTGCGAAATCCTGAAAAAGAACCCCCGCCTGATACATCCGGCGGGGGTTTCGCTGTTTCTGATGTCATCTCCAGCTCTCGGTCATGAGGGTCTTGAATCTGCCCATGACGGACTGGAGGTCCTTTGCACCCTGATAGTAGACGGTGAGCACTCTGTTGCCCTTGCGGCATACGAACAGCTGGCTGGAATTGTCGTGGAGGAGCCGGCAGCTGGTGGCCCAGTCCAGGGAGAGGGCAGTGGCCTGGTTCAGTTCCGGATGGCTCTTCACCGCATTGCTGTACAGGTAGTCGGATCCCATGGAGCCGGTGGTCTGCCACAGTTCAATTTCCAGAACCGGACAGTACCAGCCGTCAGAGGGGTAGGAGGGCTGAAGGTCCTTCCACCAGACCCCGGGAAGCGAGCCGGACTGGCGGACGGTCTCATGGACAGGGGCCCAGAAGGAGGGCTGCGTCAGGGCCCAGGTGCCCTGGTCGGGGTTTGCGGCATAGTCCTGGGAGGAGGAGTACTCCGTAAGATTGAAGGTGGAATTCTCCTCCAGGTCTGCCAGCTGGACGACAGCCACCGGCAGATCCGCCGGACTCATGTACCGGTGCTGCAGCTGAAAGCTGCCGGCCACAGTCAGTTCAATCACGCAGAGGACAAGGACGGCAAAGGGAGCAAAATAGGATGTCTGAATCAGGATCCTGTTCACCAGTCTGGATCTGGGCAGCATCCGGTCTCCCCGGAGTCTGGAAAACGTCAGGAGGATCGGATAGAGAGGGTAGAAGCTGACCAGAGCGGCCAGGGGGACCAGGACAAGCAGGACGGGCGTCAGCGGCCCCCATCTGGTGAGCATGGTCTCCAT
The DNA here is from genome assembly GCA_964471855.1 of uncultured Oscillospiraceae bacterium. Classification (GTDB taxonomy): domain Bacteria; phylum Bacillota; class Clostridia; order Oscillospirales; family Oscillospiraceae; genus Lawsonibacter. Next base: position 14,407 of record CAYYHY010000032.1, on the reverse strand, counting down.
CTCCAGAGGCAGAGCCACCCGGTCAATCAGCAGCCTGCCGAAGAGCAGCAGGAGGATCAGGCGGAACAGCCCGGCCAGAAGGTTCTTCTTTATAAGCCCCTTCAGGGCGTGGGTAATGGCGGAAACCTGGGTTTCCAGCTCCGGGGCAAAGGGGTCCCATGCGGCGAAGATGTGGAACTGGTCCTCGCCGGTACACACCCAGTTCCAGCCCTGCTCGGAGAGTCTCCTCTTCATGGCCGCCATCCGCTTGCCGCTCCTGCCGCGCTCGCCCGCACGGACGGGTTCCAGATGGTAGCGCATGTTGGGATCCGGGTTGTCCCGGCGGAAGGTGCAGACGTACTTCCCCCATTTGACGAGAAAGAGACCCCGGCCAGCCATGTCATCCAGCCAGGTCTGCACGCCGTCCAGGTCATAGAGACCTGTGGCGGTTAACCGCCGTACATTTTTCAAGAGAAGACCTCCTTCCGTTCTGAATGTGATTACAAAACTGTCTTCAAAAACCGGGAGACATCTTCCGCAAACGCTTCCGGCTGTTCCAGCGCGGTGAAGTGACCTCCCCGCGCCATGTCTGTATACTGGACCACCGGATAATGTTTCTCCACCCACTGCCTCGGAACAGGAAGAACGTCATGGGGAAAAGCCGCAAAGGCAGTCGGTACAGTGATTTTCCCCAGCGGCGGCAGAGTGAAGCTGTTGCCGTGATAGGCACGGACAGACGTGCAGGCTGTATTGGTCATCCAGTACAGAGTCAGACAGTCAAGGATGTCGTCCATCGTCAGAAGCGGCCAGTCGCTCCATGCGTGATATTTCTCTGCTATCCAGGCGGCCATTCCTGCCGGGGATCCGCTGAGCATGTACGCAAGCGTGTTGGGCTTTGTACTGTTGATGCTGATATAGGCGCCTTCCATTCGGGTCCACTCCTGGGCCCGCCGCTTGTAGTCCAGTTCATCGGGTGTCAGGTTCTCGTCAGGCGAGCTGACAATATCCCCGGCGAAGCCTGCATCGGTGAGATGGATGCCCCTCACCTCACCCGGATACCGCGCTGCCAGAAAGCAGGTCACGCCCCGTCCCATGTCGCCGCCGGAAGCTGCGTACTCCCTGTAGCCAAGGACCTCTGTCATCAGGCGGTGCCAGAGTTCTGCAACCTCCGCGTTGTTGAGAAAACCCGCTGGCGGCAGGGTTGAAAATGCGAATCCCGGCAGAGACGGCACCACAAGGTCGTACTCGGGAAGCAGAGGAAATATCTTGGCATAGCGCAGGAAACTGTCCGGCCACCCATGGGTCAGCAGCAGAGGAAATCCTCCGTGCGGACTGCGGATATGAAAGAAATGGACTGTCACTCCGTCCAGCTCGCAGGTAAACTGCGGATACCGGTTCAGTTCCTTCTGTCTGCTCTCCCAGTCATATCCGCTGCGCCAGCAGGAAAGGAGAGAGGACAGAAAGTCCCCGTCCATTCCCAGCGACCAGCCCTTCATTCCAGTACTTCTGGGCAGTCTTGTGTCATCAATCCGGCGGTACAGATCATCAAACTGCGCTCCGCTGAAGTGAATTGCAAAGTCTTTCATGACTCACTGCCTTTCATTAAAGCATTGAAAAAGCATCGCACGGTGCAGGGGAGAGGGGCAGAGGAAATCTGCGGACCAGGGAAATTCAGGGAACCCTGAACTCCGCATGCTGCATCAGCTGCAAATGTGTTCCAACAGCCTGGCTGTCACAGATGAGAATGCAGACAGCAGCACGTCATGCAGAAAAACAGCGGCTGGGCGCCGCAGCATGGAGTTCTCAGCCCGGGGGCAGCCCCGGACCGTCACACAGACGGCACGGGAACTTCATCCTCTAAGGATACACCCTAAGCATCGAGAATGCAAGAAATTAGAAAGCCAGTTTTCTTCCCGCCCGCCGTCCTGAAGAAATGAACACAGCCCGCCCGCCGTATCCCGACTGTCTGTAAGAGCGGACCTGCATCAGCCTGATTCTCAGGTCGCCGGCAGAAATGCCTGTCTGCCTGTGGAAGATGCAAAGAAAATGTTAAAAAATGGTTGAACTGCCAGGAAAAACATGTTAGTATTATGCAAGAAAGATGGAAGAAATTTCTAGAAACGGAACATTGAGGAATTTTGAGGCAGGATCACCAGCGGCGCTGGAACTTCCGGCTTCCAGCAGCCGGAGGGAAGGGGATCAGACCGCCGCAGTCTGCAAAGCTGGACCGGGACATCAGCTGACAGTCAGCAGCCGGACAGGAGGGGAAATCAGGCTGAGCCAGCAGCTGTGCCGAAAGCTGGATAATTCTGACAATCTGAACTTTTTGGGGAGAAAACAGGTCTATAACCAAAAATGACTTGAAATAATTTCCAGATCTGGTTGCTTTTTCCAGCACCTGGAACTATAATGACTGTGAGGTTCTTTTTGGTCGTCATGACAGGAGGTGATCGTCATGGCGTTCGTCCGTTACACCCCGATCAGCGACTTTCAGGCGTTCACCGGCAAGAACCGCATTGTCTACGATGCCGTGGACATGCCGGAATGGCTGGACATCTTCCTGAAGTCAACACCGCACAGCTGTCCGTGTCCTGAGTGCGGTGAGGTCTCCCGTAACGCAGTGGCAACCTACCGCCGCACCGTACAGGATATTCCCTTCAGCGGCAAGCCTACCGTTCTCCACATGAATGTCTACAAGTACCGGTGCACCAACCCCAAATGCAGCCGCAACATCTTTACCGAGCCGCTGGACATTGTCTCCCCTCATCAGCAGCGCACCGACGCAGCAAACATGCTGATCCTTGCGCTGGCTGTTCTTCTGAGCAATGAAGCTGCGTCCCTGGTTATGAGCGGGCTCGGAGTTGAAGTCAGCAATGACGGAGTTCAGCGTCTGATTGACGGAGTCTCTGTTACAGACATGCCAGATGAGGAGATCCTGAAGCTTCCTGAATACCAGGAGCTGGGAAACCCGGACTGCAAGGCAGCAGTATACAGCAAAAGCAAGGAAGGAATCCACCTGCTGGCCCTGGTGAAACACAGGGACAGAGCGGATCTCCAGGAGAGCCTGCGGGGAAAGCGGAAAATCAAATCGCTTCCCAGGAAGCGGATTGATTCGCTCACTGATGAGCTCAGTTCTGTTCTGCAGAACTTCCAGCGCGTACCCAGCAGGTTAGATTTATTTGAACAGCTCCTTGATGCCGCAGAGAAGGTTGTTGCCGACGAGCAGCAGCAGGTTCTCTGGGCTCATAAGGGTAACGGTTCTGGCACGGAATGCCGCTGAACAGCGGAGGCAGCCGAAATCTGAGCTGTTCCTGACAGGAATGGAAGTCTGACGCAGAACAGGGCAGGTCATTATCAGCCGGTGACTGGAGGACAGCCGGCTGAGCGCATGGATGATGCCCGTTTCTTATGCCACTCCATTGCCCCCGCCTCAATGCGGCGGGATGAATCCATAGTCAGAAAAACGCCCCGGCTGGACATCAGGTCCCGGCCGGGGCGTTCTGCCTGTCTGGTCCTGCCGCGCTTCAGGTTTGCACAAGTGCAGTGGAGAAATGAAATTAGTTCGCTTGTATCCATTCTTTCTCGAAATCAATTATTTGTTCTGCCGAAATAAAAAATAGCTGTTGACATACTTTTTCGATGGTGCTACAATGTCACTGCCAAAAAGGTAAGAAACGATGCCAGCCCCCGTTGTGCTATTTCCCATGCAAGACTCTTACAGCGAAGGGGGTGTGGCGTATGTCAGTCGACGACCTGCAGGTTCTGATTGGTATCCTGGCCCTTGTCATGAGTTTTCTCCAAGTGACCGTCTGCATCGTCTCCATGGTGTGGACGCGGAAGGACGAAAGATCATTGAGGAACCGGCGGGACGGTGAGGACAAGTGCGGCGCAAGCTGCCAGCTGACGTTCAACGGACCTGTTGAGATCCGGATGCAGGTCCGCCGCTTCAGTAAAAAGTCCAAAGCCGCCTCGCGGTGTCGGAGGCGCGCAGCGAAGAGCAGTAATGCGAAGACGCACTGCGGATGCAGCAAAAAGAAGCTGCCTTCCCGACTTGATCGGAAAGACAGCT
>CAYYHY010000032.1:0-10259 GCA_964471855.1 uncultured Oscillospiraceae bacterium | reverse complement strand
TCAGTATAATATCTGCACGGTCCGGTGTCAAGCCTTTTTTACCTGCCCTCTGTGATTTTTTTCGCAGGGGGCAGTGGATATCTGTTCAGAACAGTTTTGGGGAAAACAGTCAGATTTTCGGCAGCTATGCTGTCCGCATGTCCCATCTGCGGTTTCCAGAACCTGTATGCCCGCATGCGGAGGCTCTGACCGGATTCCTTCTGCATCGATGGTCCGCCCAAAGAATCCGGCCCGGGGCACATTTCTGCTGAGCTTAAGCCGGGGAGGGGAGAGGTGCTTTCAGGTTTCTTCCTTCCCGCCCGCTTCGTTCCCGCTGTCAGCACCGCTGTGGTGTTCTGACTTCGTTACACCGGCCAGGGGGTTTGCTCTGGCTGCAACACGGAGATCCTCGTTGTCTACATGCGTGTAGATCTGAGTGGTGTTCAGATGGTCGTGCCCCAGAACCTCCTGCAGAGTCCGCACATCTACGCCGTTCTGCAGCATCAGCGTTGCCGCCGTATGCCGGAGTTTATGAGATGAGTACTGGCTGGCATCCAGTCCGGCCTCGGTCAGATGCTTCTTGACCAGCTTGTGGACAGCTGCCCGGGTGATGCGCTTCCGGTTCTGCTGCGTCACAAACAGCGCGTTCTCATCTGCAAGGGTCATGCCGGCGCGCTCAGTCAGCCAGTCCTGCAGGGCCTTTTGGCAGGCGTCATTGAGGAACAGCATGCGCTCCTTGTTGCCTTTGCCCAGCACCCGAAGCTGATCTCCCCGGATATCTGACACATTCAGCCCCACAACCTCTGAAATACGCAGTCCGCAGTTCAGAAACAGGGTCAGGATGCAGTAGTCCCTGACTGCATTCTTTCCGTTCACGGAGTCCAGCAGCTCAATGCTCTCGTCCAGGCTCAGATACTTCGGCAGGGACTTCCGGATCTTGGGTGAATCCAGGTCCTGGACCGGGTTGACCGGGAGAACCTTGGCCTTGACGGTCAGGTACTTGTAGAATGAGCGGATGGTTGCGACCTTGCGGGCCCGGGACGTGTTGTTGAGACCCCGGTCCATGCTGAGGTAGCTCATGAAGGAGTAGATGTCCGTCAGTGTTACACTGCCGACCAGGTCAAGGGTGACATCCTTGATGGGAATGCTGTCAAAGGGCATGTCTGCCGGGACGAGCCCGCGCTCCCGCTTGAGGAACCGGAAAAACGTCCGGAGGTCAAGAAAGTATTCATCCACCGTTCTGTCTGAGTGTCCCTGAATAGCCTGGTGGTAAACAAGGAAGTCACGCAGCAGCGGCGGCGAGTCGATTCGGTAGTCCATAAAAGGCGGTCCCGGCCCCGGATAAGCTCCGGACCCGCTGCCCGGGCTTTTGCCTCCTCTCAGGTCAACAAAATTTTCATTTTGTTGACCGATCACGGCACCCAAAGCAGGGAGAAAACCGCTCCTCCCTTCAAGAAATCTCGTATTTCCAGTATAGCACAACGGTTTACAAAATACAATCCCAGAATCCGGCTGATGAGCCGGGCGCAGATTCCGTCTCCGAATTCTGCGCCCGGTCTGATTTTTTACTCCGCCGGTCCTGCGGTGCCGCCGGCGTCCGTGCAGCATGTCACCGGATCCCGCCGGACAGGATCCGGGAACATGGACTGCACGCTCAGCATGACGGCCGGCTGCAGCGGACCGGGACCGGCTGCCTGACTTCCGGCATCGGCCGGACGGTATCAGATCCGCAGACGGCTCGGCTGTCCACCTGGAGAGATGTCCCCTCCCCCGCTGATCCCCGGGTCAGGAACTGCGCCGCGGACCGGACAGGTGCCGGATGACGGTGTTCTCCGGGAAGCCCTGCCGGCGGGAAGGACATCTGCTGAAACTAATGTGAATATTTGTATATTACTTAAAATTCTCCAGACGACATGTCAAAAATTATGATGCGGCTGGCCGGTTCTGAAAGAGAATCTCCTTCATCCCAGTACCATTCATACTTGTAATTGTCGGACAGCAGGCTGCAGTAGCGCTCTTCCGCATGAAAATCAGGGTCAGAAGAGAGCATAGAGGTCAGTTCGTCATGACCGGCCCTGGCAGGGATGCCCGGGGCCAGTTCCTCCAGGGGGCTGTCTGCACTGGGGGCATACTCGATGGAATCGATATACTCCTGACCGGCTGCATTCACCATGTAGCCGAACTGCATGGGCACTCTGCCGTCTTCGTAGGAAATGCTCCCGTATTCTCCGTCCCCTGGCGTTGTGACATAATCTGATCCGAGAAGTTCTGCAAGCTGGTCGACTGTGAGTCCCATGAGGTCCTCCGGCGTCAGCATCGCCAGATCCTTCTCCTCCAGCTGCCTGAGCTGCGTCATGGCAGCTTCGTATTCCATGCAGAGGGTGGAATCCGGTCCGGCCGCGGTTTCCGGGTCAAGGTGCATCGCCTCGGAGAGCGGGAATGCCTCGTTCATGGTCCGGTCATACTCCTCCCGGGACATCGCCGCTCCGTCAAAGGTGAAGGCATCGCCGTTTCCGGTCTCCCCTGCGCTGACATCCTCGCTCAGGTACTCGCCGGCTGCTGCCGGGACAGGAAGGCCGTCCTGAAGCTCATAGATCTGGTCGCGGTTGATATAGGCAGTACTCTCCAGATCAGACCAGTCATGCTCTGCATAATGGAGCAGGATCCGGTTCTGGTACTCCAGCACATAGGTGTCAAAGTTGACAACTTCGGAAAAGGTCTGGGTCTGCACCCGGCTTCCGTCGAAGCTGCAGATCTGGACATTGCCTTTCCACCCGTAGCCCTCCGTGTGGTACTGTATGATCAGCTCCGGGACCGGGTCATCGTCGATGCAGACCAGGGAGAACTCGCATGTGTCCATGCCGTACTGGGGGACAAAGTCGCTGTCAATGTACTGGATGTAGGCCTGCCTCCAGGCTCCGTTTCCGTCGAACTCCTCCATCCTGGCCAGGACATCCTCGGACTGTCCCGTGGCGCTCAGGGCCTCCTGGAAGACCTGTCTGGCGCCGTCGTAGTCCTTCCGGGCAATGAAGACATCCGCCAGCCCGTTCCACGCATCCACCAGCGTGGAGTCCAGGTCAAGAGCTTTCTCGAAATCGGACCGGGCATCGGTCAGGCTGTCCTCGGTACTGCCGAGACCCAGATAGGCCCGGCCGCGGTATGCGTAGACCGCCGCATTGTTCGGCTCAATCTCGATCACTGCGGTGAAGGCCAGGATGGCCTCCTGGTAGTTCCCCTCGTTCAGGTAGCGGATGCCGAGGTCCAGCTGTTCCCCCGCATCCGGTTCAGATTCAGATTCTGATTCTGAGGGTACTGTTTCTGCGGTCCTGCTGCATCCGGCGAGGCTCAGAACCATGGATACGAGGAGCACCGCCGGCAGAATGCTGCTGAATACTGAATGTTTATGTCTGTTCATTTCAGGTTTTCCTTGTCACAGTCTGTCTCCTCGCTCACTGTGGCGACAGGTTTTCAGTTTAATTTCATGTTCCGCCCGGTTCGTCGGGTTCCTGGGGGACTTCTTCCTGAGATTCCGGCTGCTCCCCGGGGACGATGGGCCGGTAATGCTTCGGAGGCTTCTTCCTCCCCTTCTTCTTTCCCCTCATGCTCCGTATTCTGCGGACAAGCAGGACGATGAAGGTGACAATGATGACCAGGACCACGATGGAGGTGAAGTTGTAGGACAGTGCGGTCAGCAGGTCTTCTGCTCCGCTGAGGAATCTGCGGAAGCTGGTCCTGAACCCGGCTGCCATGCGGGACCACAGGGATGCGGTCACCCCCGGTTCCTCCGTGACCTCCGTCACCTCGTCGAGTGTGATCTCGATGGTGGCGAAGCTGATGAGGGCATCATAGCGGTTCAGGGTGGAGCTCAGCAGCTCGATCTCATACTCCACCTCGCTGAGGGCCGTCTCAAGAGCAATGATCTCGTCCATGGTCTCCGCCTTCTCCAGCAGAGCAAGGAGCCGCTCCTGCTTGGTCTTCTGGGTCTTGAGCCGGGCCTCCGTATCGTAGTACTGCTCCCCCACATCCTCGCTGCTCTCCGTGCTGCTGGCGATGTGGCCCAGGTCCCCGGCAGTATCCAGAAAGCTGTCGTACTTTTCGGCCGGCACCCGCACCACGTACTCGGCACTGCGGCTTGCGCTTGTGTCCCGCCAGCTGCCGCCGTATACGGAGGAGGTCTCAAAATAGCCTCCGGCCTCCGCCACCTTCTGCTCCAGGGCGTCCACCGTGCTGTCGAACTCCGTCGTCTGGATGCGCAGTTCTGCCCGCCGGATCAGCTTGGCGCCGCTGTTCTGATATACGCTGCCCGGCGTACCGGATGTCGAAGCATCGCTGTCATCCAGGTCATCACTGCCATCCGGCCCAAAGCTCTCATCCGGGAGATAGTCTCCACCCGCAGATCCCGGTGACGGTGTTGGCTCCTGCAGCATGCCATAGTCGTCAGGTTCCTTATAGTCCAGGTACCCGCCGCCGCTGATGCCGTTTTCCGACTCAAAGACAGGCGGGGCCTCCTCCGGGCTCTCCATGTCCATAAAGGATGATGCGCAGCCTGCAGCTGTGAGGAGCAGGAGCACTGCAAGCAGGAGAGCAGGAAGTCTGTTTCGTTTCATGTCCGTCCTCCTTCCGGACAGTCCCGGGGACTGTCTCTGTCTGTACACCTTTTCAGACGCACAAACGCGGCGGATATCCCTCACCCTTTTCCTGTTTCAGAAAACCAGGACCTGCATCCGGCCAGGCCGGGGGGTGACCGATGAGGAACAGAAAGGCACCCGGCAGGGAAGAACCGCTGCTCTCCCCTGCCGGGCGTTCCATTCCCGCGATGCCTGTCAGGCGGGGTTCTCCGGCTCGTAATTGATCTTCAGGACGAACCCCTCGTTAACCATGTCCTCGCAGCGCTCCACCATGTGGATGCTGCCGTCCGGGAAGGTGACGGTATCGCCGTCCTTAAGACAGCTGTCGTTCTCCAGCAGGGTGTATGCGATGTTCGCCAGGAAATCCCGCACTTCGCTGGGTCTGGCGTCCGCACGCAGGACCTCCATCTCTTCCTTTCCAAACGCCTTCATGCCGTGGGTCGCGGCGGAGACAAGGCCGTCGTCATTGAGGACTGTAAAGAACACCAGGTTGAGGAGCGGCAGGCTGCCGTCCTTCATGGCCTCGGCGTACTGCATGTAGGTCTCCGGCCTGTACACCGTACCTGTGGCGCAGACGCCCAGGGCATTCGTCTGCCTGCAGGCAGTGGCGATCATCTTTACCAGGAACTTCCCCGCCTCCACGGAGTCGCAGTTCTCTCCGCGGAAAGACTGGAAGACGACAAAGGCGCTGTGGTTGAGCGCTGCGCTCATCGCCTCCGGCCACATCCAGTTGGTGCGGGCGCAGTTCGCTGCGGTGTGGCCGGTCATCGGCTTCGGGGAAAAGACTGCTGTACCTGCAACAGTTCCGTCCGAAAGCATGAGCAGGTTTCCATGGTCGCTCGCATACTCATCCGCATCGAAGCCCCACTGCTCCTTCATCTCGAAGAGGAACTGCCTCCTGTCCCATGCTGGCCAGGACAGGAGCAGATATCCTGTAAAAGGATGCTTGTCCGTCACGGTAAAAACTCCCTTTCGTTTGGCGGGAAGCCGGCAGCTTCCCACCTGGCATATGACCTGATCTCTTTCTCCAGGATGTCCACCGCCTCAGGCAGGAGCGGCAGCGCACAGTTGATCCACTCGACCAGAAAGTCTCCCTGCCAGGTGCTGCTGCGCATTTTCAGCTGCTTTTCCTCATCCCAGCCGTACTCGATCTCAAGAAACCTGCGTCTGGGAAGGCGGCGGATCCGGACCGGAAGACCGTGGGTCCCGGAGAGGGCAAGCGTGGCATCGATGCAGTCGGGGATCTGGTGATACGCATAGGGCCGGTCCACGGGGGGCTTCCTGTCCCACGGGTTCACCTTTCTGTCGACCGGCGCAAAGTAAGGCAGTGCACACCCGAAGGGTTTCCCCAGCTCCCGCATCAGGTAGTAGTAGGCCAGCTCCCGCCGCTCCACCGGAAGCTTGGACACAAGGCAGAGCTTGTGCCCCACGATGGTCAGGATATAGATGGTGTCCCCCTCACGGACCATGTCGAGACTGGGCATGCTCCTGTGGTAGCTGCCGTATACGACCTTGATCGGTCCCAGATCGTCCGCACGTATGAGTTCATCGATATAGCACGCTTTCCAGTAGATTGAAAATGCAGCCATCGCCGGCCTCCCCTGCTGTAATCTGGCAGGCAGTCTGCTGCCAGTCCCGAACTGAATCTGAACACTGCGGTCCGACCGCTGGAAGCCTGCCGCCGCCATTATAGCACGCCCGGGGCAGAAAGCGGAAACAGGAAATTTCTGTTCTGTCCCGTCCCATGGACCGGATTTTCTCAGCCCCCGTTTTCAGCGTGCCAGATCCGGCGGTTCAGGGGCTCCGTCAGGGTCCCGCCTCTTCCTGCCGTCTGTAACAAAGTGCAGGACGCCCCGGTCCTGATGGCGGTTTCTCACCAGATCCCCCAGGATGGGCGGCCAGTACCGGTACCGGTCAATCTCATCTGCAGGAATCCAGTGCATGGTCTCCGGATCGGCAAACCGTGTGACGCTGTGGCACTGCAGGTCCCGGATGCCTCTCGGTTTCATGTAGAATACAAACTCAACCTCATGGCAGTCCCAGCCTCTGTCGTACTCCCCTTCGCCGCACCAGAACCCCTCGTGCACTGCAGCCAGCCGGTCTATCTCGTAGTCCGTGCCGGTCTCCTCCCGGACCTCCCGGAGGACCGCCTCCTCGGCCGTCTCATTCATGCGGATGCCGCCTCCCGGGGTGTAGAGGAACTTGTCCTTCCGGTTGGACGCCATCAGGATGCAGTCCCCTTCCACAATGACAGCTCCGGCCCGCAGTCCGAACCAGCTTCCGTCCCGAAGGAATCTGCAGTCGGATTCTTCCATTTTTCTGCCCTCCAAGACGGGTTTTTCCCGGAAAATCTCCGTTTTTTGAAAGTGTTATGTAGACTTTATGCAGAAGCCTTCAAATCAGCTGTCCCGGCCGGTTCTTTGCCGGGTGAGCCCCGGGTTCCGATGAGCCATTGTAACTGATGACCGGGGAAAAGTCAAACAGGCCTTCGGAGGGATTTCCCGGTGGACACCGGGGCACGGCAGGTGCTATAGTAAACGGAGAGTACAGTGCGAGGAGGATCGCCATGTCTGTTGAAGTCGGCATGAAGGGCACCGCAGAGACGGCTGTGACATCTGAGAACACCGCCATGGCCGCCGGCTCCGGCACGCTGCCGGTCTTTGCCACCCCCTGGATGTGCGCCCTGATGGAGAAGGCGGCCTGGACCGCCATTGCCCCGGCCCTGGCCGAGGGGGAGAGTTCCGTAGGCACCAGCCTGAGCATCTCCCATCTGTCCGCCACCCCTGTGGGCCTGAAGGTCCGGGCTGAGTGCGAGGTTACAGCAGTAGACGGCCGCAGAGTGGATTTCCATGTGGCCGCATACGACGATGCCGGGCTCATCGGCGAGGGGACACACCAGCGGGTGATCATCCAGGATGCCCGCTTCCTGGCCCGGGCGGAGAGCAAGCTGGGCAGCTGACGGGGAACCGGCGTTTCTGCCGCCTGACCCCGTCCGGAGAAATCGAATCAGACCGCGAAGAGAGGATGCGCGGAAACCGGATTTCCGGTTCCCTGCGTCCTCTCTTTTTCTGCCCTGCAGAGCGGTGACTCTCACGGGAAACCATATGGTTTTCTGTGTGAAATCTCACCTGTATACAGTGGATTTCCTGACTTTCCGGGCAGGTTTTCCTTGCAGCATATGGCAGAACCTGCTAAACTGGAAGGACTGAAGGCTGTCTGAAGCGTCGTCCTGCAGCTTCACGCTTCGGACAGATGAAAGAGAGGTGCTGCAAATGGAATACTACGAAGCCATGATGGCCGGCCTGGAGACATTCCGGACCATTCTGAACGTATTCATGGTCCTGATGCTCCTGTACGGTCTCCTCCAGTGCTTCCTGGGGTACCGGATCTTCCGCGTGGTTACAGCGATCACCGGCTTCCTGATCGGTGCGGTGCTGGGCATGGCCCTGGGCTTCTGGATTGCACAGTCGGTGCCCGTGGTTCTGCTCTGTGCCCTCCTGGTGGGAGCCCTGGGCGCCTTCCTGGCCTACAAGTTCTACATGGTGGGGGTCTTCCTCATCTGTTTCATGGACGGCGGGATCATCGGCGCAGCCATCGCGCTCCTGACCCATGCGGACCTGGACATGTACCCCGTGTTCTTCGTGGTACTGGGCTTTGTGTTCGGCGTGGCCGGGGTCATCGTCAAAAAGCCGATGCTCATCATTGTCACAGCCATCGGCGGCGGCCTGACCGTGGGAATTACCCTGGTCATGCTTACCGGCCTCCCCATCCTGATGCTTGCGGGCATCGCAGCTGCGGCCGGGGGCATCTTTGTCCAGCTGAAAGTCGAAATGCCCGATCTGTTCAAATCCAGAGTACAGCCCGGTACGAACATCCCTCCGGCTCCCGACGGAACTCCTCCCGGACCGCCTCCCATGCCCGGATCTGCCGCTCCGGCGCCGGAGCAGAAACCGGAAGGTCCCGCTGCTGAAACAGTCCCTGCGGCACCGGAGAGCGGAGCGGAAGTTCCTCCCGCCCCTGCAGCGCAGGAGAGCGGTGCCCCCGTACAGCCCGCTCCCGCAGTGACCCCCGCCGCCGGGGAGAAACCGGCCGCAGCTGCGGCGGCTGCGGCTTCCAGCCTTCTCGGAAAGCTGAAGAGCAGTGCCGGTCCGGCTCAGAAACAGGCGCCGGCAGCTCTGACAACAACGAAAACACCCCGGAGACCGGAGCGCGCCGGCGTGCTGACCTCCAGCCCCTCTCCCCTGTGGCAGAAGGGATCTCCCGTGGTCCTGACCGAGTGCAGCATTGTCTCCATGGGAGAGAACGCCGCCGGCCTCGACCTGGGAATCCAGAACCTCTCTGACAGACCTGTAATCGGCGCATTCTTCACAGTCCGCTGCCAGGACCTGCTGAAGCAGGACCTCCCCGGCATGGACAGGCTGGCTGTGCAGGACATGGTGATCGAGCCCGGCAGGATCTGGTTCACCCCGGTCCCCTTCACCCTGCCGGACGGCACCGCCCGCCGGGTCTCCGTGTCCCTGCGGAATGTGGTGTTTGCAGACGACACCGTCTGGAATGCGGAGCGGGATGAGCCCCTGGTTCCCGTGGATCCCCAGCCGGTCATTGGGCTGCCTCCCGAGCTCAGAGGGGAGTTCTGGCGGGAGGTCCGCCCCCTCCTCCCCGGCCAGGCACCGGAGCGCATCTTCCAGTATGCACCCCAGCGGCGGGACGGCTTCTGGTTCTGCTCCTGCGGACAGATGAATACCGGAGACCGCTGCACAGCCTGCGGCATGGAGCAGGATGCCCTGTTCCGCCTCTTCAACCCGGAACAGCTGGAAAAGGACCGTGAGGCCCGGATAGCGGAGGAGCAGCGCACAGCTGCGGAGAAAGAGGCGGAGCGGAAGCGCCTGGAGGAGGAGCGCCGCCAGAAGATAAAGGAACAGACGGACGCCGCCAGACAGAAGGCGGCAGAAGCCGGTGCAGCGGCGGCCGCTGCCGGAAAGAAGGCCGCAGAGACCGCCGGGAACCTGGGCAGACAGACCCTGGAACAGGCGAAGGCCGGCGCCGGAAAGGCCGGGGAGTCCCTGAAGACCGCCGGCACCAGCGTCAGCACCAGAATGAAGACCTTCCGGGACGAGAAGCTTCTCCCGAACAGGCGGCCCCTGACGGCTGCCCTCATCGCATTCCTCGCTGTCGCACTCGTTGGGTCCGGCATCTCTGTGGCTGTCGTAAGCCACCAGAAAGCCGCGGAAGAGGCGAGACTGGCTGCCATCCAGGCTCAGGAGGAAGAGGAGGCGGCCCGCCTGCAGGCGGAGGAAGAAGCCAGACAGAAGACAGAGGAAGAAGTACAGCTCCGGCTGGAGGAGGAGCAGAAGCGTGCCGAGGAGGAGACCCGGCTGGCTGCCGAGGAGGCTGCGGCCTGGGAGGCCCAGTTCATCTTCCCGGACAGTGACAGCAGACTTCTCACGGAACAGGACCTGAAGGGAATGGATGAGTCCCGGCTGGCCCTCGCCAGGGACGAGATCACAGCCCGTCACGGCAGGAGCTTTGAAGACGGCGCCTCGGCCCAGTGGTTCGCGTCCGTCTCCTGGTACATCCCCTCCAGCTCATACAGCGACGATCTCCTCACCGATACGGAAAAGAGCAACATCGCCCTCATCGACAGCCGGATTG
>CAYYHY010000031.1:0-19059 GCA_964471855.1 uncultured Oscillospiraceae bacterium | reverse complement strand
CGCTCCTCAAAGCGCGGAACTGCGCCGTCTTCTGCGCGGAGGACATGTCCTCCCCAGTTCCGGAGGTGGAACTGTCCCGGATGAACCTGTTCGTCTTCCCTGTCTCCACCCGCTTTCTCACTGAGCCGAACAGGGCCGCGGACGCGGACCTCCCGTTTGCACTGAAGAACCGGATCCCGGTGCTGCCTGTCCTGACGGAATCCGGCCTGGAGGACAGCATCCTGCAGGAGAAATTCGGCCGGCTCCAGTGCCTGAGCTGTCTCCCGGGTCCTCCGGAGGAACTGACCTTCCAGGAGGCCCTGGACCTGTATCTGGAACAGGTTCTGATCAGCGCCCAAATGGCGAAGAGAATCCGGGACGCCGCTGAATCCGGCACGCTGGATGATGCCGCAGACCCGTACCTGTCCGGGCTGGCGCATCTGTACGGCATATGCGCGGAGACGGACCGGTCCCGTGCCCTGGAGCTCATAACCCGGGCAGCCGAGGCAGGGCTGCCGGAGGCCATGGGGACTCTGGCTGCCATGTACCGCACCGGAAACGGCGCGCCTGTGGATCCTGCGGCTGCCGTGAAGTGGCAGACCGGCTGTGCAGACGCCATTGAGGACAGGCAGGGTCCGGACTCGCCGGAAGCAGTGAGAGCCCGGTACACACTGTTTGAATGCTGCCGGGACGCCGGCAGCATCGATGAGGCGGAGAGGGTTCTGCCCGGCAGCCGCCCGGGCACGGACAAATCCACTCTGTCAGCCATGGCCGGCCTGGCAGGCCGGATGATGGCCGACGGGAAATACAGGGATGCAGTGGTCCTGGCGAAGCAGGCATATGCCTGCACCCGGGACTGCTGCGGAACAGATGAGCGGGCTGTCCTGCACGCTTTCTGCATCATCGGCTCGTACTGCTTCAGAGCCGGCGAGCATGAAAAATCCAGGGAACTGCTCGAGAGAGCGCTGAAAGAACAGACAGCCCTCCTGGGAGAGAAGGACCCGGACACCCTGACCGCCATGTCCGGCCTTGGGGAGGTGTATTCCTGCCTGGGCGACCAGGACAAGGCGCAGGACCTGCTGACCCGGGCCGCTGCCGGCCGCAGGGAGGTCCTGGGGGAGGAGGACCGGGACACTCTGGCAGCTCTGAGAAGCCTTGCGGTCTCATATCAGGTTTCCAGTGACTATGACAGGGCTGAAGAAATACTGGAGCATGTCCTGACCGTCCAGCAGAGAACTCTGGGGGACAGGGACCCGGATACCCTTAAAACCAGGTACAGGCTGGCGATGCTCTTCCGCTGGAAAGCAGATCCCGCTGCAGCCCGGAATCTGCTGACAGAGGTGCTGGAGGTCCGCCGGGAGGTCCTCGGCCCGTTCCATCCTGATACGCTCATCACAATGGCCGCCATCGCAGAATGCTGCTCCGACGCCGGGGACCACCGCCAGGCGATCCAGCTGCTGGAAAAGACTGTGCCTCTGATCAGGAAGACACTTGGCTCCAGCCATCCGGAAACGCTGGAAGTGACACACATGCTGGCGATGGAGTATTTCCTGTGCGGCGAAAACGAGAAGGCCCTGAAGATTCTGCCCAGGGTTCTGGATGTCCAGCGCAGGACCATGGGTGAGAAACATCCGAGCACCCTGGAAACCATGCACAGCCTGGGCGTTGTTCTCTTCTGCGCGGGCCGGATTGCCGAGGCGGCACCCCTGCTGGAGCAGGCAGCAGCCGGTCAGATCGAGGTCCTGGGCAGAGATCATCCGGTAACAAAGATGACCGTGGATGAACGCAACAGGATCAGAGCGCTGCTGCGGAAGATACAGGAGATGAAGCACGGCAGCGGAAAGAAGCACAGACAGCCTCACACCCGCACCGGTCCCGGCGGGCGGAGACGCCGCCGGGATCCGGACGCGCAGCCCTGACTGCCCGGCGAAAATTTCCGGTCTGCTCTCCCTTACAGGTTGCCAAGGACGGGAAAATCCCGTATAATAGCTGGATGATATTCTGAGTGCCAGGTTTTCGCACTCCGGGAATGCCAAGAGAGGAGGCCCCGTCCCCATGCTGGATGCTTTTTTCAGCATCTTTCAGACCACTCTGCCCATACCGTTCATACAGGTCCGCATTGCGGACGTGCTGGATATACTGATACTCACTTTCCTGCTGTACAAGCTGATCTGGACTCTGCGGAAGACCAGCGCCGGAGGCGTGCTCCGGGGCATCGTCATCCTGATATTCGCCATGTGGCTGTCCGCCTCCATGTCCCTGTCCGGCACGTCCTACCTGCTGAACTGGGTGCTGGAATTCGGCGCGCTGGCTCTGGTGATCCTCTTCCAGCCGGAGCTGCGGCGGATGCTGGAGAAGATCGGCAGGACCCGGATGGGGATGCTGCTGGCCTCCCCGCCGCCGGAAGCCACGGAGAACCTGCAGCAGGCGATCCTCGAGGTGGTCCAGGCCTATGAGGACATGTCCCGGGACAAGTGCGGCGCGCTCATGGTGTTTGAGCGCCAGAACGTGCTGGATGACATCATCAAGACTGGCACACCCCTGGACTGCGGCATCTCCAGCGAGCTGCTGAAGAATCTGTTCTGGAACAAGGCCCCCCTCCATGACGGAGCGGTCATCGTGCGGGGCGGAAGGATTGTGGGGGCCGGCTGCATGCTGCCCCTGTCCGGAAATGTCAATCTCAGCCGGGACCTGGGCATGCGCCACAGGGCCGGCATCGGCATCAGCGAGAAGACTGACGCATTCGTGTGCATCGTCTCCGAGGAGACGGGCTCCATCTCCGTGGCCCAGGGGGGCATGCTGAAGCGGCACCTGACCCCGGCCACACTGGAAGTCCTGCTGCGCAACGAACTGCTGGGAGAGGCGGAGGAGTCCCGCAGGCCCGCCATTCTCAGCCAGATCCTGGGCAGGAACAGAAAGGAGGAGACGGAGGGATGAAGCAGCGCGTGCTGGACAGCCGGCTGTTCTATCTTCTTGTTGCCGCCGTCTGCGCCATGGGTTTCTGGTTCTATGTGAACAGCACCACGGACCCCGTGCAGACCACCTGGTATGAGAACGTGACTGTCAACACCATCGGCACGTCGGTCCTCACCAGCCAGGGGCTCACCGTGGGCTCCACCTCCACCTCCCAGGTGAGGCTCAACATCGAAGCCCCCCTCAGCATTCAGAACGAGCTGAGGCGCAGGAGAGGGGAGCTCTCCGTCACCCTGGACGTCTCCCGCTGCACCGAGGGGGAGAACCAGATGTCGTTTACCCCCGTGTTCCCCAACGGGATCAATACGGACCGGGTGACGGTGGACAGCCGGGACCCGGGGAGCATCACCGTCACCGTGGAGGAGCTGCACACCCGCACCCTGGACGTCCAGTTCCAGCTGCAGGGAAAAGTGGCGGAGGGCTACCAGGTGGGCACCGCCGCCATCAGCCCCGAGAGCGTCACGGTCAGCGGACCGGTGGAGGAGCTGGGCCGCATCGACTCCGCCGTAGCCATCCTGGAGGATGAGGACATGACGGAGCAGTACTCCGGAGACCTGCCCGTCACCCTCCTGGACGCGGAGGGGAACCCCCTGACCGACCTGGAGGTCACCCTGGACACGGACACCGTCTACGCGGTGGTGCCCATAGTAGTAGTGAAGGAAGTTCCCCTCACCGTAGGGGTGCAGCCGGGAGGCGGCGCCGGGGAGGAGAATGCCGAGATCACCATCACCCCCTCCACCATCATCGTGTCCGGGGCGGAGGAGGTCCTGGCGGGACTGGAAGAGATCTCCCTGGGCAATGTGGACCTGTCCCAGGTGGCCGGGGAGAGCACATTCAAGATGCCTATCAACCTGGATGCGACCCTGGGGAACATCTCCGGGGACTCCAGTGCGGACGTCAATGTGGTCATCACGGGTCTGAGCACCCGGACGCTGGAAGTGGACCGGATCTCCGTGGTCAACGTGCCGGAGGGGTTCACGGCGGAACCGGTCACCAGGAAGCTCACCGTCACCGTCCGGGGCACGGACGAGGCGGTCAGGAAGGTCGACCCCAGCCAGGTGCGGGTCTCCGTGAACCTGGCACAGATCAAGCAGGCCGGTCTCAGCTCCGTGGAGGCGCAGGTGTACCTGGACGCCCCGGAGGATGCGGGGATCATAGGAAACTACCGGGTCAGCGTAGAACTGACAGAGGAATCCTGACAAGGAAGGCAGGGTGAGACAGAGATGGTACAGAATGCGATTGTAAAGAAACAGGTCAGCAGCGGCGTGGTGGAGGTCTCCCTGCTCCGGCAGATGGAGTGCGGACTCCACTGCGACGGAGCCTGCGCCGGCTGCGGTCAGAAGCCCCCGGAGGAGATCCTGGCTCTGGCCACGGACACCATCGGCACGAAGCCGGGGGAGTTTGTGGTGGTGGAACCCGCCACGGCAGGGAATCTCAGCCTCCCCGTGATCGTGTTTGTGCTGCCCTGCATCGGGCTGGTGCTGGGATACCTGCTGGCCGCATATGTGCTGCATCTGGGGGAGGGCGTCAGCCTGATCGGGGCAGCCCTGGGGGCCGTTCTGGGCTTCCTGCCCGCCTGGCTGCTGAACCGCTCCATCGTGAAGCGGAATGCGCCGGAGTTCTCCATCCTGAGACGCCTGCGCTGACCTGTGTTCGGATACGTCCGGCCCTGCCGGCCGGAGATGAAGTGCAGGGACTTTGACCTCTACCGCATGCACTACTGCGGGCTGTGCCGGCGCCTGCGCCGGGACTACGGTCTCATCCCTCCCATGTTTCTCAGCTACGACTTCACCTTTCTCGCCATGCTGCTCTGGAACGGAGCGGACTGCACCCCCTGCAGGGGGCGCTGCACGGCGAACCCTCTGCGGAAGGAGTGCATGTGCCCCGACAGCCCCGCCCTGGAGCTGGCCGCTGCGGAGTGCGTCATCCTCACCTGGTGGAAGGCCAGGGACAGCATAAAGGACGAGCACGGCATGAAGGCCCTGGAGGGCCGGGTCATGTCCGCCCTGCTGAACCGGGCCTGCAGGAAGGCCCGGGAGAAGTGCCCCTCCTTCTATGAGACGGCGGGCCGCTGCCTGGAGGAGCTGGACCGGCTGGAGCAGGAGCAGTGCCCCTCTCTGGACCGCACGGCGGACACCTTTGCCCGCATCCTCCAGGCCTGCGTCCCGGAGGACATGTCCCAGCAGAGGGTTCTGCGGCAGATTCTCTACCACCTGGGCCGCTGGATCTACCTGGCGGACGCCAGGGACGACCTGGCGGAGGACAGGGAGAAGGACCGCTACAACCCCCTCCGCTTCCGCTACGGGGAGGAGGCGGATGACGGGGCCCTGGCCCTCACCATGTCCCTCTCCCTGGACCAGATCGGCGCCGCCTTCCAGCTGGGCTCCTTCGGACTGCAGCGGGCGGCCCTGGAAAACATCATCTACCTGGGGCTCCCCCTTGTCCAGCGCAGCATCTTCGAGGGCAGCTGGAGCCAGATCAAAAAACAGAAGATTTGGAGCAGTGCGCCATGAAAGATCCGTACAGCGTCCTCGGAATCAGCCCGGACGCCAGCGACGATGAGGTGAAGAAGGCCTACCGGGAGATGGCCAGAAAATATCACCCGGACAACTACCAGAACAATCCTCTGGCCGATCTGGCGGAGGAGAAGATGAAAGAGATCAACGAGGCCTACGACACCATCACCAAGCAGCGCGCCGGCGGAGGCGGCGGTTCCTACGGGGGCGGCTACAGCAGCGGATACGGCGGATACAGCCAGCAGCAGACCTGGTCCAGTTCCTCCTCCAACCCCGCCTACGCGCGGGTGCGGAACCTGATCAACCAGGGGGATCTGGCGCAGGCGGAGAAGGTTCTGGACGAGGTGACGGACCGGGGGGCGGAGTGGTACTTCCTGGCGGGGAGCATCGCCCTGCGCAAGGGCTGGATGGACGAGGCCATGCAGGACTACACCCGGGCCGTGCAGATGGACCCGGGAAACCTGGAGTACCGTCAGGCCCTGGCCGCCCTGCAGCAGCGGGCGGGATACCGGCCGGGCTACGCCCAGCAGGGCACCGGCATGGACACCATGGACTGCTGCACCTCCATGCTCTGCCTCAACTGCCTGTGCGGCGGAAGCCGCTGCTGACATGGGAAGGGGAAAGGCATTCAGGGTCGCACTCTGCGGGATCTGTGCCGCAGGCGCGTGCGCCCTCCTGTGGATCGCCGCCGTTCTTCCCTCCGGGCGGCTGGGATTCTGTGCGGCGGCGGGGCTCTTTCCTGCGGCCGCCGTGCTGCAGGGGGGACCGGCTGCGGGGTACCTGACCTGGGCCGTCAGCGCCCTGGCGGGACTGCTGCTGGTGCCGGACAAGGGTCTGGCGCTTCTCTACCTGGCCTTTCTGGGGGTGTACCCGGTGGTGAAGTGGAACATCGAGTCCCTGCGCCGCCTGCCCCTGGAGTGGCTCATCAAGCTGGTCTTCTTCAACGGGGTGCTGACCCTGTTCTGGTTCGCCCTGCGCTCCGTCCTGGCGCCCCTGCTGCCGAAGTTCCTTGCGGGAACCCTGGCGGTCTACGTGGCCGGGAATCTTGTGTTTGTACTGTACGATATCGGTCTTACGGGACTGATTTCATTTATCAGCAGCCGCCTGCACCCCCGCAGGCGGTGAGGAGATGAACAGATTGGTCAGAAGCATGACAGGCTACGGCCGCGCCGAGGGCAGCTTCAGCGGCTGCCGGATCTCCGTCGAGGTCAGGTCTGTAAACAACCGCTACCTGGACTGCAGCGTCCGCATCCCCCGCACCTATCTCTTCGCCGAGGACTCCCTCAAGTCCCTGGTTAAGGAGACGGTGTCCCGGGGGAAGGTGGATGTGTTTGTCACCATCGAGCACGAGGACGGGGGCGAGACCGCCGTCAGGGTCAGCGAGCAGCTGGCGCTGAGCTATCTGGCCGCCTTCCGCAGACTGCGGGAGCTGGGGGGCAGCGCGGTCCGGGGCACCTTCGACGTGACGGAGCTGGCCCGCTTCCCTGAGGTCCTGACGGTGGAGAAGCGGGAGGAGGATCCGGAGGAGACGGCCGCCGCCATCCGCCAGGTGCTCTCCGCCGCGCTGGAGGGCTGTGACGCCATGCGCATCCGGGAAGGGGAGAAGCTGAAGGAGGACATCCTCAGCCGCACCGCCTCCATCGAGACCATGGTGGGCTTCGTGGAGGAGCGCTCCCCGAAGACAGTGGAGGAGTACCGGGCGAAACTGGAGGCCCGGATGCAGGAGGTGCTCCAGAACGCCCAGCTGGACGAGGCCCGCATCCTGACGGAGGCCGCCATCTTTGCGGACAAGGTGGCGGTGGCGGAGGAGACGGTGCGCCTGCGCAGCCACATCGCCCAGCTGCGGGAGATGCTGGAGGCAGGGGGCGCCGTGGGCCGGAAGCTGGACTTCCTGATACAGGAGTTCAACCGGGAGGCCAACACCATCGGCTCCAAGTGCTCCGACCTGGAGGTCACCCGCACCGTGGTGGACATCAAGGCGGAGATCGAGAAGATCCGGGAGCAGGTCCAGAACCTGGAGTAGGAGGGACCCATGCAGCTTGTAAACATCGGCTTCGGCTGCATGATCTCCGCCGGGCGCCTGGTGGCTGTGATCAGCCCCGACTCCGCCCCGGTGAAGCGGATGGTGCAGGACGCCCGGGGCCGGGGAAGTCTGGTGGACGCCACCTACGGGCACCGGACAAAGTCCGTGCTGGTCATGGACAGCGACATCCTCATACTCTCCGCCCTGGGCGCGGAGAAGCTGGCCGCGCGCATCTCCGGCCGGGAGGAGGGTCCGGAAGAGGAGGACGAGGAAGAATGATCAGGAAGAAGGAGCGGGGTCAGCTCATTGTGCTCTCCGGCCCCTCCGGCGCAGGGAAGAGCACCGTGATCGCGGAACTGCTGGGGCAGCGGGAGAACATCCACTTCTCCGTCTCCTACACAACCCGGCAGCCCCGGAGCGGGGAGCAGGACGGAGTGAACTACTGCTTCGTATCCCGGGAGGAGTTCGAGGGCATGATCGCCCGGGACGAGCTCCTGGAGTACGCCTGCTATGTGGACCACTACTACGGCACCTCCATGAAGGTCATCGAGGAGTACCTGAACCGGGGCATCGACGTGCTGCTGGACATCGAGGTCCAGGGGGCCGCCAAGGTGCGGGCCCGCTGCCCGGACGCCCTGCTGATCTTCATCATTCCCCCCTCCTTTGAGGCCCTGTCCATGCGGCTCCACGGCCGGGGCACGGACAGCGAGGAAGTGATCCAGGGCCGCCTGGAGCAGGCCAGGCGGGAGTTCCGGGAGATTCCGAACTACGACTACCTGGTTGTAAACGACAAGGTTTCAGACGCCGTGGGAGAGATCGAGGCGATCCTCACGGCGGCGGAGTGCCGGGTGGAGAACCGCAGGTACCTGCTGGACCGGTTCTCCTGACTGTTAAAAAGGAGCTGTTCTGCCATGATGCTTTATCCCGCCATGAAGGACCTTCTGGACCGCGTTCCCAGCCGCTACGAGCTGGTCAACGTTGTGGCCCACAGGGCCCGCCAGATCTCCAGCGAGTCGGAGATTCTCGGCACCCCCCTGGAGGAGAAGCCTGTGAGCATCGCCATCCGCGAGATCGCGGAGCGGGAACTGCCGAAGAAGGACGACGAGGATTAAGAAGCTGCAGGCAAGCGGAGGGGACACCCTGCGCTTGCTTTGTATCTGACAGGGGGAGGGAGCGCGCATGGGCCGTCTGACTGCGAGGACGGCGGTGGCAAAGGCCCTGTTCGGCATCGACAGGCCCTATGAGTACCTGGTGCCCCCGGAGCTGGAGGCAGATATCCGGGTGGGCATGCGGGTGCTGGTGCCCTTCGGGGCGGGAAACCGGGGCAGCGACGCCCTGGTCCTCTCCCTGCAGGAGCAGAGGGAGGATGCGGATCTCTCCCGGCTCAAGACCATCCGCTCCCTCCTGGACCGGGAGCCGGTGCTGGATGAGAAGGCCGTGCAGCTGGCCCTGTGGATGCGGGAGCGGTGCTTCTGCACCCTCTACGACTGCGTCCGGGCCATGCTCCCCGCCGGACTCTTCTTCTCCCTGCGGGACCGGCTGGTGCTGGTCCGGGCCATGGACCGGGAGTGGACCTATGCCGCGGCGGGGGAGTCCGGGAACGCGAAGTTCCTTCTGGACCTGCTCTACTCCTGCGAGGGGGAGGCGGACATGGAGCAGATCCGGGGGGCATTCGGCACCAGGGACCCCAATCCCGCCATCCGCCGGCTCACGGAGGCGGGGGCGGTGCGGCTGGAGACCAGCGCCCAGCGGGGCATCGGGGACAAAACCCAGCAGCTGGCGGTGCTGGCGCTGCCCGCCGAGGAGGCCATGGCCATGGTCACCCCCAGGCGGAAGTCCGCCCCCATGCGGTACGCGGTGACGGAGCTGCTGTGCACCGTGGGCAGCGCCGGGGTCAAGGACCTGTGCTACTTCACCGGCGCATCCCCCTCCACGGTGAAGTCCCTGGAGCGCTCCGGCATCCTCACCCTGGAGCAGGTGGAGGTGTTCCGCCGGGTGCCCCTGGAGGAGGTGGAGCCGGCGGGTCCCCTGGTGCTCAACGGGGAGCAGCAGGCCGCCTTCGAGGGTCTGGACGCCCTCAGCCGGGAGGGGAAGGCCGCTGCTGCCCTGCTCTTCGGGGTCACGGGCAGCGGCAAGACCCTGGTGTACATCCGCCTGATCCAGGAGGTGCTGGCCCGGGGCCGGACGGCCCTGATGCTGGTGCCGGAGATCGCCCTCACCCCCCAGATGCTCCAGAGCTTCGCCTCCTGGTTCGGCAAGGGCATCGCCGTGCTCCACAGCTCCCTGCGGGCCGGGGAGCGCTACGACGAGTGGAAGCGGGCCAGGAACGGGGATGCCCGGGTGGTCATCGGCACCCGCTCCGCTGTCTTCGCCCCCCTGAAGGACCTGGGCCTCATCATCATGGACGAGGAGCAGGAGGGGAGCTACAAGTCGGAGAACACCCCCCGCTACCACGCCCGGGACGTGGCCAAGTACCGCTGCGTCCAGAACCGGGCCCTCCTGGTGCTGGGCTCCGCCACACCATCGGTGGAGACCATGTACCACGCCCGCCAGGGCACCTACCGGCTCTTCGAGCTGAAGGAGCGCTACAACCGGCAGCCTCTGCCGGAGGTGACGGTGGTGGACATGAAGCAGGAGCTGCGCGCCGGCAGCGGCGGCGCCCTGGGCAGCTTCCTGCGTCTGGAGCTGAAGAACACTGTGGAGCGGGGGGAGCAGGCCATCCTCTTCCTCAACCGCCGGGGGGCCTCCCGGGTGGTGATGTGCGGGGAGTGCGGCAATGTGCCGGAGTGCCCCCGCTGCTCGGTAAATCTCACCTACCACTCCGCCAACGGCCGCCTCATGTGCCACCACTGCGGCTTCTCCATGCCCCTGCCCCCGGTCTGCCCCGCCTGCGGCGGTCCCTGGACCTTTGACCGGGCGGGGACCCAGAAGGTGGAGGAGGAGCTGGAGCAGTTCCTGCCGGATGCGGGGGTGCTGCGCATGGATACGGACACCGTCTCCGCATCCAACACCCACAGCCGCATCCTGGAGCGGTTCCGGAAGAAGGAGGCCATGGTGCTGCTGGGCACCCAGATGGTGGCCAAGGGCCTGGACTTTGAGAACGTGACCCTGGTGGGGGCGGTGGACCCGGACCTGGGGCTCTACATCGACGACTTCCGGGCGGCGGAGCGCACCTTCTCCCTCCTGACCCAGGTGGTGGGCCGGGCCGGACGGGGCAGCAGGCTGGGCCGGGCGGTCATCCAGACCTGCACCCCGGAGAGCGAGGCCATCCGCTGCGCCGCGGAGCAGGACTACGAGACATTCTACCAGGGGGAGATCACCTACCGGAGCCTGCGGGGCTACCCGCCCTTCCAGGACCTGCTGCGGATCTCCTTCTCCGGCATGGACGAGGCCGCCGTGCTGCGGGTGTCCATGCGCATGAAGACCTCCCTGGAACAGACTCTGGGCCGGGGCTGGACCGTCCTGGGGCCCGCCCCCGCCCCGGTGGCGAAGGTGAACAGCTGCTGGCGCTACCGTCTCACCCTCACGGGCCGCTGCGACCACGCGGCCCGGACGGCGGTCATGGGTCTGCTGCGGGCGGCGTGGAGCGACAGAGACAGCAGAGGGGTCTCGGTGTATGCGGACCTGGACCCGTACAGCAGCCAGTAAGAAGCATGAAAGGAAGATACGCATGTCCGTACGGGAGATACTTGTGAGGGGAGATCCGGTTCTGAACAAGGTGGCCCACAGGGTGGAGCGCTTTGACCGCAGGCTGGGCCTCCTGCTGGACGACATGAAGGAGACCCTGGCACATGCCCACGGTCTGGGTCTGGCCGCCCCCCAGGTGGGGATCCTGCGCCGGGCCATTGTGGTGGCGGACATTGAGACGGGGGAGATGCTGGAGCTGGTAAACCCCGAGATTGTGGACAAACGGGGGGAGCAGACCGGCTTCGAGGGCTGCCTCTCCGTCCCAAACCTGTGGGGCATCGTCACCCGGCCCCAGTGGGTGAAGGTGATCGCCCAGGACCGGCACGGGGAGTTTTTCGAGGTCACGGACGAGGGCATCAACGCCCGCTGCCTGTGCCATGAGGTGGCCCACCTCAACGGGCACCTCTATACGGAGCTCACCGACCGGCTCTACACACCGGACGAGATGGACGCGATCCTGGAGGAGCAGGAGAAGCGGGAGCAGGAAAAGGAGGAGCAGGCGGGGAAGGCGCATGGCGCTGCCGCCCCGGCTCCGGAGGAGAAGGCGTGAGAGCTGTATTCATGGGCACCCCGGACTTCGCCGTGCCCGTACTCGATGCCCTGGTGCAGGCGGGGCACACGGTGGCCGGGGTCTTTACACAGCCGGACCGCCCGGCGGGGCGGCACCAGCACAGCCTGCAGCCGCCCCCGGTGAAGGTCCGCGCCCAGGAGCTGGGCATCCCCGTCTTCCAGCCTGCAAAGATGCGGGACGGCACCGCCCTGGAGATCCTGCGGGGGCTGGACCCTGAGACCATCTGCGTGGCGGCCTACGGCAGGATTCTGCCCCGGGAGATCCTGGACCTGCCCCGGTACGGCTGCATCAACGTCCACTACTCCCTGCTGCCGAAGTACCGGGGGGCCGCCCCCGTGAACTGGGCGCTGATCCGGGGAGAGAAGGAGACCGGGGTTACCATCATGCACATGGCCGAGGAGCTGGACGC
Organism: uncultured Oscillospiraceae bacterium; assembly: GCA_964471855.1. Taxonomy (GTDB): domain Bacteria; phylum Bacillota; class Clostridia; order Oscillospirales; family Oscillospiraceae; genus Lawsonibacter. The sequence continues at coordinate 6,901 of CAYYHY010000031.1, read as the reverse complement.
GGGGGACATCATCCTCCAGGAGACCCTGCCCATAGGGGAGAACGAGGGGACGGAGTCTGTCCGGGAGCGGCTGGCCGCCGTGAGCGGACCCCTGCTGCTCCGGGCGCTGGAGATGCTGGAGGCGGGGACCGCACCCCGGATCCCCCAGGACCCGGCGAAGGCCACCCTGGCCCCCATGCTCACCCGGGAGCTCTCCCCCGTGGACTGGAGCCGGAGTGCGGCGGAGATCCACAACCAGATCCGGGGCCTCTGCCCCTGGCCCGCCGCCTCCACCGGCGTGCTCACAGGGGAGCCTGTCCGTCTCTTCTCCTCCGCCGTCCTGCCGGAGGAGGCCCCGCTGCCCCCGGGGACGGTGTACCGGACAGGGAAGGAAGGCATCGACGTGGTCTGCGGGGACCGGACTCTTCTGCGCATCCTGGAGCTGCAGGCGCCGGGGAAGAAGCGCATGAGCGCCGGGGCCTGGCTGCAGGGACACCCCCGGCTCCGGTGAGGGCTCAGGAGGACCCCCGGGAGCTGGCCCTGCAGGTGCTGGTCACCTGCCAGCAGCAGGGGGGATGGCTGGACGGGGTGCTGAAGCGGTCCCTGACCGCCGCCCGCCTGGATCCCCGGGATGCGGCCCTGGCCGCCCGGCTCTGCTATGGGGTGATGCAGAACCGGATGTACCTGGATTTCTGCCTGAGCAGCTTCGCCTCCATGCCTCTCCGGCGCATGGAGGTGCGGGTGCTGAACATCCTGCGTCTGGGGGCCTGCCAGATGCTGTATATGGACCGGATCCCCGTCAGCGCCGCCGTGGACACCTCGGTGCGCCTGGCGAAGGTCCATGCGAAGAACCCCCGGGCTGCGGGGATGGTCAACGCGGTTCTGCGGAACCTGGGGCGCAGCCTGGACTGTCTGCCGCAGATTCCGGAGGGGGACCGGGCGGAGCAGCTGTCCCTGAAGTACTCCCACCCGAGGCCCCTGGTGGAGGCCTTCCTGGAGCAGTACGGGGAACAGGAGACAGAGCAGCTGCTGCAGGCGGACAACAGCATTCCGGAGACGGCAGCCCAGGTGAACACCCTGCGCTGCACTCCGGAGGAGGCGGAGCAGGAGCTGCGGGCGGAGGGCGTCTCCGTCAGCAGACACCCCTGGCTTCCCGGCTGCCTGCTGCTGTCCGGAACAGGAGATCTGGAGCAGCGCAGGGCCTTCCGGGAGGGGCATGTGTGGATCCAGGACCCCGCCGCCCGTCTGGCGGTGCTGGCTGCGGACCCGGCCCCGGGAACCCGGGTGCTGGACGCCTGCGCGGCCCCCGGGGGCAAGAGCTTTGCCGCCGCCGTCCAGATGGAGAACCGGGGGGAGATCCTCTCCTGCGACATCTACCCCCGCAAGGTGAAGGTCATCGCCGCAGGGGCGGCGAGGCTGGGGCTCTCCATCATTAAGCCCGCGGTACAGGATGCCGCCGTGCTGTGCCCGGAGCGGGAGGGGCAGTTCGACACCGTCATCGCCGACGTGCCCTGCTCCGGTCTGGGGGTAATCCGCAAGAAGCCGGACATCCGGTACAGGGACCTGAAGGAGACGGAGGGTCTGCCCGCCCTCCAGAGGTCCCTGCTGGACACGGTCTCCCGCTATGTCCGCCCCGGGGGCGTGCTCCTCTTCTCCACCTGCACCCTGCTGCAGCGGGAGAACGGGGACGTGGTCCGCTCCTTCCTGGAGGAGCACCGGGAGTTTGTCCCGGAGAGGTTTGTGCTGCCGGGACCGGCGGGAACGGCGGAGGAGGGCATGCTGACCCTGCTGCCCCACCGCCACGGCACAGACGGATTCTTCATCTGCAGACTGAGGAAGAGGAGGCCGGAGCCTTGACTGACATCCGATCCATGACCCTGGAGGAGCTCTCCGCCTGGCTGGAAGGGCAGGGGGAGCCGGCCTTCCGGGGAAGGCAGATCTACCAGTGGCTGTGGCAGAAGGGGGTCCGCTCCTTCCGGGAGATGAGCAGCCTTCCGAAGAGCCTGCGGGAGAAGCTGGAGCGGGAGTGCCTGCTGCCGGTGCCGGAGATCGCCAGGAAGCAGGAGTCCGCTCTGGACGGGACAGTCAAGTATCTCTGGGAACTGCAGGACGGAAACTGCATCGAGTCCGTCCTCATGCGCTACCGCCACGGCAATACCGTCTGCATCTCCTGCCAGGCGGGCTGCCGCATGGGCTGCGTATTCTGCGCCTCCACCGTGGCCGGGAAGGTCAGGGACCTGACGGCGGGGGAGATGCTGGACCAGGTGCTGTTTACCGGTCTGGACAGCGGCGCGGAGGTCTCCAATATTGTGCTCATGGGCATCGGAGAGCCCCTGGACAATATGGAGACGGTGCTGAAGTTCCTGAAAATGGTCAATCATCCCGACGGAATGAACGTGGGAATGCGGCATATCTCACTTTCTACCTGCGGTCTCGCGGAAAAAATTGACAAGCTGGCCTGCTGTGGGTTACAATTGACACTGTCTGTATCTCTCCATGCCCCTGATGATGAGACCCGTTCGCGCATCATGCCGGTCAACCGTTCCACCGGCGTGGCCCGGCTCATGGAGTCCTGCCGCCGCTACTTCGCAGCCACAGGGCGCCGCATCTCCTATGAGTATGCCATGATTGACGGTGTCAATGATGCGGACTGGCAGGCGGACCTGCTGGCGGATCTTCTGAAGGGGCAGCCGGCTCACGTGAATCTCATCCCGCTCAACAGCGTGGAGGAGAGCCCTCTGAAGCCCAGCCGCAGGACGGCGGCGTTTCAGAAGCGGCTGGAGAGCCGCGGCATTGCTGTGACGGTCCGGCGCAGGCTTGGCAGCGACATTGACGCCTCCTGCGGTCAGCTGCGCCGCAGAGCCATGGAGGAACAGCAGCCGAACAGAGAGGACGGTTAGCCATGCAGGTTTGGGAAATCTCACACCGGGGGGCTGTCCGCACACAGAATCAGGACTCCTGCGCCTCCAGGCACCTGGACGACGGCAGGATTATTGCCCTGGTCTGTGACGGCATGGGCGGCGCCCGGGCCGGCAATGTAGCCAGCACCATGGCGGTGGACCTCTTCATGCAGCGGTTTATGGAGGAGGAGGGCGATGACCGGGAGCGGATGCAGACTGCAGCCGCACTGGCCAATCAGCAGATCTTTCAGAAAGCCATAGATGATCCGGAGTGTTCCGGCATGGGAACCACTCTGGTTGCTGCCCTGGCAGGGGAGGAGGAGGCAGTCATCCTCAACGAGGGGGACAGCCGTGCATACCACATCAATCAGATGGGCATTACTCAGGTGACGAGGGACCACTCCCTTGTGGAGGACATGGTCCGCAGGGGGGAGCTGACGCGGGATCAGGCCCGCAACCACCCCCGCAGGAATCTCATCACCAGGGCTCTGGGCGCGGAGCCGATTCTGCAGGTGGACTGCTTCCACCAGAAACTGGCCGAGGGGGACTATCTGCTCCTGTGCACCGACGGACTGAGCAACATGGTGAACGAGCAGGAGATGCTCTATGAGGTCATTCACGGAAGCGACGACGACACCTGCTGCACGCGTCTGCTGGAGATCGCCCTCAACAGGGGCGCCCCGGACAACGTGACGGCGGTGCTGATCCGCCGGTGAAGAAACTCTGCATCCCTTTCTGAAGCGTAAGGAGGAGATTTACCATGGATCCATACATCGGTAAACTGCTCGATAACCGGCATGAAATACTGGAACTTATCGGCACCGGTGGTATGGCGAGGGTATACAAGGCCCGGGACCATCGGCTGAACCGCCTTGTCGCCATCAAGATACTGCGGGAGGACCTGGCCCACGACGCTGAGTTCCGCCGCAGGTTCCATGATGAGTCGCAGGCTGTAGCCATGCTCTCGCACCCCAATATAGTGGCAGTGTACGATGTCTCCCGCTCCTCGGATCTGGAGTACATCGTGATGGAACTCATCGACGGCATCACCCTGAAGCAGTACATGCAGCGGAAGGGGAACAAGCTCAACTGGCGCGAGGCGCTCCATTTCACGATCCAGATTGTGAAGGCCCTGGGGTACGCCCACAGCCGGGGCATCATCCACCGGGACATCAAGCCCCACAACATCATGGTGCTCCGGGACGGCAGCGTCAAGCTGGCAGATTTCGGCATCGCCCGCGTCTCCTCCAGCTCCCACAGCACTCTCACCCAGGAGGCTCTGGGCAGCGTCCACTACATCTCTCCGGAGCAGGCCCGGGGCAGCCACATCGACGCCCGCTCCGACCTCTACTCCGCAGGCGTGGTGCTGTACGAGATGATCACCGGGCGCCTCCCCTTCGAGGGAGACAGCCCCGTCTCAGTGGCAATCCAGCACATCAATTCCATTCCGCTGTCCCCCCGGGAGATTGACCCGGATATTCCGGAAGCACTGGAGGCGATTACTATGAAAGCTATGGCACCCGACCCGGATGACCGGTACCCCACCGCTGACGACATGCTCGCCGACCTGGAGGAGTTCCGGAAGAACCCCAACGTGAACATCGACTACCGGAGCATTGACGTACCCCTGGACGACTACGAGGAGGATGTGGACCGGACCCGCCGCATCCAGAGCTCCCGCCAGGACACGGACAGGCGCAGGCGCACGGACCAGGAGCACTACACCGAGCCGGAGCACCGCCGCCCCAGGCAGGAGCGCCGCTACTCCGACGACTACGACCGGGACCGCTATCCCGAGGACCGGGACAGAGACAGAGACCGGGAGCGGGACCGGGACAGGGACAGGAGCCGGGACCGCAGGCGCTCCCGCTACGACGACCCGGACTACGATTTTGACCGGGACGACGACTACCGGCGGCGCCGGAATGACGATGACGACGATGACGGGGATGACGGCGGCCGCCCCCGCTGGGTGCTTCCCGTCGCAGTCATCGCAGTGCTCATCTTCCTGGCCATTGTGATCTTCATCCTGCTGCGTACCTTCGCATCCAGCATCTTCGATCCGGCTGAGTCCAATACCAAGGAAGTCCCCGACCTCCTGGGCCAGATCTACGAGGACGTGCGGGACAGCCGCGACATTCTGGGCAGCGACTTCAACGTGACCGTGGGCCGGAGCGTGGAGGACGAGTCCGAGGCCGGCACCATCCTGGAGCAGGACCCCAAGGGCGGCACGGAGGTGGAAATCCCCAAGGACGGCTACGAGATCACCGTCACCGTCAGCGCCGGGGCGGAGCCCATCCTCATGCCGGACCTGGAGGGCAAGGAGAGCCGGGAGGCGATCATTGAACTGCAGCGCCTGGGCATCTCCTCCGCCAACATTGTGACACGCACGGAGAAGAGCGACGTGGAGCGCAACTGCGTCATCTCCACCAACCCGTCCAAGGACTCCCCCATCACCACGGACTCCCGCATTGAGCTGGTGGTCAGCGACGGGCCGGACTCCAAGTCCTTCCCCATGCCTGAGCTCACCGGTCTGACCCGGGAGCGGGCTCTGTCCATTATTGACTCCTCCAACCTGGACATCGGCGACATCACCGAGGACTACGACGAGTCCAACGCCGGTACGGTCATCTACCAGTATCCCAGGGTCGACGACGATGTCTCGGAGGGCACCAAGGTCAACCTGATCATCTCCAAAGGTCCCCAGCCCGCGCAGACCAAGCCGGATGACGAGGACGAACCGAACCCCGGCAACGGGAACGGGACGGGCAACGATCAGGGAGGAACAGGCAACGGCAACGGCAACGGAACCGGCAATCAGACCGGAAACGGCAACAATAATGGCGACGAGAGCAAGCCGAACACCAAACCCAATGCACCAGATGAATCCCAGGAGCCTGAAGCCCCGCCGGCTCCCAAGGAAGTAACCAAGCAGATCTCCTACTCCCTGCCCGACACCGGGGGGACCGTCAATCTGCAGGTGCTTCTGGACGGCGCAGTTGTCCTCAACAAGGACTGGGACACCTCACAGAGCACCACTGCCACCTTCTCCGTAACCGGCAGCGGAACACAGACGCTGGCGTTCTACGTGGACGGCGTTCTCATTGAGACATGGGATGAGGACTTCAGCAGCTGATGGAGGGTACCATCGTCAAAGCCCTGAGCGGATTCTACTATGTGGATGACGGGACGGGCATCACCGCCTGCCGGGGCCGGGGACGGCTCCGGCGGGACAGAGTAACCCCTCTGGTGGGGGACCGGGTCCGGTTCACCGCCGCCGAGGAGGGAAAAGGCGTTCTGGAAGAAGTGCTGCCCCGGAAGAACGAGTTCTACCGGCCGGCAGTGGCCAACATCGACCTGCTGGTGATCATCGCCTCCGAGGCCATCCCCGTGACGGACCCGTTCCTCATCGACCGGGTTGCAGCCATAGCGGAGAGCCGGAACTGCGAAAGCGTCATCTGCATCAACAAATGCGACCTGGCCCCCGGGGACCGGCTGGCCGGCATCTACCGCCAGGCGGGATTCCCCACCGTCCGCTGCAGTGCAGTGACGGGGGAGGGGATGGAGGAGCTGAAGCACATCCTGGCAGGAAAGGTCTGCGCCTTCACCGGCAACTCCGGGGTGGGCAAGTCCAGCATTCTCAATGCCCTGGATCCGGTGTACGACCTGGCCACCGGGGAGATCAGCCGCAAGCTGGGCCGGGGCCGGCACACCACGAGACATGTGGAGCTGTTCCGCCTCTCCTGCGGAGCCTCCGCCATGGACACCCCCGGCTTCTCCTCCTTTGAGATGGAGCAGAGCGAGATCGCCCGCAAGGAGGACCTGGCCGGATACTTCCGGGAGTTCGCCCCCTACTTGGACAGATGCCGGTTCCAGAACTGCGCCCACGTCAGGGAGGCGGGCTGCGCCGTCCTGGAGGCGGTGCGGGAAGGCGTGATACCGGCCACGCGGCACCAGAGCTACGTGCGCCTGTACCAGGAGGCCGCTGCGATCCCGGACTGGGAGAGGCGGAAGATGACCGA
>CAYYHY010000030.1:0-19093 GCA_964471855.1 uncultured Oscillospiraceae bacterium | reverse complement strand
CGGCGTCACGGAGGAGTTTGTGCGGGAACTGGCTGCAGCAGCCAGGCTGGACGCCTGACGGCCGCAGAGGAGCTGGCTGATCTTTGCAAAGAGGGACTGCCCCGGTGGTTTGGATGCTGGCAAACCACCGGGGCAGTTTCTGGTCTGTTTGAGGTGCCGGCTCAGCGGAGAATGCGGGTGTTCTCCAGCCAGGGCCGGTCTTCCTCCAGAAGGCGGTCAAAGGAGTCCGTGATGTCCCGCAGCTCTGAGAAGATGCGGCCGGAACTGCCGGCCGCCAGCCGCAGAGCGAGGATGGAGCGGTAGACACGGAGCGGGAAGATGTGCCGGTCCGGGGTGAGGCAGAACGCCAGGAGCCTGTTCATGAGCAGCCTGGTGTGGTCAACGCCGCAGCGTCGGATGCCGAAGACCAGAATGCTGTTGTCCAGAGGCTCTGTCGCCTCCAGTGTCTGCATCACAGACCGCCAGGAGAGGATCAGATCGGAGACGTGGCGCTCTGCAAAGCGGGAGGCGGTAAAGATCAGCATGTCTGCCGTTCTCGCCAGAGGCATGTCCTCTTTCTGCCCCTCCTCATGGCACAGCTGCTGCCCTGCTGCAAATGCGCACCGGACAGTAGCGGGGGTGGGATAGCGGGCCTGCGCCGGTCCCAGCACCAGCCAGCATGCATCCCGGACTCCCCTCCCCCGCAGCCGCATCTCTTCCGCCGCAGCTGCGATGATCCCCTCCCCCGTTTCTCTGACACCATAGGGCCAGAACTCCTCCTGTTCGCAGGCGGCCAGGTGCATGCGCACCTGGGATGTCAGTTTCCGGGCCGATGTTTCAGTCTGCACAGGCAAACCTCCTTTGTACTGTGCCGATGTGCCTCCGCCGGGAGACGGCCTAGAATCCGGCGGCCAGGAGAGCAGTCAGGATGCAGGTCTGGACTGCAAGGATGACGGGAAAGCCGCAGGAGAAGACTGCAGACTGCCGGTACCGGTCCGTAAGCAGGATGACCAGAAGCCCCGCGGGCGTGCCGCCCAGCAGTCCCGCTGCCAGGCGCGCCGTGTCCGCGCCGGACCAGTCCTTTTTCCGGGTCCGGGGACCGGTCAGAAAGAGGGCCGCAGTCAGAATGTTTACAGCGGCCAGAAAGCCGAAGAGGGGAAGATGCCGCATCAGGGAAGGAAGGCCGGGAGTGATTCCCCAGTGAAAGGGATCAAACACCAGGGTGCAGACGGCCCCCCAGGCCACGCTGAGGGAAACAGACAGGGAGATCCAGGCCCGGTTCCACCGGGTGGCTCTCTGGTGCAGCAGAAGAACAGACAGGAGCATGCCGAAGGCGCCGCCCATGAGACCCAGGCAGTTCAGGACGGCGTATACAGGCTGCATGAGTCCGGCACGGCGGCTGTTTCTCCCCGTAAGGCTGCTGTACATGCCGTCAGCCGTCCACGCGGTAAAAGAGAGCAGATTTACGGTTACCAGGTACAGCTGGAAACCGCCCCTTCCGGGTCCGGGCCCGGATGTGAGCACTTTTTTCACAAGAGCCAGCAGGGAGCGCTCTCCGGTCATTGCGTGCATGAACAGCACGGTGCCGGCGCAGACCGAGAAGATGGAGCAGAAGCAGAGGAGATACCGGTCCGCCAGTCCGTCCGCCGGGAAGAGCCGGAGGCAGAAGCGGTCTCTGAGCGGGTAGAACAGCTGGATTCCCTGGAAGTTGGTCAGATCCAGCAGCAGGTGGCTGACAAATCCGGCTGCAAAGGCCGGGGCCAGCGGGGCACAGAAAAAGTGCAGGGAGACGGTCAGCAGGACAAGGGCAGTCAGAGAGTGCATGAAGGACCGGTGGGGCGTGTTCCAGCCGAACATGCAGCAGACCAGAAAAACGGTGAAGGCGGCAGCTGACCGGAGACCCCAGTGCGAGGCCATCCAGGCGCAGACCCCGGACCCCAGCAGGGCGTCACCCAGCAGCAGGGCGGCTGTCAGGCCGGCGGTGTAGAGGATGTCCTCCCCGGTGGTGCTGTCAATGCCAGCATCCCGGCAGTCGATGTCGCAGATCCAGCCCCCTGCGGCGCCCCCGGCCGCGGCGGAGAGGACGGCGGCAGGCTCCGAGGGATGGAGCAGCAGCAGCGCAGCGGCGGCTCCCGCTGCGGTGTGAGTTTTGCCAAGCATGTTTTACCTCCCTTCCGGCGTATGCTACCACGAACCGGCGGAGGCTGCAATCCTCCGGGGGGTATCTGTGTCCTCCTGCGGCCGGATCAGACCGGAAAGAAAAAAGAAAGCAGCCCGGCCGGGAAAACCCGGCCAGGCTGCCAGTCACTCAGAGGAGAGGCCCGGCTCAACTGCCTTCCTGCTGAGTATCAGTTCATTGAGGGATCGCCGGGCACTGCAGCGGTGCATCCGGCGGGATGCAGGGGTCCCCTTCTTTCCTCCATTATAGCGCCTGCGCTCTGCGGCTGCAACAGACCCGAGTGTTAAAAGTTCGTTAATTTTTGTCTAAACTGGAGCTGACAGCAGGATTTCAGCTGTTTCTCACCAGAAAAATTGCAGAAATGGAAGATGCCTGCTTCTCTGCCAGCAGCTGGAAGAGAGGCGGGACCGGCGGGGCGCAGGGAAAAGACTCTTGCCACAGGGAGGCGAAACTGCTAAAATCTTACTGCCGGCCAGGTTCCCGGGACGGGACCGGGAGCCGGCTGCCGGACCCTGTTCCCTGGGTCCGGTCACGGAAGGAGCTTTGCGACCATGGATGATACACAGCAGCTGCCCGGTCCGGCTGAGGACGGAGGACCCTCCGGTCAGGAGCCGGAAGCGGCGCCGGAGCAGAGCGGCGGGAAACCCATCTCCAGTTTTGCGTTCAATGCGGCAGGCATCCTGGCGACAGTGGCGGCCGCTCTGGTTGTGTTCTTCTGTTTTCAGACCTTTCTGCGCTTCTACTACGTGCCTTCCGGCTCCATGCTCCCCACGCTGAACATCGGCGAGGTGGTCATCTGCACCAGGGTGAACAGGCCGGAGGACGTAGACAGGTTTGACATCGTTGTCTTCTCCCCCTATACGGAGGCGAACGGCTACCTGGGCCGTCCCGAGGGCCAGAGGAAGGACGTCTATGTCAAGCGGCTCATCGGTCTGCCCGGAGACACGGTCTCCATCACGGACCATGTTCTGTATGTAAACGGCGAGCCGCAGACGGAGGAGTATCTCCCGGACACCCTGGTCATGGACGACTTCGAGGAGATCACGGTGCCGGAGGGGTGCTATTTCTTCCTGGGTGACAACAGGAACCGGTCTTCGGACTGCCGCTACATCGGCAGCATCCCCTTTGAGAATCTGGTGGGCCGCTGCTTCTTCCATGTGAACTCCCTCTACGGGCTGGTGCACAGAAGCGAAGTCACCCGGGGGTGACCCCGGACCGGAGCTGTTCCCAGTTCTGCCCCGAATACACAGCAGAAAGCTATGACCCGGATGCAGCGGCGTCCGGGCCTTTTTTCTGCGCCGGATGTGCCTCTCCCCTGCCCCGGCCGCAGGAGCTCCAAAATATGTGCAGATACAACTGCGGTCAGGAACGCCAGCTGGAAAAAGAAGGAAACGATATGCACAAAACCGACCAAATGCACCGGATTCCGGCAGAATCGGCTGTGCAGACAAGCCAAAAACTGGATATTCCAGGCCTTCAGATGCTGTGAAATATATACAAATAGCACCCGACATATATGAAAATGCAACTACAATATATACCGATGTGACTTTTGGTGAATAATCACATATATTAGGCGCACCTGCTGATTTACATTTTGTTAACATTTACCCTATAATGCTTTCCCAGATGATGTACCCGTGTGGGGCCTTCACTCGCAGTACATCAAAAACAGGAGAGGAGATTGCGAATGAAAAAGCTCAAGCGAGCCGGCGCAGCTCTGCTGGCTGCGGCCATGCTCATGGCTTCCCTTGCCGGCTGCGGCAAGTCGGGCGGCAAGACACGTCTTATCTTCCAGATCTGGGACGTGTACCAGCGTCCGGGCATGCAGGCCATGTGCGATGCTTACACGGAGCAGCATCCCGATGTGGAGATCGAAGTGCAGGCCACCAGCTGGAACGAGTACTGGACCAAGCTGGAGGCGGCAGCGGAGTCCAATACGATGCCGGACATCTTCTGGATGCATACAAACCAGCTGCTCTACTATGCCGACTTCGGCATGCTGGCTGATGTGACGAATCTCTACGACGACGTGGATCCCAATTACTACGAGACACACTTCTCCGAGATTTCCCGCAGCAATGCCAGCGGCAGCGACGGGCATCTGTACGGCGTCCCCAAGGACAAGGACAACGGTCTGCTTGTCTACAACAAGGAGATGTTCGACGCGGCCGGCGTAGACTATCCCACGGATGACTGGACCTGGGACGACCTGGTGGAAGCCTCCCAGAAGATCCACGACGCCACCGGCAAGTACGGCTTCATGGCCTACAACGACGACCAGCTGGGCTACTGGGCCTTTGTCTACCAGGCGGGCGGACATGTGCTCACAGCGGACCGCACAAAGGCCGGATACACCAATCCGGGCTCTGCCAAGGCCATGGAATTCTACATCAACATGCAGAAGGAAGACTGGTGCCCCGACCAGACCTTCTTTGCCGAGACCTCTCCCAGCACGGCCTTCTTCTCCGAGATGGGCTCCATGTATCTGGAGGGCAACTGGAACCTGCCCCAGCTGATGGAGAACTATCCCGAGATGCGCGGCAAGTGGGATCTTGCCAAGCTGCCCAAGTGCCCCGACCCCATTGAGGACGAGGAGAGCCTGGACAAGGACGGCCGCGCCACCATCTCCAACGGCCTCTGCTACTCCACCGGCGCCCACGGCAAGAACCGGGACATTGCGCTGGATGTCATCAAGTTCTTCGGCACGGAAGAGGCCATGACCATCCAGGGCGACTACGGAGCCGCCATCCCCGCCTACCTCGGCACCGAGGAGACCTGGCGCCACGCCTTTGACGACTACGAGGAGAAGCTCAACCTCGACGTTATCTTCGAACAGTTCGACTATGCGATCCAGGCAGTCTACAACTCCGCCAGCCCCAAGTGGAAGAGCCAGGTGCTGGACGAGCTGACCAAGATCTACAACGGACGTCAGAGCATAGACGAGGGACTTGCCAACATGGAGAACATCGTGAACACGGAAACGGCCAAAAAACTGGCTGACGACTGAGAGGAGGGGAATATCGTGAAAGAAAGCAGGAAGCTGACCAAGGCTTCACGCAGCGAACAGATGTGGGCTTACATCATGATAGCACCCACAATCATCGGACTGATTATACTGAACATCTGGCCCTTCATTCAGACCATCTACACCAGCTTTTGCGAGCACCTGGGCTTCGGTCACTACAAGTTTGTAGGACTGGCCAACTACATCGAGATGTTCCAGACCCCCGAGTTCTGGCGGGCCACCTGGAACACCATCCTCTTCTGTATCCTGACAGTGCCTCTCGGCCTGTTCCTGGCCCTGCTCGTGGCCATGCTGCTCAATTCCAACATCAAGTTCAAGAGCGGCTTCCGCACGATCTTCTTCCTGCCCATGGTGTGCGCCCCTGCAGCCATCACCATGGTGTGGCGTTTCATCTTCAACGGCGAGTACGGCATCCTGAACCAGCTCCTCGGCACGAAGATCGGCTGGATAACGGATCCCAAATTTGCCCTGATCTCCTGCGCTGTGGTGGCAATCTGGAGCAACATCGGCTATGACGCAATCCTGCTTCTGGCCGGCCTCCAGAACATCCCCAAGAGCCTCTACGAGGCCAACAGCATCGACGGTGCAGGCAAGGTCAGACAGTTCTTCACCATCACCATCCCCATGGTATCCCCCACGCTGTTTGTTGTCATGATCATGCGCCTCATGTCCTCCGTGAAGGTGTACGACCTCATCTACATGATGGTTGAGGACACCAACCCGGCTGTCACAAGCGTGCAGAGCCTGATGTACCTGTTCTATCGTGAATCCTTCGTGGCCGGCAGCCGCGGCATGGGCTCCGCAATCGTCATCTGGACCGTTCTGCTTATCGGCATCATCACGGTCATCCAGTTCGTCGGACAGAAGAAGTGGGTTAACTACGATGTATAAGGAGGACAGATAAAATGACTAACAGTATGAAATCCTCCAGGACGCTGACCAACGTTATCATCTACGCGTGCCTTATTCTGGGCTCCCTTATCATGCTCTTCCCCTTCGTCTGGATGATCCTCACCAGCTTCAAGACGGTGGCTGAGAGCAACGCAGTTCCTCCCATCATCTTCCCCAGCTCCTGGAAACTGGACAACTTCAAGGATGCAATCGCCAGCCTTCCCTTCCCGAGGCTGTACTTCAACACGGGCATGATGATTCTCTTCCGCGTGCTCTGTGCTGTGGGCTTCAGCTCCATGGCAGGCTATGCGTTTGCGCAGCTGCACTTCAAGGGCAAGAACCTGCTGTTCGGCATCGTGCTGGTTCAGATGTCCCTGCCCTCCCAGATCTTCATCATCCCCCAGTATCAGATGGTCGCCCACATGGGCATGGCCAACACGATCTTTGCCCTTGTGTTCCCGGGCCTGGTCAGCGCCTTCGGCGTGTTCTTCCTGCGGCAGACCTATCTGGGCATACCAAAGGAGACGGCCGAGGCGGCCTACCTGGACGGCTGCAACCAGTGGCAGACCTTCTACAAGATCATGTTCCCCCTGACGGGAACCTCCGTGGCAGCTCTGACCATCTTCACTGCAGTGTTCGGGTACTCCGACCTGATGTGGCCCCTGGTTGTCAACTCTGACCTGAACATGATGACCCTGAGCTCCGGCCTGGCCACCCTGCGCGGTCAGTTCAGCACCAACTTCCCGGTCCTGATGGCCGGCTCCATCCTCGCCATGCTGCCCATGGTGATTCTGTACCTCATCTTCCAGAAACAGTTCATCGAGGGCATTGCCTCCACTGGCGGCAAATAAGATCAGCGCTTTTCCATTACAGTCTCTCTGGAACAGCCCCGGTGTGTCTGCGTCGGGGCTGTTCTTCTGAGTTTTTGCACAGGAAACCGCAGGTTTCGAGACAGAAATTCCGGTTTCCACAGAATTATCCCAGGTCAGGGGGCACCCAGCATGATTACAGTGGACAAGGAGAACAGGGTATTTACCCTGCACACAAAGAACACCTCCTATCAGATGCAGGTGGACAGGTACCGCGTACTGCAGCACACCTACTACGGGCCGAGACTTCAGGACCAGGACCTGTCCTGCCTGTTCCGGCACACGGAACGCAGCTTCTCCCCCAACCCCGCCGAGGCGGGGGAGGACCGCACCTACTCCCTGGACGTAATGCCCCAGGAGTACTCCACCTGCGGGGTGGGGGATTTCCGCCTCCCCTCCATTGAGGTGGAGCTCTCCGACGGCAGCCGCATCTGCGACCTGCGGTACTGCGGGGTGCAGGTGCAGAAGGGGAAATACACTCTGGAGGGTCTGCCGGCCTTCTTTGACAGCGGGGAGACCGCAGAGACGCTGACAGTAAACCTGGAGGACCCCGTCTCCCGGGTGATGGTCAGGCTCTGCTACGGAGTATTTGAGGACCTGGATCTGATCACCCGGGCGGTCCGCGTCATCAACATGGGCAGCAGCACCGTCCGCCTGTGCCGCTGCGCGTCCCTCTGCCTGGACTTCATGCGCACGGACATGGACCTCATCACCTTCAACGGCCAGCACATGATGGAGCGGGTTCCGGACCGGGGTCCCCTGCGTCCCGGCATCCAGTCGGTGGGCAGTGTCCGCGGCGCCTCCAGCCACCAGCACAACCCCTTCGTCATCCTCTGCGACCGGAACACGGACGAGGACGCGGGCCTGTGCTATGGGGCCATGTTCCTGTACAGCGGCAACTTCGAGGCCGCAGTGGAATGCAGCCAGTACGAGAGCACCCGCCTGGTGATGGGGATCCACCCCTGGCACTTCAGCTGGACGCTGGCCCCCACGGAGGAGTTCACCGCCCCCGAGGCCGCCCTCGTGTGCTCCACGGAGGGCTTCGGCGGCATGAGCCGCCAGTTCCACCGGGCCATCCGCCGGCACCTGGTGCGGGATCCCTATGAGGGAAGCCGCCGGCCGGTCCTCATCAACAACTGGGAGGCGACCTACTTCAATTTCAATGCTGACAGGCTGGTGGAGATCGCCGCCGCCGCGGCCCCCCTGGGCATCGAGCTGTTTGTCCTGGACGACGGCTGGTTCGGGGAGCGGAACGACGACAGCAGAGGTCTGGGGGACTGGACCGTCAACGAGGAGAAGCTCCCCGGAGGTCTGGAGGCCCTGGTGCCCCGCATCCAGGAGCTGGGCATGTCCTTCGGCATCTGGGTGGAGCCGGAGATGGTGAATGAGGACAGCAGCCTCTACCGGCAGCATCCGGACTGGGTGCTGAGGGTGCCCGGGCGGGCTCCCGCCAGGGGCCGCGGCCAGCTGGTGCTGGACTTCTCCCGCAGGGATGTGAGGGACTGCATCTACGGCCAGCTGCGGGCGGTCCTCTCCAGCGCCCCGGTCTCCTATGTCAAGTGGGACATGAACCGCAGCCTTACGGACGTGTGGTCCGCCGCCCTTCCTCCCCAGCGCCAGGGGGAGGTCTTCCACCGGTACGTGCTGGGGGTGTACGAGGTGCTGGAGCGCCTGCGCCAGGACTGGCCCCATCTGCTCATCGAGGGCTGCTGCGGGGGCGGAGGCCGCTTTGACGGCGGCATGCTCTACTATGCGCCCCAGATCTGGTGCAGCGACGACTCCGACGCCATCGACCGCCTGCGCATCCAGTACGGCACCTCCTTCTGCTATCCCCCCGAGACCATGGGAAGCCATGTCTCCGCCGTCCCCAACGAGCAGAACTGCCGGGTCACACCCCTGGAGACCCGGGGCACGGTGGCCATGAGCGGGACCTTCGGGTACGAGATGGACCCGGGCCGCTGCACGGAGGAGGAGAAGGAGATCATCCGCCGCCAGGTCCAGGACTGGAAGGACCACTACGACCTGCTCCACAGCGGGGACTACTACCGGCTCATCGCCCCTGCAGAGGGAAGCCCCTGCGCCGCCTGGTCCCATGTCTCTCCGGACCGCCGGGAGGCCCTGGTGTCCCTGGTGACCGTGGGAACCCGCATCACCCCGCCCTTCCGCACTCTGCGGCTCAAGGGGCTGGACCCCTCCCTCACCTATGAGGTCCGCGGGGAGGATACCCTGTACCGGGGGGACGCCCTGATGCAGGCCGGATATCCCCTCCCCTACTTCCGGGGGGACTACCTGTCCCTGCAGCTGTGGCTGAAGGCAGTGGAAGAGTAAGAAAACAGACGGGCTGGCCTGAGGTCAGCTCGTCTGCTCTGAACGGATCTGTTTTCTCCACTCCCGGGGCGGGAGGCCGTAGTGCTTGCGGAAGGCCTGGGAAAAGTTGAGCTGGTTTGAATACCCGCACTGGGCTGCAATGGTCTTGATGGGCAGGGAGGTGGAGCGCATCAGCTCGGCGGCGCTGGTAAGCCGCTGGCGGATGATGAACTCCTGGGGGGTGCAGCCCATCTTCTCCTTGAACTTGCGGCTGAAGTAGTTGCGGTTCAGATTGACGAAGGTGGCCACCTCGTCCACGGTCAGCTCCCGCTGGTAGTTCTGCTGGATGTAGACCACCGCCTCGTGGATGTAGAAGTCCTGCCGGTCCCCCCGCTCCGGGTCCTGCCGGTTGTCCGAGTACTCGGCCAGCTCGTCCAGGAGCAGGGAGAGATGCCCCACCAGATGGAGGGGGGACCTGTCCGAGTTCCTGGTGAAGTACAGCATGTGGTCCCGGATCCGGTTCCCCTCCTCCGCCGTGCGGGGGTGGTACACCGGCTGGTCCTGCTCCAGACCGGCCCGCATCAGGTATTCGGCCACGCGGATCCCGTCAAACTCCATCCAGACATACTTCCAGGGGTCCTCTTCCTCTGCGGAGTAGAGGGTGATCTGGCCGGGGCAGATGAGGAAGCCCTCCCCGCCCTTCAGACGGTACTCCCGGTCCTCGCCGCTGGACGCGTGGGCGTACAGCACCCCGCGGCCGCTGATGATGTAGTGGAAGAGGTAGTGGTTGCGGATGAAGGGCCCGAAGGAGTGCAGGGGGGTGCACTGCTCCCAGCCGTACTGGTAGGGCCTCAGGTCGATGAAATCCTCATTGGGGAAGATGGACATGAAATAGTTGCTCACCGCACCCGCCTCCTCTCGCCGATGCCGGCCGCTCCGCCGCCTCCCCTTCCCCCTCTCCTGCAGGCCCCTGCCTGCAGGGACGGGTCAGCATGAAAGGTTATTCCGGCAGAAAAAGCCGATTCCGGGTGAGATTCTGAGGCCGGCGGAATCCTGCCTCTTTTATCAGTATAATGGAGTCAGCCTGGAATTACAAGAGGAAACAGGAAATTAATTTCATAAAATCTGTTTTATGAAGTTTGTGGATGAGTGTTGCGCCTCAGGTTCATAAGTTTATATGCGGCTCCGGGTGCGCAGAGTGCAGATGCCGGGGCGGAATCCCCCTGCCCGGCGAAGGACCGGAGGGGGACTGCAGCAGGGTCCGGCTGTCCGGGTCCTGCTGTTTTTCAGCGGCCGGCGGTCCCCGGAGGACCAGGGGGGAACAGGGACGTCAAAAGGAGTTTACAGAAAGCGAAATTTTTGGTATACTTGGACGAAACGGGACGTCAGGAGGACAGCTTCATGGGTGTTGTCATATCGGTTACCAACCAGAAGGGGGGCGTGGGAAAGACGGTTACCGTCTCTTCCGTGGCCGCCATTCTGCATGAGCAGGGATACAGAGTTCTCACCATCAACCTGGACCCCCAGCGCAATCTGGACATGGCCGCAGGGTGTGCCCTCTCCAGGGAGGACAGCGTGACCCCCAGCGTTCTGCAGGTCCTGAGGGGGGAGTGCAGCATCCGGGAGGCGCTGGTGGAGTCCCCTCTGGGGGACCTCCTGCGGGCCTCCAGCTTCCTCTCCCAGTGGACGGGGAGCAGGCTGGTGGACCGGAACGAGTATGCGGCCCTCACGGAGAAGGAGCTTCTCCGGCTCATCAGCGAGCGCTACCGGGCCGGGACCGGGGAGAACGACGCCGCGGTGCTGGCCGGGGCGCTGGCCCCCGTCCGGGACGACTACGACTTTGTGATCATGGACACGAACCCCTCCCTCACCCTGCTCACCCTGAACGCCCTCTTTGCCGCCGACTGCGTTCTGATCCCCGCCTTTACGGAGGCCGCCTCCATGGACGCCATCCTGGAGCTGTGGGATACCATACAGAACATCCGCTACTACAATCCGGAGCACAGGCTGGAGATTCTGGGCATTCTCATCACCCGCTTCCAGGCCCGCACCACCATAGCCAGAAACTTCCTGGACATCTACGGGAACCTGGCCAGGCAGATGAACACAGTTGTCTTTCAGCAGACCATCCGGCAGAGCATTGCCGTCTCCGAGTACATGATGTTCCAGGAGAATCTCATCTCCTACAGCCGCTCCAGCCCCGCTGCGAAGGACTACCTGGCGTTTGTGGAGGAGATGAAGCAGCGGCTCCGGGATCTGGGGGAGAATGTGAAATGAAGAAATCCAAGAAGGACTTTGCCAGCGCAGCCGCCTCCTTCCAGGTGAAGGAGTTCAATCCCGGGGCGTCCACCATCAGCAAGCTGCCCGCGGACATCAGCGGCGGCAAGGAGCCCCTGTCTGATTTCATGAATATCCCGGTGGACAAGCTCACCCCCTACCGCAGCAAGGGGGGCATGGACTTCAGCCGCCAGACCCCTGTGGTGGAGGAGGCCATGGCGGACTCCATCCGCCTGTACGGGGTCATCGAGCCCGTCACGGTGCGCCCCGCCGAGGGGGGCATGTTTGAGATACTGGCGGGAGAGAGCCGCTGGCTGGGGGCGAAGCAGGCGGAGCTCCCCAAGATCCCCTGCCACATCCTCCACCTGGACGACACCGGGGCGGATGCCGTCTTCGCCCTGACCAACATCGTCCGCCGGGACATGTCCTACCGGGACAGGATCAACGGCTGGTGGAGGTACACGGAGGCCCTGAGGAGCCAGAACCAGCTGCAGGTCCTCCGCCGCACCGTGGAGAACCCGGAGATACAGAGCGCCGCCGGACTTCCCCCCGGGGCCCTGGGCTGGCGCCAGATCCAGCGCTACGTCTCCTGCCACAGCCTGATCGACGAGTGGATTGACCGGCTGGACAGCCGCAGCGTGGGCTTCATGACCGCCTACCAGATCTCCCAGTTTCCCCAGGACATCCAGAGGCAGCTGCTGGACAGCAGCTTCACCGGGGAGGAGCTCCGGGAGCTCCTGGACCTGTACCGGAAGAGCCAGGACCCGGAGTCGGGGGTGAAGTGGGAAGGCAGCGCCACAGTGGACAGGGTCCTGAACCGCACCCCGGAGAACCCCCTCCCCAGGGGGTTCCGCACCGGCATCGTCCGGGCCGCCAGAGAGGGTCTGCGGCCGGAGGACTACAGCCGGGGGGACCAGGTGGTTGCCGAGGCTCTGCGCCTCTACTATGAGACCCGGGACGGACAGAGGTCCGGATCGGCAGACACGGAAGCCGGGCCTGACCGGAAAACAGACTGAAGATGCACGGAGGACCGCCCGGGGGCGGTCCTCTTCCGTTTCGCGGGGGGTGTCTCAGCTGGAATCCCCCATCCCACTGTGTCCTTCTTGCCTGTGCACCTCCGCCTGTGTCAGAATGGCAGAAGAAGGAGAGACATCCTTCAGCCTGATCAGGGAAGGTGATCTTACAGATGGAAGAGGAGAAGAGGACGGTTCAGGGCGGAAGGCCCGGCGCGGCCGGATGGGCAGAGAGGCTGCTCACCCAGCCGGGCATCCTGGGATGGATTCTCCAGGGCTGCTGCTGGGAGTACGAGTACAGGACACCCGGGTACATTGCGGACCGCTGCATTGTGAACCGGCCGGAGCCGGGGAGGAGCTTCGACCCGCTGCTGCCGGAGGGGATGGAGAGCCGGCCGCTCCGGGTGGAGGTCACCCTGGATGCCCCGGACACCGACACCCCGGAGAACCCGGTGGACAGGCGCCTCAACCGCAGGTGCATGGAAATGCTGGCGGAGCAGAGCGAGGGAAGGACGGAGGAGGAGGCGCTGGCGGATCTGCACAAGGCGTACTCCATCTGGGTCTGCCCCGACGCCCCCGAAGAGCGCTCCCCGGGCATGGTGCGGTATTCCGTCACCATGACCACGTACCGGGACGGCAGGAAGGTGAAGGAAGAGGAGGCCCGGGGAGGTCCCGCGGACCTGCTGGGCGGAACCGTGATCCGTCCGGGAGACGGCAGCTGCCTCACCGGAAACGGGATGGTGGATCTGCTGGGCATGCTGTTCAGCGGCGCGGATGCCGGGGAGAAGATCCGGCAGCTGGGGGAAGTGTACGGCATCGCCGTGACGGAAGAGATGGCGGAGGAGGTGGAGGCCATGACAGACCAGCTGAACCGCTGCGGCTGGGAAGATCCGGCTTAAGGGGCATCTTCCTCTTCACGCAGGGACCTGCTGACAGGAGAGGTCGAAAAGCGGAAAGAACCGGTCGGATTCCGGCTGTATTCCGGCGGCGGTTTCTGCCATGCTTGCAGGAGGAAAAAGCACGGCGGAGGAAAGCCGTGCTTCAAGCACAGGTGAAAGGACTGACTTGGATGAACATCAGCCGGATCCGCATCAACGGGGTCCAGAACCCCGTGGGCTTCTCCTGCCGCGGCCTGCGGTGCGCCTGGACCGTCACAGATACGCCCTCCAGGAAGGCTGCCCTCACCAGGATTGAGGTGGCGGCCGACCCCGGTTTCCAGACAATTCTGCTTGCAAAGGAGGGGGCCGGGCTCAACCCCGCCTGCGAGCCCCTGGACCTTCCCCTCTCTCCCCGCACCCGCTTCCATGTGCGGGTGACTGTGACCGGGGACAGGGGGGACTCCGCCTCCGGCACGGCCTTCTTTGAGACCGGGAAGATGGAGGAGCCCTGGCAGGGGCGGTGGATCAAGCCCCAGCCGGGGGATACCTTCCATCCCGTCTTCCGGAAGACCTTCGCCGCCCCGGAGGGGGTGACATCGGCCCGGCTGTACATCTCCGGGCTGGGCCTGTACAGCGCTGTGCTCAACGGCACGCCGGTCAGCCGCGAGGTTCTGACTCCTTATACAAGCGACTACCATACGGAGGTGCAGTACCAGACGTACGACATCACCGGTCTGCTCAGGTCCGGGAACACCCTGGAGGTGGAACTGGGGAACGGCTGGTACAAGGGGCATTTCGGGCTGGACGGCCGCAGCGAACACTTCGGCTCCGAGTTCCAGATGATCGCGGAGATCCATCTCTCCCTTGCGGACGGGTCCCGGGAGGTCATCCCCTCGGACCTCTCCTGGCAGTACCGGGGCTCCGACACGGAGGAGAGCGACATATACAACGGGGAGGCGGTAAACCGCCTTCTCTGGAAGGACCGGGACAACCCCTGGAAGACCCCCGTCTGGGGACAGGCGGAGGGCCGGCTGGTGGACCGCTTCAGTCTGCCGGTCACGGAACATGAGGTGATGCCGGTCAGGGAGGTCATCCACACCCCCGCCGGGGAGACGGTGCTGGACTTCGGCCAGAACTTTGCCGGCTGGGTGTCCTTCCCCTCTGACAGGCTTCCCGCCGGGACCACCGTCACCCTGGAGTGCGGGGAGATTCTCCAGCATGGGAACTTCTGCCGGGACAACTACCGCAGAGCCAGAGCCCGGTTTGTCTACACGGCAGACGGCCGCTCCGAGACCGTGAAGCCGAAATTCACCTTTTTCGGCTTCCGCTATGTCCGGGTGAGCGGCTGGCCGGGAGAGGCTGCAGCGGAGGACTTCACAGGCAGGGCCCTGTACTCGGACATGGAGACCATCGGCCGCATCACCACGGGGAACGCAAAGGTAAACCAGCTCATCTCCAACACCCTGTGGGGGCAGAAGTCCAACAGCATCGACTTCCCCACGGACTGCCCCCAGCGGGACGAGCGCCTGGGCTGGACCGGAGACGCCCAGGTCTTCTCAGGGACCGCTGCATACAGCATGGACACCTCCGTGTTCCACCAGAAGTTCCTCCACGACCTGCGGGTGGAGCAGGTCAAGCTGGACGGCCATGTGCCCGGGGTCATCCCGGTCTTTGACCCGGACGGAGGGGCCTTCGCCGCCGTCTGGGGGGACGCCGCCACCTTCATCCCCACCGTCCTCTGGAACCACTACGGGGACATCAGGGCCCTGGAGGAGAACTACCCCCTGATGAAGGACTGGGTGGACCGCATCGACCGGGAGGACGCCAGCCGGGGACACAGTTACCAGTTCAACTTCTTCAACCAGATGGGGGACTGGCTGGCCCTGGACGGACGCACCCCCCAGAGCATGAAGGGCGGGACGGACGACTACTTCATCAGCGCCTGCTACTACCACATGTCGGCGAAGATGGTCTCCCAGGCGGCTGCAGCCCTGGGCAGAACGGAGGACGCCGCCCGGTATGCAGAACTGGCGGAGAAGATCCGCAGCGCCACCCTGCGGGAGTACTTCACTGAGACCGGAAGACTCTGCGTGGATACACAGACCGGCTATGTCGTGGCCCTGTACTCCGGCATCTGCCGGGACCGGGAGACCGTGGTGGAGGGCCTGCGCAACCGGCTGTACCGGGACTGCTTCCGGATGAAGGGCGGCTTCGTGGGCGCCCCCATCTTCTGCAAGGTGCTGGCGGACAACGGCATGGAGGACGAGGCCTTCTACTTCCTGACCCAGGAGGAGTTCCCCGGCTGGATGCACTGCATCAATCTGGGGGCCACCACCATCTGGGAGCGCTGGAACTCCGTGCTGGACGACGGAACGCTCAGCGGCACCATGATGAACTCCCTGAACCACTTTGCCTTCGGCTCCGTAGTCGAGTTCCTCTATGCAAACGCCGCCGGGATCCGGCCCCTGGAGCCGGGGTTCAGCAGGATCCGCATCGCACCCCAGGTCAGTTCCCGGCTGGGGCACCTGGATGCGTCGGTGGAGACGCCCCACGGCACCTGCTCCGTCTTCTGGGAGATCCGCAGAGACGGGCAGATGGATGTCCGCATCACCGTGCCCTTCGGCTGCACGGCGCAGGTGGAACTGCCGGGCTGTGAGGGGACCAGGGAACTGGAGGCAGGATCCTTCCGCTTCCTGTACCGGCCGGACCGGGACCTGCGGGGCCTGTATACCAGGCGGACCCTCTTCTGCGAGATGACGGGCGACCCCAGGGCCATGGAGATCATCCAGCGCCTCTCCCCTCCCCTGTACCATTATCTGACCAGCGGGGACGAGGAGTACCTGCACGAAAACCTGACCACCCTGTACGGCATGTCCTTCATGGGCTTCCCCCCTGAGACCATCGAGGCTCTGGCGGAGGAACTGACCGCTCTCCGGAGCGATGACTGAGGAGGCGTCTGATCATGCAGTTTTATGCAGTTGAGCCTGTAAACAGCCGCGTTGCCTGCATCCGCAGCGCCTGCGGCGAGCTGCTCTACCTGGTGGAGGGGGACGACAGGGCCGCCCTCATCGACACCTGCACCGGCGTCGGTCATCTGAAGTCCCTGGTGGACTCTCTGACGGACAAACCCCTGACGGTGCTTCTCACTCACGGCCACGTGGACCACGCCCCCGGCGCTCCGGAGTTTGATACGGTCTACATGGATCACCGGGACATCCCCCTCTACCGCCGCCACTGCCGCATGGAGGAGCGGAGGGGATACCTGCAGGCCAATCTGGGTCCCCGCTATGCAGAACTGAGAGACGAGGACTTCGTCCCTGAGAAGCCGGACATGGTCTTCCTCCCCCTTGAGAACGGCATGCTCTTCGACCTGGGAGGTCTGCACATTCAGGCAGTCTCCCTCCGGGGTCATACCCAGGGGGCCACCGCCTTCCTGCTCCAGGAGGAGCGGATCCTGGTCCTGGGGGATACCTGCAACAACTCCACGTTCCTGTTCGACGAGGAGGCCAGTACAGTGGAGGAGTACCTGGAAAACGTCTGCGCCGCCAGAGATGCACTGGCCGGCACCTTCGACCGGGTGTTCCTCTCCCACCACGAGATGGAGACGGGGGCGGACATCATGGACAGCATGATCTCCCTCTGTGACGAACTGCTGACCAGAGGCGGAGCGGATGACATCCCCTTCGATTTCATGGGCAAGAAGGCGTTTATAGCCAAGGACTGCGACGAGAAGTTCCACCGCCGGGACGGCCGGTGCGGAAACCTCATCTACAGCAAGGAAAAGCTGTATCTCCCGGGCACCCCGCATCCAGTCTGACTGACAGCTGACAGAAACAGCACAGCCGCTTCGCAGCCGCAGATGCGGCCGCGGGGCGGCTTTTCAGGTGCTGGTCCCGGGGAGTGCAGCAGGTGTGCAGGCATCTGCTGCATCAGTTTCCGCATGCAGGGAAGCCCAGCCCGGTGAAGAACAGGGAGAGAAGAGCGCAGGTCTCTGCATACCCGCGGGGCCATTCACTGGCCCGGGGACCGCCGACATTCAGGACCCAGTCCCGCCGGCACCAGTCCAGGATGAGAGGCACATCGGAGACGGAATGGACGGTCAGGAGGGGCCTGCGGAAGATGCGGGCAGCTCTCCTGGTGAGGTCAGTACCTGGGGAAGCCCCCGAATCCAGAGGCTCGACAGTCAGGGTTGCATCGGAATCCCGGACGTTCCACACCGTTCTCTGCTCCACCCGCCCCAGGGGCGTCTCCTGCAGCTCCGGGAAGAGGGCACGGACACCGGGGGGCTCAGGACAGTCCTCTGCCCAGCCGCCCCCGGGACACCACCCGCAGACGGGGATGCCGTGCCGCCTGGCCGTATCAAGGGCAGCCCGGTCCACCCCCGACTGGCCTCCGCTTCGTATGATCACGGCGATGCCTCCTGATGCATATGTGAATGCCCGGTCTTCTGTCTGCGCAGGAGACCGGGCTGAACTGTACGGACTTTGGAAACAGGGGCGCCGCAGGTTCGGACACGCCCGGAGAGAGGATACAGCCCCGGCCGTCAGAGAGGAAGTCCGGGGAACATCCGCAGGACCGGCAAAGGTCAGGCATGTCCGTTACAAGCTGCAGCAGGTTCCCTGCCCCGCTGGCAGAGTTTCTCAGGACCGGGCCTTGTACAGGAAGGTGACGATCTGTCCCCGGGTGCACACGGTGTCGGGACTGAACGTGTTCCCGCTGGTACCGGAGGTGATCTTCCGGCTGGTGGCCCAGGCCACGGGCTTTGCAAACCAGGCGTTCTGGGGAACATCTGCAAAGGCAGTGCCGCCGCTGACCGCCGGGGAGCCGGCATTCCGGTACAGGAAGGTCACCATGGTGCCCCGGGTCACCGGTTCATCCGGCTGCATGGTGCTGCCGGTGACAAGGCCCCGTTCCGCAGCCCACAGTGCGGCGTCGTGGTAGTAGGCGCTGTCAGCCACGTCCGTAAAGGGGTTCTTCCGGCTCCTGGGCGCGGGGGAACCTTCCGCCCTCCAGATCATCAGGAGCGCCTGCCCGCGGGTGCAGTTCTGGTCCGGGCTGAATGTGGTCTCGGTGGTCCCGGATACCACGTCGTTCTGCACAGCCCACTGCACTGCATCGTAGTAGTAGGCCCCGGGCTTTACGTCGGTGAACTGGACGGTCTTAGCAGGGGCAGCAGCCGGCTTCGAGGGGCCGGCAGTCCGCTTCTCTTCAGCGGGTCTGGCAGCAGGTTCTGCAGCCTTCCGGGGAGCTTCTTCCGGCTCCTTCTTCCCCGCATCCTTGATGAGGGCGCCCAGCTCGGCCACCATCCGGGAGACCGCATCCCCGGTCAGTTCCCTGCTGTCCAGGAGTTTCTGAGCTTTGCTGATGCCCTCCTCCAGGACCTTGTTCTTCCCGCCGGAGGACTCCAGCAGCTGCCTGGCCTCCTCTATCAGCCTGCGGAGGGCATCCAGCACCTGTGACGGAACATCTCCAGACACCGCGTCCTTTACACCGTGAAGCAGATTTCTGGCGGCATCTGCAGCACTGCCGGGCTTGTCGCCCTTCTGCAGACCCTGCACGGCATCCCTTGCCAGCTTTTCTGGATCAAATCTCATCTTTTTTAACCGCCTTTCTCGCATATCGTATCAGCACTGAGCACTGCAGGAAGGATCAGCTGCCCGCTCCGGCAGGAG
>CAYYHY010000029.1:0-19175 GCA_964471855.1 uncultured Oscillospiraceae bacterium | reverse complement strand
GGAGACGGCGCCGCAGGTCATGGTTCCGTCATCCCGGCCTGCAGTTTTTCCAGCACTGCTCATCCTTCTGTCTCCTTTCTGATGCACGAACCCGTGCCCGCGTTCCTCTCCATAAGCACATAAACCAGCCGGCCGGATGTGCTGCTGCATGCGAAGGAGACCTGCATTCCATGGTCCCGGTCCAGACATGCGGTTTATCAGCAGGCAGCTGAGGCGGTCCCGAAATGCAGACAGAGGTTCCGGGGCGGCACAGCCTGCCGTCAGGACCTCTGTCTGCACAGTCATTTCTGCTTGACAAGGGCGTTTGCCCACTCCCCCATCTGGCTGCGCCGTTCCATCCAGTCCGGCATCAGGGCGCTCATGGTGGCGTAGAACCCCTCCCCGTGGTCGTGATACAGGAAATGGACCAGCTCATGCAGCGCCACGTAGTCCTGCAGCCGCTCCGGCAGCCGGGCCAGGGCCGAATTCAGGGTGATGTACCCCTGCTGGTAGTGGCAGTTGCCCCACTGGCTGGTCATGGCGCGGATTTTCAGCACCGGCTTTACATTATTAAGGAAGGGCGCCATGAGGGGGAAGACCCGGTCCAGGGCCGCCTGGAGAATGCGCCTGCACTCCGCCGGGGGCGGAAGCGGCGGCAGTTCATCCCGGCTGATCCGGTCGGTGAGGCGCCCCAGGGCCCGGATGATCCAGTCCTCGTGTTCCCGGACCATCTGGTCCGCCTCCTCCAGGGTGCACAGGAAGGGGACGGAGAGCACCACGTTTCCCCCGGGGTCGACGCGCAGATTCTTGTTCTTGATCGGCTTGAACTCCAGCGTGTAGGGAATGATGCATCTCCGGGCGGCCACCCGCCGGCTGAGCGTCTTGTAGGACTTTACCATCTGCTGACAACCCTCTCCGCAAACCCTGTCAGATTTTCCACCTTCAGCTGCGTCCCGTCATCCAGCACCAGACGTCCGGTGAATCGGCCGAACACCTGGTGCCGGCCGATGGACAGAAACGGCACACGGACCCTTCCGGTCCGGTCCAGAACAGGCACAAAGTCCAGCTCCAGACGGCCCGCGTCGTCTGTCAGGCGCCACGGCGACATCCAGTCCTCCCGGCCGGGTCTGCCCGGGACCTGAAACTTAACATGGGAGAGCTTGTGGATCTTTCCCCCGTACACAATGGCGTTCTCCGTGGCCGTGTGGACCTCGCCGAACCCGCAGCCCAGCGTGAAGCCCACGGGGACGCCGCCGGTCTCGCCGCAGGCGGCGCTCCAGTACCAGCTGCAGTCCGGGGGCCAGGCGCCCCGGCCCCAGTACAGCACGGCATAAGCCGAATCCGGGTCAAAGATGTACCGGGCCCTGCCCAGTATGACCTCCCCCGAGACCCGCATGCAGCAGACCTTCCGGCTGAGGGAGAAGTGACCGGGCTCGGTGAAGGGAACTGCAATGTTCATGGACTCCTCCGGCTCCCCGGTGAGCAGGAGGGAGCCCTCCAGGTCCAGGCCCTCCCGGAAGCGGAAGGCGGTGAAGAGCAGCTGCCGCGCCTGCAGATCCCGGCCGCGGACATGGTGGAAGGCCAGCGCGCACCGGTGTCCGGTGACCGCCGCCATCCCGTCCTCCGAACTGCGGGGCAGACCGGTCCGCCCCAGGGACAGAGGCCGCACCTGGTATGCAGTTTCATCTGAACCCCCGTCCAGACTGCTCCAGGAGACGGCGTCGATGCCCGCCCGTCCGATATCGGACACCGTCAGGGTCAGGGCGCGGCGGGCATCAAAGATCATGTACCGGTCCCACTCCCGGATCCGGAGAGCCGGCGCCCTGACGTCCTCCCGCCTGTAAGGCATGAGGGGTCTTCTGGCCCAGCCGGGTTCCGTCAGACTGCCGTCGCTGCCCAGAAGAGGCACGGTCTGAGTGATCTCATGCTGCCACACCGCAGTCACTTCCCTTCCTTAAAAGTATACAGCATCATCCGGCCCCGGGCAAACCTTTTTTCCTCTGCCGCATCCCTTTTCTCACAGGAACCCCTCCGGACCCGGACCGGCGGGGCATGAGAAAACCGGGAGCCACGTCCGTGCTCCCGGCTTCTGTGCCGCTGTCATGCCGTGCCGTCCGGCCGGCAGATGGTGAATACATACTTCCTGCGGCCGCTGACCACGGCCAGGATCCCCGCCTCCAGCATCTGCCGCAGCAGCTCTGAGACGGTGGAAGGTCCCCGGTTCAGTACGGCAGCGGCGTCTGACCTTCCGAACATGGTCCCGCTGCCGAAGCGGTCGTAGAGCTGGCGGATATTGCGCACGGCCCTGGAGGAGAACTTCTTCTCCCGGAGAACCGCCCGCAGCCCGTCGGGCAGTCCCGCCGCCGGGTCCTCGCCCCCTGCGGCTCTTCCCGGTCTCCTGGGGGCCGGGCGGGGGGCGGCCGCCGCCGGCTTTTCCGCCTCTGCTGTTCCCCGCTCCGCTGCCGGAGCAGCGGCCGTTCCGGCGGAAGGGATGCGCAGGTCCTGCTCCCGGAGGGGGTGGCGCCCGTTCAGCAGGAGATTCTGCAGGAAGGCCTCCAGATACTCCGGGGTCTCCTGGATGTTTCTGGATACGTCCGTATAGTTTGCCCGTACCAGGGCGCCGCGGAAGAAGGCCGCGTCCTCCGGGGATACGCTCCTCTCCAGACGGAAACCCAGCTTTCTGGCGTAGCGGATCAGGAAGACAGCCGTGGTGCGGGTGCTCCCCTCCTCAAAGGCCTGGATCTGCCAGAGCCGGGCTGCAAAGCGGGCCAGGCGGGCTGTCATCTGCTCCCCGGAGAGTCCGCTGAAGCCGGACCTCCGCTCCTGCTCCAGCTCATACTCCAGAGAGGCCTGGATGTCCGGCGGGTAGCAGAAGAGGACAGAGGCGCCGTTCAGAACCGGCTCGGGTCTGGACAGAGTCTCCGTGCGCAGTTCCCCTGCGCGGCTGAGAATGCCGGAGAACAGGGTCCGGTGGATGGAGATGTAGTGGACCGGGGTCAGGGAGAAGGACCGGTCCGCCAGGAGGACCGCAGTCCTGACGGCTGCCGTGTCGGCCGCCTCCTGTCCCGGTGAGGCAGCCTCCCCGGGCTGGTTTCTCCAGTGCTGGTGCACCGCCTGCTGCGCCGCCTCCAGGGGGAGCTCCCCCCGGACCGTGCGGAGGGCAGTCCCCGCCAGGAAATCCGAGGTCCTCATGCCGGCGGCCGCCTGCAGTCCGGCGGCTGTCTGCCAGCAGAAGGCCAGATCCCGCGTTCCGGGGTCCCCCCTGAGAAGATATGCGTCCAGGATGTCCATGTCCATGGCAGTGCAGCCCCCTTCCACCGGAATTATACGCCGGGGGCGGGTCCGGTACAAGCTCTTTCCCCGCCCCCCGGCAGGGGAATCCCGGCTCCGGATCAGAAGGCCGCCTGTTTCAGCACATCCGCGATGCCGTCCCTCTCAGTCCTGCGGACGGCGTAGACCATGGCTGCAAATATGACCAGAAATACGCTGGCGGCTGCCGCGGCCACGCTGAGCGGGGGGATGTGGAAACTGCAGTAAAGAATGGAGGATGCGAAGTGCCAGATGATCCAGCTGACGGCTGCCGAGGCCGGCAGGCCCCACAGCAGACCCCGGAGTCCGCAGATGACGCACTCCAGCCGGATCATCTTCCGGAAGGCCTTCCGCGTCATGCCGATGGACCGGAGCACCGCAAACTCCCTGCGGCGGATGGTGATGTTTGTGGATACCGTGTTGAATACATTGGCGGCGGCAATGAGGGAGATCAGGGTGATGAACCCCCAGGAGAACACCCGCACCAGCACCTCCAGGGAGAGATCCCGGTTCGGTCCGGCGGTCTCGATTCCGCCGCTCTCCTGCCCCGCCTCCAGGAGCAGGCGCTCCATGTCCGCCTCTGCCTCAGCGGGGCTGGCTGCGGTAAATGCGTACTGGTACCGGATGTCCCGGTCCGGAACCTGCCCCAGCACCTCGTCCATGGAGCTCATGGGGTAGAACAGAATCGGCCCATCCCGGTCAAAGGCGAAGGGCACCTCGTCCGCCGGGGCGGCCGCCGTAAATGGAGTCTCCTGGAGAGCCTCCCGGGCAGTCAGGTACAGGATCTCGTCCTCCGCCGGATCAGCCCCCGTCTCCACGCAGCTCTCCGGCCAGTACTCATACAGGTCCTCCCCCCGGGATACCAGAACATAGCCCTCCACTGCTTTCTCGGTTATGCCCGTCAGGGTCAGAGGGAATGCGGAGGGGCGCACCAGCCGGGTGATCCCCCACTTTCTGCCTCCCCCCGGCAGCTGGGAGACGACGCCCTGCCAGTTGTAGAGGAGGCCGGACACCGTGTCACCGCCGGTGCACTGCTCCGGGGACACCCCGTTTTCCCTGCACAGCTCCTCAAAGGTCCTGTCGTCTGTAAAGCAGATCATGGTGTTGGGCATCCGGAGCGTTCCGTCCTCCCCCAGCTCCAGGCGGATTCTGATGCCGCTTTCCAGCCAGCCCAGCACCTCGTCATCCGCCAGATCCGCATCAAACTGAAGCTGCCGGCCGGCGCTGTACCAGCAGATGCCCCCGGTCACACCCCGGGCCCCTGACAGCAGCTCCAGCATGGCAGCGGGGTCCTCCGCGCCCTCCTGGTCCTGGAGCAGGCCCATGACCGTGATGTCCTCGCGGCTGAGCGCCGCATCCGTGGCGTGCACGGTGGCGGAGAGGTAGTCACACAGGGAGGAGGCGGAGATGAACAGCGTCACGCTGAGGAAGAGGGAGAAGACAGTGGAGCGGTAGCGGCTCCGGTCCCGCCGGAAGTTCCGAAGGGCCATCATCCACTCGAATCCCAGATGCTTCTGCAGAGGTCCGGTCTTCACGGTCTCCCCGGCCCTCTTTCCCCGCTTCCGTGCCATGGAGCGCCCGTACCCGGTCTGGCGCACCGCCTCCACAGGCTGCAGCTTCATGGCCCGCCTTGCCGGAATCCAGGCGGAGAGCAGCACCGTCAGCAGACAGACCACGGCGCACAGCAGCAGGGGGACGGGGGCCGGCACCAGATGGATTCTCACATCTGCAAACCTGCCCTCCGAGGTGCCCATAAAGACCGCCAGATACTCCCGGAGCGCCCGCAGGGTGATGCCGATCCCCCCGCAGCCCGCAGCCAGGCCCAGGGGTATGCCGGGAATGCAGAGGAACAGCGCCTCCCAGAGAACACAGGAGCGGATCTGAGCCCTGGTGGCCCCCAGGGATTTGAGGATGCCGAACTGCTGGATACGCTCCTCCACCGAGATGGAGAAGGCACTGCAGATGAGGCTGACGGAGCCGAAGACCACAAGGCAGACCAGCACAGCCCCCAGGCTCAGGATGGCTCCCACCAGGTCGCCGCCCATTACGCCGTAGGACCGGAGCAGCGGGCTGTTGGGCACGGACTCCAGACCGCTGTCCCGGAGGGTCTTCTCAAAGGCATCATAGGCCCCCGGATTCTTCAGGGTGTAGAACACCCGCCAGTACCCGGTTCCCCCCGAGGCGCTGCGGACCAGACCGATGGGCAGCCCGGCTGTGCCGGCGTCGGGATAGACGGGATCCTCATAGATGCCTGTCAGGGTCCAGACGTCCTCATGGACATCCGCAAGTCGGTCATATTCCGGCCGTTCACTCCCGAACTCCCCCAGCCGGTTCCCGCTGCTGTCCGTCCAGATGCCGGTGGAGATGGAGACGGGTTTCCCAGGTGCGGCCTCCGCCCCGCCGGACCGGAGTTTCCGCACATAGGTGACAGGGAGGGCGATCTCCCCCGGGTTCTCCGGGGGCCGCCCCTCCAGCATGTACAGGGAGAGCATGCTGGACACGTCGCCGGAGATGTCCGCCAGGTAGATGTCCTCGTTCCAGCCGTACTCCTCCCAGACGGCGGTCTCCTTCAGCTCCTCCCGGGTCAGGAACGCATCTTTCTCCTCTTCGCTGAGATGGAAGACATACCCCTGCCAGCGCCCGCATTCCACCTCGCCGGTGCGCCGCACGTAGGAGATGCCGCTCCAGCCCCCCTCGATGACCGCCGTCACCAGGGAGACGGAGAGGACGATGCCCAGGAGAGTGACCAGGGTGCGCACCGGGTTCTTCCGCAGGGTGCGCAGGGTATAGCGGCGGAAGATGCTCATGCCCTGACCTCCCGGATTTTCTCCTCCCGCACAATGCGGCCGTCCTCCATGGCCAGGATCCGGTCCGCCTGCAGGGCGATGTTCTCATCGTGGGTTATCATGATCAGGGTCTGGCGGTACCTGCGGCTGGAGTCCCGCAGCAGCTGGAGAATCTCGGCGCTGTTCCGGGAGTCCAGGTTTCCCGTGGGCTCGTCGGCCAGCACCACCCCGGGGGCGTTCATCAGGGCCCGCCCGATGGATACCCGCTGCTGCTGCCCCCCGGAGAGCTCCCCCGGCAGGTGGTGTCTCCGGTTCTGCAGACCCAGAATCTGCAGCAGCTCCTCCAGCCGCTCCGTGTTCACCTTCCTGCCGTCCATGAGCACCGGCAGGGTGATGTTCTCCTCCACGCTGAGCACCGGGATCAGGTTGTAGAACTGGTAGATGAGGCCAACCTCCCGGCGGCGGAAGACGGCCAGCTGGTCCTCGTTCCGGGCGTATACATCCTGCCCGTTCAGGAACAGCTTTCCGCCGGTGGGCCGGTCCACGCCCCCCAGGATGTGCATCAGGGTGGACTTGCCGGACCCGGAGGGTCCCACAACCGCCAGGAACTCCCCCTGCTCCACGCTGAGGGACACATGGTCCAGGGCGGTGACGGTGTTCTCCCCCCGGCCGTATACTCTTGTCAGATCTTCTGCCCGCAGAATCTCCATGGCAGACGCTCCTTTCTGTCCAGCTGCCCCCCATTGTACAGGTCCAATGTGACAGCCCGGTGACAGACAGGAAAAAAACAGGCCGGAAGATCCGGGCGGCTCAGATGACCCCCTTGTGGAACCGCAGCACGAAGCGGGCACCCCCCTCCGGGGCATTGTCGGCCGTCAGGGTCCCGTTCTGCTCCGCTGCAATGCGGCGGGCCAGGGCCAGCCCGATGCCCGCGCTCTCCGCCCGGGCGCCGGCCCCCCGGTAGAAGCGCTCAAAGAGCCGGGGCAGGTCCTCCGGGGCGAAGCCGGGACCGGTGTCCTGCACTGCGATCTCCGTGTACAGGGCGGTCTCCTCTGCGGTGACCGTGACGGTGCCTCCCGCCGGGGTGTGCTCCATGCAGTTCTTGAGCAGGTTCCCCAGGGCCTCCGCAGACCAGCTCAGGTCCCCCTGGAAGGTCTCCTCCCCGATGTGCAGCTGCAGGGTCTGCTGCCGCAGCTCCATGGGCGCCGCCAGGGCGGCAGAGGCCTTCTCCGCCAGGGTCCGGACGGAGACCGTCTCCCGCCGGAGCTCCACGGCGCCGGCGTCCAGACGGCTCATCTTAAGAAGGGACTCGATGAGCCACTCCAGCCTCTGCAGCTGCTTCTCCGCCTCCCGCCCCATCTGCAGGCGCTGTTCCGGGGGCAGGTCCTCCTCCGCCAGCAGGGAGACCTGGATGTTGAGGGCGGTCAGGGGGGTGCGGACCTGGTGGAAGATGTCCTCGATGGCCTGCACCAGCTTCTCCTTCTCCCCCTGCAGCTGGGCGGACTGCTCCAGCAGCCGGTCCGTCATCTTCTGGATCTCGTTCTCCAGTATGGACAGCTCCCCCTCCTCCTGGCGGCCGATCAGCCGCTCCCGGGAGCCGTGGAGGATGCGGTCGATCTCCAGGCTCAGGTCCGCCATCCGGCGGAAGCGGCCCGCGGCCAGCAGCACATGCAGGCAGGTGAAAAGCAGACCTGCGGCCAGCGCCAGAAGGGCAGCCCGGGAAGAGAGCAGAAGCCCCGCCAGCGCCAGCAGCGCCGTGAGGGCCAGATATGCGGCGGTCTCCCGCCGGAGGGACCTGTTTCGAAATAGGGCGCCCATCTCAGTCCACCCGGTAGCCCAGCCCCCGCACCGTGGTGATGACGGAGGGGGCGCTGCGGTCCGTATCGATCTTGGCCCGGAGCCGGCGGATGTAGACCGTCAGGGTGTTGTCATTTACAAATTCCCCGTCGATGTCCCACAGCTCCTCCAGCAGCTGGTTCCGGGTCACCAGCTTCCCCCGCCGGCTGACCAGGGCGGAGAGGAGCCGGAACTCCAGGGGGGTGAGCCCCAGGTCCTTCCCCTCCCGCTCCGCGGTCCCCTTCTCCAGATTGACTGTGACGCCCCCGGGGAGGGACACCGTCTCCGTGCTGCTGGTGCGGCGGAGCACGCTGCGGATGCGGGAGACCAGCTCCCGGGGCCGGAAGGGCTTGGATATGTAGTCGTCGGCCCCCATGTCCAGACCGGTCACCACGCTGTTCTCATCGGTGCTGGCGGTGAGGAAGATCACGGGGATGCCCCTGTCTCTGGCGGCCCGGCATACGCCGAAGCCGCTGCCGTCCCGGAGGGCCAGATCCACCAGGGCGATGTCACAGGTCTCCTGCTCCAGCAGCTGTTCCGCCTCCCTCTGACCGGCGGCGGACACGGTCTCAAAACCCTCTCTGGCCAGGCAGACCCCCAGGGCCGTGACGATGCCGGCGTCGTCCTCCGCCAGCAGGATGCGCTTCATGGAACCGGCGCGGGGGTTCCCGGCTTTCTGCAGTGTTTTTTCCATTTTCTCATCTGTTTCCTCAGTACTGGACTGCCCCGCCGGTCCTGCAGTTCAGCCTGACCGTGAAGGGGTCCCTCTGGCAGACAGAGGCCTTTCCCGCCTTTCTGGGGGTGGCGGGCATCAGCCGCTTTCCGGTCATGCCGATGACCTGCACTTTCACCTGGGGTTTCTGTTCCTGTTCCACAGCTCTGCCTCCTTCATGTGCGGGCGCAGGAGCAGGAGGGCTGGAATGCCTCCTCCCCCCTGCTCTCTCTTCCCTCTGCAGTCTCAGCCTGCCCCGCCGGCAGGCTCCAGCTCCACCGCCTGGCCCGTGGCAAAGAACCAGAGGATCCGGTGCTTCACCGGGCGCTGGAGGATCA
Source organism: uncultured Oscillospiraceae bacterium (assembly GCA_964471855.1). GTDB lineage: Bacteria > Bacillota > Clostridia > Oscillospirales > Oscillospiraceae > Lawsonibacter. The sequence goes on along the minus strand of CAYYHY010000029.1, from coordinate 10,215 downwards.
CCGACAGGGCGTCGCTGTAGGCCAGCAGCTGGCTGGCGTACCGGTCCGCGCAGGTCTTCTCCTCCCCCCGCTGGATGCTGTCTGTCTTGAAATCCACTACGGTGATGCCGCTGCTGTCCCCGAACCACAGGTCCGCCACCCCCTGGAGGTAGATCTCCTCCCCGGGCTCCAGATCCGGGTAGAACCGCTCCGCGGGGACCATCAGCGAGAACTTGAACTCCCGCCTGACCTCCTCCGCCTTCAGCATCTCCCTGCCGGTCCGGCTGCGGAAGAAGGCGGCCATCCGGGCCACCGAGACGGTCTGGGCCTGCAGGGGGGACAGGAACCCGTCCTGCACCAGCTTCTGCACCTGGAGCTTCAGGCCCTGGACGCTCAGGTCCCCCTTCAGATCCACGTACTGCATGGCCAGGTGGATGGCGCTGCCCCGCTGCATGGGGGTCAGACCCCTGTGGCAGGCCACAAAGTCCGGCCGGGAGAGCACCACCTCTTTATACGACTCGTCCAGCAGGGGCACGCCGCCCTCGGCGGCCTCCACATCCAGGACCCTGCCCTTCAGCTGGGTGACCGTGAGGGCGGAGGGGATGTCCTCCTCCCGGGTCCGGGGGTACTGCCAGGTGAACTTCTCCTGCAGCTCCTGCACCCGGATGCTGTCCGTACCGGCATCTGCGCTGCTCCGGACCGTCTCCACGGGGGGCCGCTCCAGCCTGGCGGTGATGCCGTCCACAAACCGGATCTCCCAGGGGGGACCCAGATTCTCCGGGGGCTCCGGGGGCGGGGGAAGCCCCGCCTCCGCCCGCAGACCGGCGGACTCGGGCCGGGACAGCAGGTGCAGCAGCACCCACTCCCCCAGGCTCCTGCGCCGGGAGAGCACCGCGGGGGACAGGGGCCAGCCGGCAAAGCGGCTCATGCCGGAGAGGGTCTTCATGCCGTCCTTAAGGGTCATGGTGAGAATCAGCTTCTCCTTCGCCCGGGTCATGGCCACGTAGAGCAGCCGCATCTCCTCGCTCATCCGCTCCATGTCCAGGCGGCGGGCCACCGCCGTGCGGGCCAGGGTGTCATAGGAGATCATCCGCTCCCCGTCCAGGCCCCGGGGGCCCACACCCAGCACCGGATGGAAGAGGACCGGGGCCATGGTGTCCCGCCGGTTGAAGTTCCGGGAGAGGCCGCATACGAACACCACCGGCTTCTCCAGCCCCTTGGACTTGTGGACGGTGAGGAGGGACACCCCGTCCTTCTTCTGCTCCGTGCCCCGGGTCTCCAGCTTCACCCCCCGCTCCTGGAGCTTCTGCAGGCGCAGCAGGAACTGGAACAGGGTCCGGCAGCCGGCGTCCTCCATCTGCCCCGCCAGGTCGTAGAGGGCCAGCAGGTTGGCCTGGCGCTGGGCGGCCCGGGCCCGCACCTCCAGCTCCTCCCCGGCGTCGATGGCGCCGTAGATCCCCAGCAGGTTGGTGCGCTCGTAGATGTGCCAGACCATCTGGCGGCAGCTTCTGTCCCCTGCGTCAAAGCGCAGCTCCTGCAGCTGCTGCAGGAAGGCGGCGCACTTCCCGTCCCCCTCCCGGGCGGCCTTCACTACGGCGGAGTAGAAGTCCCCTGATGTGCGCTTGCGCAGCTTCGCCAGCTCGTCCCCGGTAAAGCCGTACACCGGGGAGCGGAGGGCGGCGATCAGGGGCACGTCCTGCCTGGGGTTGTCCACGATCTGCAGGATGGAGAGGGCGGCCATCACCTCCGGGGTGTCAAAGATGCTGCCCCCGGTATCGGAGTCCCAGGGGATGGCCAGCTCCGTCAGAGCCCGGCGGTACTCCTCCACGACCCCCGCGCTGCTGCGCAGGAGGATCATGATGTCGGAGGGGCGCAGATCCCGGGTCCCGCCCCGGCCGTCGGAGACCTGGAACCGGTTCAGCAGCAGGGACTGGATGCGGCCGGCCACAAAGCGGGCCTCCGTCTTCACCTTGTCGTAGTCGGAGGCCTCGTCCTCCTCCATCTCCTTCAGGAAGGAGACGTCGATCAGATCTGCCTCAATGGCATAGCTGCTCCCCTCCGCGTCGGGGAATGCGGCGCCGGGCACCAGCGCCTGCTCCTCCGTGTAGGCGATCTCCCCCAGCTGGGGGGACATGATGCTGCGGAACAGGTCGTTGCAGCCCTCCAGGATCTGGGGCCGGGAGCGGAAGTTCCGGGAGAGGATCCGCTTCCGGGGCTCCCCCTCCGCCGCCTCGTCCCCGGGTTTGAAGCGGGCGAACTTGTCCAGGAAGATGGTGGGGTCCGCCAGCCGGAAGCGGTAGATGGACTGCTTTACGTCCCCCACCTGGAACAGGCGCCGGCCGTTCCCGGAGATGATCTGGAAGATGGCGTTCTGCACCTGGTTGGTGTCCTGGTACTCGTCCACCAGCACCTCGTCAAAGCGGGCGGCCCAGGAGAGGGCGGTCTCGGAGGGCTCCCCGCTGTCGTCCGTCAGCAGCCGCAGGCACTGGTGCTCCAGGTCGGTGAAGTCCAGGATCCCCAGCCGCCGCTTCTCCTGGGAGAAGGCGGTCATGAAGTCCTTCACCAGGTCCATGAGGGTGCGCACCGCAGGGGCGGTGAGGCGCATGTCCTCCAGCAGCTCGGCGCTGCTGCCCAGCATGGAGTCCCGCAGCTTCCCTGTCTGCTCCTTCACCATCTCCCGGCGGGCCCTGATCTCCTCCCGGAGGGCGTCAAGTTCCCTCTGCCGGGCATCGTCAACAGGCTCCTTCCGCTTCCGGGCCGTGCCGAAGCGGGGGTAGGGCACCTCCAGGGCTTTCCACACCCCGTCCCAGCTCTCCTCCTGCACCGCCTTCTCCAGCTGCTCCAGGCTGGCATCCAGGCTGGCGCCGAAGTTCCGGTTCAGAAGCTCGTCCTTCCTGGCCTGCTCCCTGACCTCCCGCAGCTGCGCGGCGCACCAGGCCGCCTGCTCCTTCACGCCGGCCAGCAGCTCGGCGCCCCACTGAGTCTGGGCCGCGTCCGTGATCCCCTCCAGCTCCCAGACCTTCTTCTGGTCCCGCAGCCAGCCCTCCGGGTCCGGGTGGCTCTGCACCCGGGTGTAGATGTCCAGTACGATGGAGGCCAGCATGCTGTCGTCCCGGCCGGGGGACATGGTGTCCACCAGCCGCAGGAAGTCCGGGTCCTCCCCGTCCTCGTAGCGCTTCTCCAGCATCTCGTCCAGCACCCGGGCCATGATCACCTGGGACTCCCCCTCGTCGCAGAGGCGGAAGTCCGGGTCCAGGTCGATCAGGTTCCCGTTCTCCCGCAGCACCGCGGAGCAGAAGGAGTGGATGGTGGAGATCTGCGCCTGGTACACCAGGGTGACCTGGCGGCGCAGGTGGCCGTTCCCCGGGTCCTCCGCCAGCCTGGCGGTCATCTCCGCCGCAATGCGCCCCCGGAGCTCCGCTGCCGCGGCCCGGGTGAAGGTGATGACCAGGAAGCGGTCGATGTCCAGCCCCTCCTGGGTGATCCGGTCCAGCAGCCGCTCCACCAGCACCCGGGTCTTGCCGGAGCCGGCCGCCGCCGAGACCAGCAGCTCGCCGCCCCGGTCCAGCACCGTCTTTCTCTGTTCCTCTGTCAGTCTGTCGAGGGACATGCATCCGCCTCCTCCCTGCGGCGGCTGTCAGACCTGCCTGTAAGGAAGTCCAGCACCGTCCGGTTCCAGGTCTCCCAGCTCTTCCTGTGTATGAAGTGGCTCCCCGGGAGGATGCACAGCCGGCATCCGGGGATGGAGCGGGCGATGAACAGGGTGTGGTCCAGGTCCACCATGTCCCGGTCCCCGGCGGTGACCAGCACGGGGCAGGTGATGCGGGGCAGATCGCTGAGGTCCGTCTGGGGCTGGGTCACCATCAGGTCCAGCAGCTCCCACTCCCGGATCTCCTCCTCGCTCAGCTCCCCGTTCATGTGCCTCCAGTGCAGCTGCTGCCAGCGCTCCTCGAAGGGCTTCTGGTACCGGGGCAGCAGCCCGGCGGGAAACAGATTGGCCCCCGCCAGCACCAGCCTCTCCAGGCGCTCCGGCCAGCGGCAGGCGAAGGCCAGGGCGATGTTGCCCCCGTCGGAGAAGCCGCAGAGGGAGCAGCGGGAGATCCCCTGCCCGTCCAGAAACTCCTTCAGGTCCAGGGCGAACTGCTCGATGGTAAAGGGGGCGCTGCCCCTGGGGCTCTTCCCGTGGCCCCGGGTCTCCACCGCCAGCACCCGGAAGTGCCGGGAGAAGGGCTCCATCTGGTGCTCAAAGCAGGATGCGTCCTCCCCGTTGCCGTGGAGGAGGATCAGGGGACTGCCCTGCCCCTGTTCCACAAAGTTCAGCTCTATGTCCATACTGGACCTCCTTCCTTCAGTCCGGCCGCCCGCAGGGGCAGCACGTTGATCACCGGCTCCTCGTAGGGGTGGGCCGCCCGCACCGCCCGCAGGGTGCGCTCCAGGTTCTCCGTCCGGCAGCAGACCTCAATCTTGATCTCCTCCGCCTCGGTCAGTTCACCCGGGGTGCCCTGGAAGGGGCTGGACCCCTCCAGGCTGCGCCAGCAGCTGTGCACCCGGCTCCAGGAGAGGGCATGGTCGTAGAGGCCGATGTGCCCCGCGTCCTCCCTCCAGAGGGCCTGCCGGACCGCCTCGAAGTGGCTCTCCGGCACGAATATCTCAAGCTTTGCCAGGGGCACTGCCCTCCACCTCCTTTGCGATGCTGTCCCAGAAGTCCGGGGCCTCCATGTGCCGCAGCCAGCGGCGGCAGTCGGTGCCCCGCCTCTCCTCAAACTGGCAGGCGGCGGCGTAGTCGCAGAACATGCAGGCGTTCTTCTGCTCCCCCTTCCAGAAGGGGTCGGAGGCGATGCTGCCCTCCGCCAGTTCCTTTCCGATGTCGTTGAGGATCTTCTGGATGTGCTTCCCCAGCCGCCCCAGGTTCTCGGCGCTGGCCAGGGCCGAGCCGGTAATGGTGCCGTCCTTCTTTACCTTCAGGGGCAGGAAGCGCAGCCCCTTGGGTCCCGCGTGCTCCATGGCCTCCAGCACATCCGGGTCGTCCAGCACCAGACCGCTGCGGGTGAGCTCTTTGTTCACTTTGGCCAGCCGGTCCTCCTCCGCCATGAGGCGGGTGCCCCGGGTGGTGATCTCCCGGGCGGGGACGTAGAGAACCCCGGCCCCGTCCACGGGCAGACCGTAGAGCTTCTCCCCCCGCTCCTCCAGGGTAAAGAGGTAGAGGAGCATCTGCAGCCCCAGCCCGTTGAATACGTCGGTAAAGTCAAAGCTCTTGCGGCCGGTCTTGTAGTCCGCCACCCGCAGGTAGAGCCGGCCGTCCTTCACCCAGCCGTCCACCCGGTCCACGAAGCCGGTGATGCTGATGGTGAGACCGTCCACCTCCAGCTCCACAGGGGGCATCTTCCCGTCCTTTGCAAACCCCAGCTCGAAGTCCACAGGCTGGAAGTCGGAGACGGAGAGCTCCTCCACGGTGTTCTCCACCACGCTCTGGACCGGCCGCAGCAGGCGCCGGAACAGATACAGGAACCGCTCCGTCTGGCCCTCCAGGCCCCCCAGTTCCTCCCGGGCGTAGGTGTCCATCACCTCGCCGGTCAGGCGGCGGACCGTCTTCATGGCCTCCTCTTTCTTCGCCTCATCCTTCAGGTCCTCCCGCACCGCCAGGTAGTCCGGGTGCTGCAGCACATGCTCCAGCACGTAGTGGACAAAGGTGCCGTACTCCGGGGCCTGGAACCCGGCGGGCTTTCTGGGCTGGGCCTTGAGGCCGTAGTTCATGAAGTAGGAGAAGTGGCAGGACTTGAACTTGTCCATGCGGGAGGCGGACATGGGGACCTGGGTGCCGTAGAGCTCGTCCACCGCCTCCCGGGAGAGCCGGCCCCGCTCCCAGCCGCCGGCGGCCTCCAGCCGCTGGATCTCCTGCTCCCAGCCGGGGATCCCCGCCAGGGCCTGGCGCACCTCCGGGCTGCGCCCCGCCAGACTGAGGGCGGGCAGAGGGGCCTCCAGCCGGGAATCTGACCGGTGCTGCTCCTCCGCCTCGATCAGCAGGTCAGGGAACAGGTTCCGCAGCCGGTCAACGAGGAAGCAGGGGCGCCGGTCCTCTCCCCCGGGTCCGTGGGAGGGCCAGGAGACGATGAGCCGGTCCGAGGGCTGGGCGCAGACCAGGTAGACGGTGGTCATCTCCATGTACAGAAGATCCCGGGAGGACCTGCCCATGGGGTGCCCCATGGAGGCCAGGCATGTGCGGTCCTCGTCGGTCAGCAGCCCCGGTGCCTTGGAGGTCATGGGAATGGTGGCGTCGTCCGCCCCCAGCAGGAGAAGCACCTTCACCCGGTGCCCCACCTGCCGGCCGGTCTCCCCGGCGGTCACCCGGTCCAGGGAGACGGGGATGGTGCCTACGGTGTACTGAGAGAGAACCATGCGGAACAGACGGGCGAACTCGTCCAGCTCCATGGGGGTCTCCTCCAGCAGCCCCGCGCACTGCTCCAGCCCGCTGCAGAGGATGTCCCACAGCTGGCGGTACTCCTCCGCCAGCACCAGCTCCCGGCGGGCCCGGAGAGCCCGCACCCGGTCCGCCAGCCGGTCCGGCAGACCGATGTCCTCCAGGAAGGCGAAGAGCGCCTCCGCCTGGCCCCGGCCCGTGTGCACCGTGCCCTTGACAAGCCTCTCCAGAGGGGCGACGGCTCTGCGCCGCACCCGGTCCAGATGCTGCAGCAGCTCCCGGTTCTCGTCCGTCAGCTGGGGGTCGAACCCCTCCGGGTTCCAGTTCCAGGGCTTCTTCTGGGTCCAGCGGCTGCCCCGGATGTTCCACTTGATTACATAGTTCTCCAGCAGGTCGATGTCCTCCTGGGGGATGTCCGTCAGGCCCGTCTTCAGGTAGCGGAACATGTCCTCGTAGCGGTAGCCTCCGGCGGCGGCGTCCAGGGCGGAGGTCACCAGGGCCATCACCGGCTTCTCCAGGATGTCGGTCATGGCGGAGGAGAAGACGGGCACCCCGTAGCGGGGGAAGATGGTTTCGATCAGGGTGCGGTAGGCCCCGTAGTTTCTGGCCACCACCCCGATGTCCCGGAACCGGTACCCGTCCTCCCGGACAAGGTGCAGGATCCGGGCTGCCGCCCGCTCCACCTCGCTGTAGAGCCCCTCCGCCTGCCAGAGCTCCACCGCCCCGGCAGAGGACACCGGCTGCTCCCGGGTGCGGTCAAAGAGGTTCCGCTCCAGATACTGGAGGGCGCCGTTCCTGCCGCTGCCTGTATTCTCCAGGTGCTCCGTCTCCACCGGCAGCTGCTCCAGGGCGGCTGTCTCCCGCAGGATGCGGCCGGTCATGCGCATGGGTGCAAAGACGTCGTCCTCCCGGACCTGTCCGTCCAGGGTGTCGCAGGTGAGGGCGGCGGTGACGGAATTGGCCTGCACCAGCAGCTGCCGGACCACCTCCACCTGCTGGGGGGTGAACCAGAGAAAGCCGTCCAGCCAGATGTCCATGCCCCGGGCCCAGGGGAGCTCCTTCAGCTTCTCCGCCGTGCGGGTCAGCCGGTCCACGGGGTCCAGGGCGGTCTCCCGGGTCAGGGAGTCGTAGGTGCCGCAGATGAGACCCAGGTCCCTGAGCCGGCTGCCGTCGGCGCCCCCCAGCACCTCCCCGGCGTCCACCAGCTGTTCCGGGGTGAGCCGGCAGGTCTTCAGCTCGTCCGAGGTCTCCAGCAGGGACTCCAGAAAGGCGGGGCGCCTGGAGGGCCTGCCGTAGACCTGGAGTCCCGCGGCGGTCTCCTTCACCGCCTGGTACATCAGCAGCAGGCGGCCGCCCCCGTCCAGTTCCTCCTCCTGGAGGCAGCCCGCCGCCTGCAGGACCCGGTTGGAGAGGAGGGTAAAGGTGAGGGCCTCCGCCCGGAGGCACCCCTGGGGTCCGCAGACCATGGCCAGGGCGCGCTCCGACTCGTGGGACATGTTCTCCGGTACAATCAGGATCTGCGGCCGCGTCTTCATGCCCTCCCGGATCCGCTCCAGGACCAGGGTGCTCTTGCCGGTACCGGCCCGGCCCAGAATCAGTTTCAGCACTGGCGCTTCCTCCTTCGTGCTCATGTCATTCTCCGTTCAGCTTAACACAATATGCCGGCAAAGAACAGGGCTTTCTTGCATCCGGATACCCGGAAATCCGGCACACTCCACTGCACCGCCGGGCGTCTGACCACAGGCTGCTGTGCACACTGACGAAATCTGCCGGCACCCCTTGCATTTTCCTCCCTGCAGCGCTATACTGCAGATACGGAAACAACTGAAAACAGTGTCTTCAGGGCGGGGTGAAACTCCCCACTGGCGGTAAAGTCCGCGACCCGCGAAAGCGGCTGACCCGGTGAAGTTCCGGGACCAACGGTTACAGTCCGGATGGAAGAAGATGTGTTCAGACAATAACATGTGCCTGGCGGCGCATGCTTCTGGGGAATCTCCTTTATTGATCTGTCACCTGAAAGGCATTGGGCTTTTCAGGTGTGCCGGAACTGTAAAGGAGTGTTTTTTATGTCCTCACCTGCCGCAGCCGAGGCTGCCATCCCCGCCTTCAGAGGAAAGCAGCGGGTCCGCACCACGGTCAGCCTCGCCCTCCTCTCCGCCATCGCCTATGTGGTGATGTATCTGTCCAAGCTCCTGCCCCAGGTCCTGGGATTCCTGCAGTTTGATCTCAAGGATACGGTCATCTGCATCGGCGGCTTCATCTTCGGGCCCCTGGCCTCCGCCCTGGTCTCCATCGTGGTGGCCTTCGTGGAGATGATCACAGTCAGCGACACGGGTATCTGGGGTCTGCTCATGAACATCATCGCCACCTGCTCCTTCTGCTGCACCGCTTCCTTTATATATATGAAGATGCGGACCATGAAGGGAGCCGTCCTGGGCCTCATCTCCGGCACAGCCGTGCTGGCCGCCGCCATGGTGCTCTGGAACTACCTGGCCACCCCCATCTACATGGGCGTACCCAGGGAGACAGTGGCCGGCATGCTGGTCTCCGTCTTCCTCCCCTTCAACCTGGTCAAGGGCGGACTCAACATGGCGGTCACCCTGCTGCTGTACAAGCCCGTGGTCACCGCTCTCCGGAGGGCGCACCTGGTGCCCCCCTCCGAGAGCACCAGGAAGGCCGGCTTCAAGCCCGGTCTCCTGCTCTTCTCCCTGGCCCTGCTGGGCACCTTCGTCTTCCTGATGCTGGTGCTGGCCGGCATTATCTGAGACACCCTTCCACTGCACGGCAGATGCGCTTCTGCCGTGCAGTTTTTGATGCCGGCGGCATTTTGTGTGCAGAGACCGGCTGTGACGATTGCGTGCCCGCCGGGGATGTGATAGACTGCCTGTGACGAATTTCTTTCACAACAGGAGTCTGCTGAAGGCGGAAGTCCGCAGGGCTCTGACGTCCGCCCTGCCCCTCAGGCAGTCCTGGCGAGCCATTTTCTGCAGGGAAGGAGTACCAGAATGTCTGAAGCAAAGTCTCCCGGACCTGCATCTGCTCCAGGTCCGGACCAGGACAGACAGCCGGCAAAGAGGAAGAGAAGGAAAGCGGTCACAAGATCTCAGAGGGAAGCCCTGAGAGAATCCCTCAGTCTGCTGGTAATGCAGGGCGGAGAAGCTGCCAGAAGAGGACTGGCAGTCTCCCTCTGGCTGAAAGGAATTCCCGCAGAGACTGTCAGCGAATGTACAGGCAGGAGCGTATCGACCGTGAACCGCTGGATCAGACTGGCACTGACAGGCGGGGCAGAAGCGCTTGTGCCGAGGCACTCGCCCGGCCGGCCGCCCAAGCTTTCGGAGGAACAGATACGCGAGCTGGCCGATGATCTCAGGAAAGACCCCGGCGAATTTGTGGACAGCGAAGGCACCAGGTTCACTGTCTGGGACCGCTGCTCCATACAGGAGCATATCAGGGTCAAATTCCAGGTGGACATCCCGGTCCGGCGGTGCGTCACCTTAGTACACTCCCTCGGTCTGCCCCTGTGCCAGCGGGGCTCCTCCGCCGGCAGGAAGTCATGACACGGCGGACGGGCGCGCCGGAATCCTGCTGCCGGATCCGGCAGTGACCTGAGCCTCCCGCAGGGACGGAAGAGGGCCTCTGCCTGCCTCTGCGCAGCGCAGCCTTAATCTCTCGAACTGCCCTGCGGCGGTGCAGCCGCAGACCGGTTCTGTGCTTCCCCGGTACCGTGTGGCATGTGGCAGGGCTGCATTTGCAGGTCCGGCCGAACTTCCTTCAGGATACCTTTGCCGCCGGTGTCCCATCACTCCGCCATAAAGGCA
>CAYYHY010000028.1:0-19751 GCA_964471855.1 uncultured Oscillospiraceae bacterium | reverse complement strand
TCTTCAGGTGGGAGATGAGGTTTGTTAGCATGCCGCCGGTGATCTGGTAGTTCAGGCACTGGGTGTCGGTGGCCATGGAGATGGGATCCAGCGTGCCGTCCTTGATGAAGTCGGCCCGGACGCCCTTGAAGAAGTCTGCGATCTTGATGAGGGCGTTCTCGTCCAGGTCCACCTGGTAGCCCAGCTGGCGCAGAGCGTAGGACAGGGTCTCGGTGGCGGGCTGGGAGGTGCCGCCGGAGAAGGGGGAGATGGCGGTATCGATCACATCGGCGCCGGCTTCCACAGCCTTCAGATAGGTCATGAAGGCCAGACCGGTGGTGCTGTGTGTATGAACAACCACGGGCAGGTCCACAGCGTCCTTGATGGCGGAGACCAGGTCATAGGCCTCCTTGGGGCCCATGATGCCGGCCATGTCCTTGATGGCGATGGAGGAGACTCCCATCTCCTTCAGTTCCTTCACCATCTGGACGTTCTTCTCCAGGGTGTGGACGGGGCTGGTGGTAAAGCAGATAGTACCGGAGGCGTGGGCGCCGCGCTTCACCGTCTCCTCGATGGCGACCTGCAGGTTGCGGACATCGTTCAGGGCGTCGAAGATGCGGATGATGTCGATGCCGTTGAGGACGGAATACTCGACGAACTTGCGGACCACATCATCGGGGTAGTGCTTGTAGCCCAGAATGTTCTGGCCGCGGAGCAGCATCTGCAGCTTGGTGTTGGGCATCTTGGCGCGGATCTTGCGCAGACGCTCCCAGGGATCTTCCTGCAGATAGCGCAGGCAGACGTCGAACGTGGCGCCGCCCCAGCACTCAGCGGAGTAGTACCCGGCCTTGTCGATGGTCTCCAGAATCGGCTCAAATTTGCTGTAGGGGAGACGCGTGGCAATCAGCGACTGGTTGGCGTCGCGCAGCACGGTCTCAGTGAACTGAACTTTTTGCATAGTCAATCGACCTCCGTGATGGAATGGTACAGAGAAGGCGGCCGCTCGGCGGCCTTTCGTCGCTTACTGCAATTTTAGTATAAACGGGGCTGTTATGCAAGCGTGGCGCTTCAAAAACCTCCCGGAAATTTGCCTTTGACCTGCATGTCCGGCTCTTCCTCCGCCGGGAGGACCCGGTGGCCGGGCCCGGACAAACAGCAGCGCTGAGGGCAGAATAAAGCGCCGCAGAGGGACGGCCTCTGCGGCGCTGTAACTTTGGAGTGCGGGCCTGGTCAGCGATCACTGCACGGTCTTTCCTCAGCAGGATGCGTGCCGTCGTAGTTGTAGATCAGGTCATCGATATCGATATCCGGCCTGACCCTGGTCCAGATGCTGTCGGGCTCACGAGTCACCATCGTCATGGAAAACACCTCCAAATTAAAGTCATACAGGAAAAAAGTGCGCAAAAAAACACCGCTCTGCACAGCGCAGACGGTGTGGAAAAAACAGCGTTCCAGCGGCATGGGGCACAGTCAGCCCATGCCGGCAAAGAGACGCACCTCCGCCGCCTGCATTGAGAAATCTCTTCGGCTCGCCTGCTGCTGGACAGTCATGGCGCGTCCCTCCTCTCCTGAAAATGCTCTGCCGGTCCGATGGCGCAGTACCACCCGGTACCTGCTTGAACTTCCACTTATTGTAATCCCTGCCAGGCAGTCTGTCAACAGTCTGGAGCAAATTTCTTTGAATTTTTTGATGTTTCTGCAGAGCCGCCCGCCGGAAGCCTGATTTCCAGCAGCTTCGGGGAAACTTCGCGACCTGCTGCCGGACGGGGGACAGGAAAACCCCGCCGGGAGGGCGGGGTGATGGATCATGCATCTGTTCCGGTTACAGTGAGCGTGTACCCCTCAGCCGTCAGGAGGGGCGTGAGGAGTGCTGTAACGGCCTCTGCCGCCTTCTCGTCGGCGGAGTCCAGCAGCCCCTTGTTCAGGGCCCTCGCCTCTACCGCCGACTTCTGGTCTGCAGCAAAGCTGGAGAAGTCACCGACGGAGATCTGGTTGAAGATGTTCTTCGATTCGTCAAAGACCTCCAGGCTGTCCTGGTCGATCTCGTGGGAGAGGATGCTGCTGGACGGCAGGGTGATGGACACAGCCTTGGCGGATTCATCAATCTCGATTCCGGCCCGGCTCAGGTCCACTCCCGCCAGTATGGTTCCGTCGTAGGAGACGATGAAGGACTTGGTGGTGAACGGCACCTTCCAGCCGTAGAAGTCCAGGTGGTTTTCAAACTTGCCCATGTTGGTATAGTTGTACTCCACGCTCACCAGTTTCTCCGCGTCCTGCAGCTGCTCCGTCAGCATGGCGGTGGTGATGACGGGCTCAGGGGGTTCCCTGGAGTTAAGCCAGCTGCTGACCGCACCGGCAAGGATAATACCGACTAGAAAAGCTGGCAGTATGTAAAACAGAAAGTGGTGGCCGCTGTGATTCTCATGACCGTCATCGTGTTCCCTGTGTGCCATAACAGAACCCCCTTCTGCCATCTCCCCCTGGGGAAGACGGCGGCGTCTTCCTCGATTATACGTTTTCTTTCAGGCTGCTGTCAATGCTCCGGCGCGGTTCACATTTTTTCCGGGGGCGGAAAGTTTTCTATTGACATCCGGCAGGGCGCATGTTAAAGTAGACAACGCCGCCGCGAGGGGGCATGCAGGGAGAGGTGTCCGAGTGGTTTAAGGAGCCGGTCTTGAAAACCGGTGACTCGCAAGAGCCGTGGGTTCGAATCCCACTCTCTCCGCCACTTTTCCTTATGAAAAGTTAAGAAGCAGATTGAATTGTAGCCATGCAGAAGTACCCAAGTGGCTATAAGGGGCTCCCCTGCTAAGGGAGTAGTCGGTGATGAGCCGAGCGAGGGTTCGAATCCCTCCTTCTGCGTCCAGAAGGTCCTGTATCCGGCTGATACAGGACCTTTTGCTTTGCAGGGCTGAAGGCAGGGTCGGGGTGTTTTCTGCATCCGGGAACAGCAGTGGAGGAGGATACTGACAGATGGAAAACGGGAAAAAGAAGACGGGTTCTCTGCGGAAGGCCCTTTACATATCTGCCGTCGCGGCAGCGCTTGTGGCCGGCATACTGTCCGGCATCATGGCGGCCCAGTGCACGGCATATCAGAACAGGCTCCTGGATCTGGCAGTACCGGCGGACTCTTCAGCAGAGGGGGAGACGGACGCAGGGACCGTGGACCAGCTGCTGCAGCAGCTCACCAGGGGCAACTACAACCGCTACCTGGTGGCCGGCGCCATACGGGCCGCAGGACCGACTGTGCTCTGCGTGGCGGCAGCGGTCATTGCCGTCAGCCTGTACTGGTCGCTGAAGATGAAGCGCCAGCTGGATCATCTCCGCAGCGCATGCGACAGCGTCGCAGAGGGGAATCCGGAGACTGACCTGGACAGCTCGGGAGCCGGGGAGCTGGCGTTTGTATTTGAGACCCTGGACATCCTCGACGGGATACTGTACCGGGAGGAACAGGCGCTGAATGAGGAGACAGGCAAGCGCAGAATCCTGGACACCTCCATCGAGCGGGATCTGCAGCCCACCCTGACAGAGATCCGGAAGGACTCCTCCCAGCTGGCGGAGCGCACTGCCGAGCTGGGGGGCGAGGAGCAGAGGCTGGCCGAGGGGATTGCAGAGGCGGCGGACCGCAGTGCGGAGACCGCAGCCCTGGCCCGGAACCTTCTGAATGTGGACGAAGTGGATCTGAAGCCGGGACCCTGCAAAATCCGGGAGTTCTTCCAGCTCCGGCAGGCGGAGTACCGGGAGGCCTTTGAGTCCCACGGTCTTAAGTTCATATACAGGGGAAACCTGCCGCCCCGCGCCTATCTGGATGAGAAGCGCTATCTTCAGATGCTGGACAGAGCCGTGCTGCAGATGTGGCGCACGGCAAAAACCCAGGCCGTAATGGAGGTGCGTGCAGCCAAGGGCGTGCTGACCGTAATACTGACCTGTGACGGTCCCAGCTTCGAGGAGACCGACCACAGGGAGAACAACGTGCTGAATCTGGCCGTCTGCAAGGCGATGTGCCGCCGGATGGGCGGGGACCTCCGCAGGGGCAGCCGGGAGGGCAGCCAGCGGCTGATCCTGACCGTCCAGTCCAGACCGTGACAGACCGCAGAGAGCACCATGAAAGGAGAAGCTGGATGAAGTTTTCAGAGATGCCCTATGAGCGTCCGGATGCGGAGGGCATGAAGAAGGAGATCGCCGGTCTGACGAAGCGCCTCCAGGAGGCCGGGAGCTATGAGGAAGCAAAGGCTGTGTTCCTGGAGAAGGAGAAGCTGGAGAAACACCTGGACACCCTGTACAATCTTGCATATATCCGGCATTCCATTGACACGGCCGACCCCTTCTATGACGGGGAGCAGAAGTTCTTTAACGCCGTCCTTCCGGAGCTGCAGGAGTATGACCAGCAGTGGACACTGGCTCTGCTGGCCTCCCCGTACCGCCCCCGGTTTGAGGAGGAGTACGGCAGCGTCTTCTTCCTGAATGCAGAGATCGAACTGAAGACCTTCACCCCGGCCATGATTCCGGATCTGCAGGCAGAGAACGACCTGGAGCAGGAGTATGAGAAGCTGCTGGCCTCGGCCCAGATCCCCTTTGAGGGGCATGTGTACACCCTGTCCCAGCTGACCCCCCTGAAGACAGACCCGGACGACGCCAGACGCCTGGCGGCCTGGAAGGCGGAGGGCCAGTGGTACAAGGACCACCAGGAGGATCTGGACCGGCTGTATGACCAGCTGGTGAAGTGCCGCGACCGGATGGGGAAGACCCTGGGCTGCGGCGGCTATCTGCCCCTGGGCTACTGGCGAATGACCCGCAACTGCTACACCAGGGAGGATGTGGAGAAGTTCCGGGCCGCGGTGCGGGAGTATCTCGTTCCGGTGGCCGCCGAGGTGGCCCGCAGGCAGGCGGAGCGCCTGGGCGTTGCGTACCCCATGAGCTTCGCCGACAATGCGCTCCAGTTCCGGTCCGGAAACCCCCGGCCGAAGGGCACTCCGGAGGATATCCTGGCCCAGGGCCGGAAGTTCTATGACGAGCTGTCCCCGGAGACCTCCGAGTTCTTCCGCATGATGCTGGACAATGAGCTCATGGACGTGCTCTCCACAAAGGGCAAGGCCAGCGGCGGCTACTGCACCAGCATTCCCGACTACCAGGTCCCGTTCATCTTTGCCAACTTCAACGGCACCGCCGGCGATGTGGAGGTTGTCACCCACGAGGCGGGTCATGCCTTCGCAGACTGGCTCAACCGGAAGCGGGTTCCCTTCTCCACCGCTACCCCCACCATGGAGGCCTGTGAGGTCCACTCCATGTCCATGGAGTTCTTCGCCTGGCCCTGGACGGACGGCTTCTTCGGGGAGGACGGGAAGAAGTTCCGCTACGGGCACCTGTCAGACGCCCTGACCTTCATCCCCTACGGCACCATGGTGGACCACTTCCAGGAGGAGATGTACGAGCACCCGGATCTGACCCCGGCGGAGCGGCATGCCGTCTGGAAGAAACTCATCGGCATATACCAGCCGTGGCTCCGGCTGGACGGGGAGATCCCCTTCTACGGAGAGGGGGAGGGGTGGCAGCGCCAGCACCACATATACAGCAGCCCCCTGTACTACATCGACTACTGTCTGGCGCAGACCGTGTCCCTGGAGTTCTGGGCCATGATCCAGGAGGATATCTCCAGTGCGTGGAAATGCTACATGGCCTACACCAGCCAGGGCGGCAGCAGGGTATTCACGGAACTTCTGGAAAACGCCGGACTCCAGAGCCCCTTTGACCCCGCCTGCCTGCGCAGGGTCAGCGAGGCGGCGAAGAAGTGGCTGGACAGCTGCGACATGAGCAGCATCCAGTAGGGGTTTCCATCAGCAGAACATCAGATGCCGCAGAGGAGCCGGATCACCGCTTCCCCTGCGGCTTTTTTCTTTCGCGGTTCCCGCCTGGAGTCCCGAAATCGGGACTGTAAAACCGGTAGACTCCTGCCAAAGCAAAAAAGGAGGAGACAGCAGTGCAGAGCGTATACATCAGCAGCGACCGCATCGTCTGGAACGGGGATGCAGGACGGGTCGCGGACCTCTCCATCAGCCGCAGCAGGGAACAGGACCGGTGTGAGGAACGGCGCAGCGGAAGAACCGGCGCCGCCCGGCGCCGCCGCACCAGGCGGGGCTCCCCGCTGGTCCGCACCCTGCGGGAGTGGACCGCCCGCTACATGGACATCTTCGCCGTCCTGTGCGCAGCCGCCATGGTCGTGTCCCTCGCCGTGTGCATGGCGGCGGGCTGAGCAGGACAGAACAGCCGGCACAATACAGCATGGGCAGCCGCCGCAGGAACCGGACAGACCGGACCTCCTGCGGCGGTTTTCTGCCGGCCGGAGGAGAGAGGACAGAGCAGAGAGAATCTGACAGGAAGCGGCGAACCTGTGCTGAAACCGTCTGCAGTCTGCTCTTCGGCGCATGAAAGCTGTAATAATTGTGCAAAGAAGCGGTCAGACCAGTTTTTTTTGTTGCAAAGGGTCCAATATTGCGGTACTATTACAGAAGCGCATGTCCAGTCTGCATTCTGACCTGCAGCTGATCCGTCCGACAGCATTCAGGGGCAGAAGCAGGCGGAACCGGCCTGGTTTCCTGCACCAGAACAGCATGCTGTTCTTTCTTTCCCCGCAGGGGAAAGAATCTTTCAATACTGCCGTATCTGCATGAGACAGACGCTGGCAGTCAGGAGACTGCAGCCGGGGCGGAAGAGAGGAGCAGTCAGTTTCATGAAGTTTTCGCAGATGCCCTATCAGCGTCCGGACATGGAGGAGGCAAAGAGATCTGCTGCAGACATGACAGCCCGGCTTCGGAGTGCTGAAACCTACGAGCAGGCCAGGGCTGTGTTTCTGGAGAAAGAGAAGGCATACGGCCACCTGAAAACCCAGGCCACCCTGGCCCATATCCGTCACACCATCGACACCCGGGATGCCTTCTATGACGGGGAGGAGAAATTCTTCAACGCCGCTCTCCCGGAACTGCAGGCGTACGAGCAGCAGTGGACGAAGGCCATGCTGGAATCCCCCTTCCGCCCTCAGTTTGAGGCGGAGTACGGTTCCCTCATGTTCCAGAACGCAGAGATCGAGCTGAAGACCTTTGCGCCGGAGATCATCCCGGACCTGCAGGCGGAAAACGACCTGAAGCAGGAGTATGAAAAGCTGCTGGCGTCGGCCCAGATCCCCTTTGAGGGACAGGTCTTTACCATCTCCCAGATGTCCCCCTTCAAGAATGACCCGGATGACGCCCGGCGTCTGGCTGCATGGAAGGCGGAGGGGCAGTGGTACAAGGATAACCAGGGGGAGTTTGACCGCCTGTTTGATGAGCTTGTGAAGATCCGGGACCGGATGGGACGGACCCTGGGGTTTGACGGGTATCTGCCCCTGGGCTACTGCCGCATGACCCGCAACTGCTACACCAAGGAGGATGTGGAGAAGTTCCGGGAGGCGGTGCGCACCTGCATCGTCCCCGTGGCGGACTCCATCTACCGGGAGCAGGCGAAGCGGCTGGGGAAGGAATACCCCATGAGCTTTGCTGACAACGCCCTCATGTTCCGCTCCGGCAACCCGAAGCCGGCGGGCACGCCGGACGATATCCTGGCCCAGGGCAGGAAGTTCTACGACGAACTCTCCCCGGAGACCTCCGAGTTCTTCCGCACCATGCTGGACAACGAGCTGCTGGACGTGCTCTCCACGGCGGGGAAGGCCGGGGGCGGCTACTGCACCGGTCTGCCGGACTATGAGGTACCCTTCATCTTTGCAAACTTCAACGGGACCGCCCACGACGTGGAGGTTGTTACCCATGAGGCGGGTCACGCCTTTGCCTCCTGGCTCAACCGGAAGCGGATCCCGGCCTCCACCATCTGGCCCACCATGGAGGGCTGCGAGGTCCACTCCATGTCCATGGAGTTCTTCGCATGGCCCTGGGTGGACGGGTTCTTCGGGGAGGACGCCAGGAAGTACCGCTATTTCCATCTGGCGGGTGCCCTGACCTTTATCCCCTACGGGACCATGGTCGACCACTTCCAGCATGAGGTGTATGAGCATCCGGAGATGACCCCCGCGGAGCGCCACGGGGTGTGGAAGAAGCTGCTGGGCATCTACCAGCCCTGGATGAAGCTGGACGGGGAGATCCCCTTCTACAGCGAGGGCGAAGGGTGGCAGAGGCAGCACCACATTTACTCCCACCCGCTGTACTACATCGACTACTGCCTGGCGCAGACGGTGTCCCTGCAGTTCTGGGCGATGATCCAGAAGGATGTGAAGGATGCCTGGGCCCACTACATGGCCTATGCATCCCAGGGCGGCAGCCGGGTATTTACTGAGCTTCTGTCCAACGCGGGGCTGGAGAGTCCCTTTGACCCGGAGTGCCTCAGATCGGTCAGCCAGGCGGCCCGGAAATGGCTGGATGAGTATGACATGAGCGGTCTTGTCTGACCTATGTCGGAACAGCAGCAGAGGAAGCACCGCAACAAGTTCGACTGGCGGTACGACTATACCCGGCTGGATGACGGGTCCTTCGCCTACAAGGGGCAGGTCTGGCACTACACCGGCGGCATGCCGTGGAAAAAACTGCTGGTGTGCCTCTGGGGGGCGGCATCTGTGCCGGGCCTGTGCTGCATTGTCTGCGGCACCCTTCCGGTCTCCGGGATGAAAAACACCTTCTACATCATTCTGCCCTGGCTGGTGTCCTTCGTGCTGTGGGGCTGGACCTGCATCGCCCTGTGCCGCATGACATCCGCAGGGGAGGAGATGAAGGAGCATGTGTACCGGATCTCCGCCGCAGCCCTTCCCCTGCGGGCGGGACTGCTCTGCCTGTTCAGTGCCGCCGCCGCTGTGCTTCAGGGACTGGAGCCCCTTCTGTCACCGGACGCCGGCTGGTCCCCGGCGAAGACCGCTTTTGTTCTGCTCATGCTGGCAGCAGCCCTCTGTGCAGGTCTGCTGCTGTTACTGAGCAGAAGGATGACCTTTGCCCCGGAGGGGCAGACACAGGAACTCACAGCAGAGTAGTGCTGTTTATTTGGGTTCAATACTGAAAAGGAGGAATCTTTGAGTGAAAAATGCAAAGAGACTGCTGGCCCTGGCCCTTGCCTTCGCCATGTGCGCCGGCGTGCTGGCAGGCTGCAGCAGCGGCAGCAGTTCGTCCGGCGGAACTTCCAGTCAGCCGGCCGGCTCCGGAAGCGTGTCCGGCAGCGGGAGCGTGTCTGGCAGCGGCAGCGGCAGTGTGTCCGCTCCGGAGAGGGACGAGTCGACCCTGGTGGTGTCTGTGGAACAGGGCCTGGAGGGCAAGTTCTCCCCGTTCTTCGCTCTGAGCGCCAACGACCAGCAGATTGTTGATACTTTCACAATCAGCACTCTCGTAATTGACCGTGTGGCTTCTCCCGTCAACAATTCCGTGGAAGGCGAGACACGCCCGTACAACGGCACCGACTACGAGTACAAGGGACCGGCGGACGTCAACATCACGGAGAATGACGACGGCACGGTGACCTATACGATCAAGATGCGCGACGACATCACCTTCTCTGACGGCGAGAAGGCCACGATCGACGACGTGATCTTCGGCATGTATGTCTACCTGGATCCCACCTATGACGGCAACGGCACCCTCTACTCCGTGCCCATCAAGGGTCTGGATGAGTACCGCTCAGGCATGGACACCCTGTTCAACCTGATTGCGAAGAGCGGCCGGGACGGCTACCAGGAAAGCGAATATTTCACAGAAGACCAGTACAACGCCTTCTGGGCTGACCTGGACCAGGCCGGAACCGCATTTGCACAGGAGATCGTGGACTACTGCATTGCGGAAGGTCTCAATGCAGAAGGGGACGACATCTCTGCCATTGCTCCAAACTGGGGCTATGAGGTTGCCGAGGGCGGCACGGTCGAGGACTTCTGGCATGCAATCGAGGCCGGGTATGCGGATGAGAGCGGCGTTGTGGACTATGCCACTCTGTCCAGCACCGAGACCGCAGGCAGCAGCCTGTTCGATCTGATGGAGAACTACGAGGAGTACTCCACCGGCGTAGAGACCGGCGAGAGTGCACCCAATATCTCCGGCATCGAGCGCGTGGACGACTACACACTCACTGTTACAACAACCCAGCTGGATGCCACGGCCATCTACCAGCTGCAGCTTCCCATCGCCCCCATGCACTGGTACGGCGATCCGGCTCAGTATGACTATGAAAACAACTCCTTCGGCTTCCCCAAGGGCGACCTGAGCATTGTCAAATCCAAGACCAGCACGCCCATGGGTGCAGGTCCCTATGTCTTCAACAACTACTCCAACGGCGTTGTGTACATGGATGCGAACCCCGACTATTACAAGGGTGTCCCCCAGATTGCCCACGTCAACTATCTGGAGTCCTCTGAGGACAGCAAAGTCCCCGCCATTGTGGCCGGCACGCTGGACATCGCAGACCCCTCCTACAGCACCGACGTTGCAAAGCAGATCGCCAAGGAGAACGGGTTCTCCGAGGACGATTTCAACAACTTTGACGGCGATGTGATCACCACCAAGCTGATTGACTACCGCGGCTACGGCTACATCGGCTGCAACCCCAACCTGGTGAAGGTGGGAGACGATCCCTACTCCGAGCAGTCCAAAGACCTGCGCAAGGCCATCAACACCCTGCTGGCCGTCTACCGTGACGAGGCCATTGACTCCTACTACGGCGAGACAGCCAGCGTCATCAACTATCCTATCTCCAACACCTCCTGGGCAGCCCCGCAGTCCACGGACGACGGCTACAAGGTTGCCTATTCCGTGGATGTGGACGGCAATCCCATCTACACTGCAGGCATGTCCGCAGAGGAAAAGTATGACGCCGCTCTCCAGGCCTCCCTGGGCTTCTTTGAGGCGGCCGGCTACACCGTTGCCGACGGCAAGGTCACTGCAGCCCCTGAGGGCGCAAAGATGGGCTATCAGGTTGAGATCGGCGCCAACGGCAGCGGCGACCACCCCTCCTTCCTGCTGCTGAAGAATGTCAGCGAAGCGCTGGAAGGCATCGGCATCACCTTCACCGTCAACGACCACGCCAACTCCAGCGACCTGTATGCCACCTATCAGAACGGCACAGCTGAGTTCTGGTGCGCTGCATGGCAGTCCACTGCCGATCCGGACATGTTCCAGCTCTACCACAGCGAAGGTTCCACCAACTACTATCACATCAGCGACCCCCAGCTGGACGAGTACATCATGCAGGCCAGGGCCTCCACGGACCAGGCCTACCGCAAGTCCGTGTACCAGGCTGCCATGGAGATCATTCTGGACTACGGCGTTGAGATCCCCATCTACCAGCGTTCTGACTGCGTCGCAGTTTCCACGCAGCGTGTGGACGTCAGTTCCCTGCCCGGAGACATGACCCCCTACTGGACATGGAATGCCGAGATGGAGACCCTTGCTGTAAAGTAAGAGACGGTTCTCTTCGGCAGAGACAGAAAACAAGGACCACAATCGTCAATGAGGACGGGTCCCGCGCCTCCACGGCGGGGTGCGGGACCCGCTTTTCATAACCAGCATGCTCCCGCACCTGAGTTTTACAGGGCAGAGCGGGAGCGGGGGGCCGGGCGGACCGGCCCCGGCACAGGGCGCCCCTGCGGGCAGTGCAGCTGTGCTGCGTGCAGCCCCACTGCATGCAGGGGAAACTGTTTTCAGCAAGGAGGGGGTACATTTGCGCAAATTTCTGGTTAAACGCGTTCTGTATTCTATTGTAATCCTGTTTTTCGTAACCATGATCATCTACGCGCTGATCCGCTGCCTGCCGGCCTCCTATGTGGAGACCATGGCCATGCGCCTGTCGACGCAGCCGGGTTCCAAACCCTATGAGGAGTGGCTGCTGCAGCTGAATGCGTCCTATGGTCTGGACGGACCGATTCTGATAGGCTATTTCCGCTGGCTGAAGAACTTCCTCACCGGCAACTTCGGCGACAGCTGGAGATGGACAGTCCCCGTAGTAGACAAGTTCCTGGAGGTCATTCCCATCTCTTTCATCCTGGGTGCTGTCTCCCTGGTGCTGGAACTGGTCATCGCCATTCCTCTCGGCGTGCTCGCAGCAACCAAGCAGTACTCCAAGACGGACTACATCATCTCAGCCAGCGCACTGGTGGGCATCTCCCTGCCCACGTTCTTCTTCGCATCCATTCTGAAACTCATCTTCTCCGTCAAACTGGGCTGGTTTGACACCCACGGCATGGTGGGGCGCAACCACGCGCTGCTCAGCGACTTCGGCAAGATTCTGGATATCGGGAAACACCTGGTCCTGCCGATTGCGACGCTGACCATTGTTTCGGTCGGCTCCCTGATGCGGTACACCAGAACCAACATGCTGGAGGTGCTCAATGCGGACTACATCCGGACCGCGCGGGCCAAGGGCGTCAGCGAGCGGAGAGTCATCTATCACCATGCGTTCCGGAACACCCTGATTCCCCTGGTGACGATCATCGGCGGGTCCCTGCCCGGTCTGTTCTCCGGCGCGCTGATCACCGAGACCCTGTTCTCCATCAACGGGATCGGCTACGTATCCTACCAGTCGATGGTGTCAGGAGACATACCCTTCACCATGTTCTACCTGACATTCATAGCAGTGCTGACGCTGCTGGGCAACCTGCTGTCCGACATTCTGTACGCTGTTGTGGATCCCCGGGTCAGAATCGGCGGCTGAGAGAGGATGGTGACAAATGAGCAAGACGAATTCAGCGCCGGAAACAAAGCCGGCGGCGAAACAGGAGGAGCAGTACAGCCTGAACGACGACCGCCGGGTCAAGGTGCTCTCTCCCGGCGCCCTGGTAGCGAAGCGCTTTTTCCGCAACCGCCTGGCCGTGCTCGGCCTCATCATGCTGGCCGCCATGTTCATCTTCTCCTTCGTGGGGGGTCTGCTTTCCCCCTACGGGCAGGCTGAACAGTTCTATACGGAAACATACATGCAGAAGGAGTATGTCGGCGTAACCAGAAACGACCAGCCCCGCTATCTGAGCCCGGAGGGTCAGTCCTTCCCGGCCATACTGCAGGCCCAGCTGTACCTTGCCCAGTCCGAGAACTCCCCGACCTTCACCTATCAGGATGTGGAGTACAGGTGGGAGGAGGAGGGCACAGACCTCATCGCCATCTACAGCGGCGACGATCTGGTGGCCATCTCCTTCAAGGACATAGTCAATGCGGCAGACGGCATGGCGGAGCCTTCCTTTGAGGTGAAGCACGAGGCTCTGAAGGCCTATACAAACGGAGAGACCTCCTTTACTGCCGGGGGGAAGGACTACACCCTGGCAGGGGACGGGGACATTCTTCTGGACGGCGAGCTGGCCGGCTACATCAGCCGCTTCGTCGTGGCCCCCCGCGAGAACGGCGTTGTGATCCCCCGGGCCTTCAAGGTTGAACTGGAAGAGGCGCTGGAGGAGGACATCGACGACTTCTACTTTACCGATGAGGAGGGCGTGGAGAGCGAGTACACGGTGGTGTACGACGCATCTCAGAAGGTCTGGTCCGTACGCCAGTCCACCCCCACCTATGTCTATGACGCATATGCAAGCCCGTCCCTGAAGCACCCCCTGGGCACCGACGCCAACGGCATGGACATGCTGGTGCGTCTGATGTACGGCGGCAGGGTATCCCTGATTATTGGCTTCATCGTGGTGGGCATTGAGACCGTGATCGGCGTCATCCTGGGCGGCATCGCCGGCTTCTTCGGCGGGTGGGTCGACCAGCTGATCATGCGCATCGTGGATATTTTCTACTGCATCCCGTCCATGCCCATCATCATCATCCTGGGCGCCACCATGGACAACCTCCAGGTGGACGCCTCCCTGCGAATGCTCTACCTGATGCTGATACTGGGCTTCCTGGGGTGGCCCAGTGTGGCGCGTCTGGTGCGCGGTCAGATCCTCTCCCTGCGGGAGCAGGAGTTCATGATTGCGGCAGAGGCCTGCGGAATCAGCACCAGCCGCCGGATCTTCAAGCATCTGGTACCCAACGTCATACCTCAGCTGATTGTTACCTGCACCATGGGGCTCGGCAACGTCATCCTCACGGAGGCGACCCTGAGCTTCCTGGGTCTGGGCGTCAAGTTCCCCTTCGCATCCTGGGGCAACATCATCAGCGACGTCAACAACTCCTTTGTAATGACCAACTACTGGTTTATCTGGATCCCTGCCGGCATCTGCCTGCTGATCTCTGTTCTGGGCTTCAACTTTGTCGGAGACGGTCTTCGCGACGCATTCGACCCGAAGATGAAACGCTGAGGAGGGAAGGAGCATGGCAAAGAAACAAGCAGAGGGATACCTCTCCGGAAAGGAGATGCGGCGCATCTCCAAGGAGAACCGGAAGATTACAGGGGCGATGGAGAAGCGCCGCAAGCGCAAGAACGTCCCTGAGAGCGAGTATCTCACGGAGATGCACGACCCGAACAACGTGGTGGAGTTTGACAACCTGCACACCTACTTCTTTACGGATGCCGGCACTGTCAAGAGCGTGGACGGCGTCACCTTCGAGGTGCCCGCCGGCAGGACCGTGGGGGTCGTGGGGGAGTCCGGCTGCGGCAAGTCCGTAACCAGCCTTTCCCTGATGCAGCTGCTGCAGCGGCCGCAGGGTCAGGTCGTGGAGGGAGCCATCCGCATCAACCTGGGGGACAAGGCCTACGATGTGACCAAGGCCCCTGAGAGCGTCATGCAGCACCTGCGGGGCAACTTTGTCTCCATGATTTTCCAGGAGCCCATGACCGCCCTGAACCCCGTGTTCCGCATCGAGGACCAGGTTCTCGAGGTGCTGGAACTGCACAACCCTGAAAAGCTGACAAAGCAGCAGATGGAAGGCCGCGTGCTGGAGCTGCTGGAGATGGTGGGCATCGCCAACGCGGAGGGCGTTGCCAGGATGTACCCCCACGAGCTCTCCGGCGGCATGCGGCAGCGTGTCATGATCGCCATGGCTCTGGCCTGTACACCCCGCCTGATTATTGCCGATGAGCCAACCACCGCTCTGGATGTGACCATCCAGGCCCAGGTGCTGGACCTTCTGCGCAATCTGAAGGACAAGATCAACTCCTCCATCATGTTCATCACCCATGACCTTGGGGTCATCGCCGAGATGGCGGACTATGTGGTGGTCATGTACGCAGGCCGGGTGGTGGAGAAGGGCACCGCCGAGGAGATCTTCAAGAACCCGGCCCACCCCTACACCATCGGACTCATGCACTCCAAGCCTGTGGTGGGGCGCAAGGTGGACAAGCTCTACTCCATCCCCGGCAAGGTGCCCAACCCCATCAACATGCCCAACTACTGCTATTTCCGGGACCGCTGCGAGATGTGCGTGGAGGGCTGCGACGGGGAGTACCCCTGCGAGATCAGCCTCTCGCCCACCCACAAGGTGAGCTGCTACCGCTTTGCAGACCAGAAGAAGGAGGGGAACTGAGATGGCAGAGAAGAAAGCCGCAGCAGTTGACGACACCTATACACCAGTTCAGTACGACCCCCAGTATATTCTGATGGTCAACCGCCTGAAGAAGTACTTCCCCATCAAGGGCGGGATGGTAGGTGCTGTCTCCGGATATGTCAAGGCAGTTGACGGCGTAACGTTCAATCTCAAGCGCGGTTCCACCATGGGGCTTGTGGGCGAGTCCGGCTGCGGGAAGACCACCACCGGCCGCACCATCCTCCGCCTGGCGGGGGACAAGACCGGCGGACAGGTGCTCTTCAACGGCGAGGAAGTCTACGACAAGACCCCCAAGGAGATGCGGAAGCTGCGCACCAAGATGCAGATCATCTTCCAGGACCCCTTCTCCAGCCTGTCCCCCCGCATGCCGGTGGGCGAGATCATCGGCGAGGCGGTCCGGGAGCACGGACTGGTCCCGAAAGAGGAGTTCGACGACTACATCGACAAGGTCATGGACAACTGCGGTCTGCAGCCCTTCCACAAGGACCGCTATCCCCACGAGTTCTCCGGCGGTCAGCGGCAGCGCATCTGCATCGCCCGGGCCCTGGCTCTGAACCCTGAGTTTGTTGTCTGCGACGAGCCGGTCTCCGCTCTGGACGTGTCCATTCAGGCCCAGATCATCAACCTGCTGAAGGAACTGCAGGAGCAGTACAGCCTCACCTATCTGTTCATCTCCCATGACCTCTCCGTGGTGGAGCACATCTCCGACATGGTCGGCGTCATGTACCTGGGCAACCTGGTGGAGTACGGCGCCACTGAGGATATTTTCAAGCATCCGCTGCATCCCTACACGGAGGCCCTGTTCTCCGCTATTCCCATCCCGGACCCCAGCGTCAAGATGGACCGCATCGTGCTGGAAGGCACGATTCCCTCCCCGGCCAACCCGCCGAAGGGCTGCAAGTTCCACACCCGCTGCCGCCGCTGCATGGAGTGCTGCAAGGTGGAGGAACCTGTCCAGAAGGAGATTGAGCCCGGCCACTTTGTGGTCTGCCATCTGTACGACGAGCAGGGGTAAGATGAAAAAGAACACAGTGGACGAAGAGGATGACGGCCGCACCATAGTTGACATGAGCGGCGTGGACAGGCCGTCTCTCCTGGCCTTCCGGCGCCCCAGGAAGAAAGAACCGGAGGAGCCGGAACTCATCAGAGACGAGGGCGAGGAGCCTGGCAGTTTCCTGTGGAAGGAGGGGCAGCGCCCCTTTACCCCGGAGGAGCGCAGGATCTATGTGCTTGCAGCGCTGAAGGCCAGCCTGTTTATCGGTGCGTTTTTCATCATCGGCCTGGGTCTGGCCATCCTGGTGATGGCTCTGGTCTGGTCCAGATAATCCGAAAAAGAAACACTGCCGCCCCGGTGCCGGACAATGGCGCCGGGGCGGCATATGCAGTCAGAGACCGGCAGAGGACCGGTATTCCACGGAACATGAAAAGCTTCCGCCGGAGATGAAGCGAATTCCCGCCAGCAGAAGGGGGTCAGTACCGCCGGTGCGGTTCCTGGCCCTGAGGCGGCGGACGGCTGACTTTGCAGATCCTCTGCGGACCGCTTCCACAAGGACCGCCGGGCGGCGGGAGCCCGGAAAGGGGAGGAGAAGGGCGTCTGTCCGGCTGTGTCTGCCAGTTTCGTCGAAACGGAGGCTGTACTCCCTCCGTGCTGCGGAGAAGGCGACGGCAATCAGGACCGAAAGGGCTGCATCCGCGCTGAAATCGATATATTTCATGCACTTCCGGCATATTGCCTCAAGAACCGATGCCAGATGACCGGCGTCACGGTTCTGCAGAGCGTCCAGGGCTTCTTCGGAGAGCCCGAGAGCATCCGCTGCAGGCTTCCATTTCGGACTCTGCGACAGGATTCTCCTGAACTCCAGCATCAGTTCCCAGTTCGGAATGGAGACGGTGTCTCTGCCGGACTCCGGCAGATGCCTGCAGGAGAGGCAACCCAGGTGTGCAAGAAGGGTCAGTACCGCGTCCCTGGATGTGGCTGAGCGGATCTCGTTCTGAAATGCGTCAGTGTTGACTGACAGTTCTCTGCCGTACAGCAGGCTGAAAAGAGCCTGCTCCAGCCCGGGATCATCCAGCTCAAGACAGCGGACGGCTGCAGGGGGGAACTCCGCTCCGTCCAGGAACCGGCGGCACCTTCCCTCTGCCAGGGCGGCTGTCACCGACGCAGGTCTGTACAGGCAGCTGGACCCGTCCTGGCAGTATCCGCCGTACCATATCTTCATCTCGCCGGGATCCATGCCGGCTGCGGAGCAGAGATCCTGCACATCTGCATCGGAAAACCCGATGAACGGGGTGTACTGGAGCAGACCTGTCACAGCCATGGAATGCTCCGTGAACGGCAGGGTTGTCTGCGTGCCGTATTTTTTTACCGGGAAGAGGCCGGTCATGTATACAAGACTGTAGCAGCGTGCAGTACTCTTGCCTTTGAAGAGCATGCGCAGGAGGAAGATGAAGTCCCGCTGCTCCTCTTCGCTGACCTGCTCATCGCGGAAGAGAACATCCCAGTCATCCATGAGAAAGACGAACCTTCCATATCTCTGATCAGCCAGCCTCTCAAGGACACAGTCGAGCCCGCAGGCATAGGGATTGAACCAGGAGGTCGGGCTGGCCGGGATCAGGTCCCTGTCTGTGACAGTTTCCGGGAACGCCTGGATCAGGTCCCGGATCACGAGGTTCTGCAGGAAAAGCGAAAAGCTGAATTCGGTCCCGCAGCCGCTGAACCTGTAGCTGCTGAAGGCATCCCGGACATTCAGGCGGATGACATCGTACTGGTTGAGATGCCGCCTGAACCCGGGGCTTCCGGAAATCTCCAGCCCCTCAAACAGGGAGGAGGTATCCTGCCCCCGTCCGTAGTAGGCAGAGAGCATGGAGACGATGCCTGTTTTTCCAAAGCCGTCTGGACAGCAGATGCAGATATATCGCAGGGGAGTGGAGACGACACTGTCTGTCAGTTCCAGCAGACCCGTCTTGTCCCGGTAGAAGGGGCTGGTTCTCAGGACCTCAAAATCTGAGGGGGGAGGATTGATGCAGGTATTCATCCGGGAAGACGAACTCCTTTCAGCTGTGCTGTGCACCTGAACAAGATTCAGATGCAGTTCAAGCATAGCATTTTTCTGAGAGCCAGTCAAGAACATATCAGAATGGACATGACTGCCGGATGAATTATGAAAGCGGACTGTCCGAAGACAGCCCGCCTGCGCGTGGTTCGGCTGATGGATGCGGCTTTTTATGCACCGGAGGTTTCGTCAGGCTTCCAGCCCGAGGATGCGGGCGGGACCGGTACAGAGCATCTGATGCAGGTCGTCCTCGCTGAAGCCCTGATCCAGGAGTTTCTGACCGTACCAGGACAGCCCCTCGTCGAAGAAGGGGGAGTCCATCTGCCCCAGGTCGGAGGTGAGGATGACATTCTCCACACCCACAGCCCGGATCTCCTCCGCCACCTTCTCAATGGATGACCGCCCCGTGTAGACAGTGAGGACGGTGTGTTCGATGACGGCGCCAAGCCGTACGGCCTCTTTCTGCTGCTCCAGGGAGTAGCGGTTTGCGGGATTGTCCGCATGGGAGACGATGACTGTGCAGCCCCGGCGGCATCCCTCCTGGACTACCTGCATGCCCTCCCTGGCGCTGATATGACCGGTTGCCACCACCATCCTGCTGGAAGCGGCGGCGTCCAGCACATCCTGGGCCTCCTGAAGCAGTTTCCCGGAGCGGAAGCTGCAGCATGGGATGCAGTTCTCCGTCGCCTGATACCCCTGGTTCTGGTAGTACTTGTAGGACATGGCGTCCAGGGTGGGGAACCAGACAAACCTGCCGCCGTGTTCGGCGCACGTTCTGACGGCTGCTGCACTCAGACCGCCTGCAGCCCGGTTCAGAACAACACCGCCTGCAATCTTCAGATCCGGGTAGTGCTCCTGTACAAAGGCGGCCCGGTCTGCGGTGTCCACGGAGTGGTTTTTCAGCACTCCGCCTCTCATGCCGGCATCCAGCATCCGCTTGGCTGCGACCATGTCGGAGCACTTCCTGGGCTTCACGTCAGGGGAGGTGTGGATATGCAGGTCAAAAGCTCCCGTGAGAATGCTGTTCATGGCATAACCCCCTTCTTTCCTTTCCAGACAGGTCCTCCTGCAGACACAGGTCTGCGCAGGGGACTGTTTTCTTCTGTCTGCATTGTAGCAGGGGAGTTTCCACAAATCAAACAGTCTGTTTTTGAGGTTTTCACAAGAAAAATTTGTGAAGAAAGCCGGGCAGACCTGCCCGGACATGCAGAAAAGGACAGTTCCATAATGGAACTGTCCTTTTCAGTACGCCCGAAGGGACTCGAACCCCCAACATTCAGAACCGGAATCTGACGCTCTA
>CAYYHY010000027.1:0-19822 GCA_964471855.1 uncultured Oscillospiraceae bacterium | reverse complement strand
CGATGCGGTCTGCCAGAAGTCCGCACAGCAGACCGGAAACCAGTGCAGTACTGAGGTACAGCAGGAGCGCTGCGCCGTGCAGCCGGAAGACAATGCAGTCGGCGGCGAGTGCGGCGCTGACTGAGGCAAGTCCGTTTTCAATGGACAGTCTGTCTGCCCTGGGCATGTGCAGACGCTCCGTCAGTCCCGCTGTCAGATCGATTACAAGTCCCGGCACCGCATACCCCAGGGGAGCCAGGGCTCCCATGCTCCCTGTCATGCCCATTGCAAGGGCCAGCACGCTCTGCACCACGCCCATCTTCAGCCCGTTCCACCGGCCGGGAACCAGTGCAGCGGCGGTCACCAGAAACATGAGGGAAAATGCAGTGGCGATCCCGCCCGGGATGTGAAGCGCATCGGTGACCACGTTTGTCAGCGGGCTCACCAGCCGTTTGGAAAACAGACCCAGGTCGCAGCACAGGGCCAGAAAGACTGCGGTCTTCAGTTTCCTGTTCATGATTTCACTGTCCCTTCCCAGGAATGAAAGAGCCGGAAGTCGCTCTGGAACTTCCGGCCCTTCCGCATGCGGACAGAGAGACAGACGGGTACTGCTTCCGGGCGGCACAGTCCCTGCGTCACCGGCATATCCGTCCAGCTTCTCCTTTACAAACACGGAAGGCTGACCCGTTTCCAGGACAGCCCTGGCCGGGGCACCATAGTTTCCCGCAGGTGCCGGGGCTCGGAGATCTGCTGTCAGCAGTATTCTGTTTTCGTTCCCTACCGCTTCAGCCGGACGCCGGATGCCGCCTTCTCCACCTTCAGCGCACACTCCCCCCGGACCGAGGGGCGGTCATCGATGGTGATGGCCCTCCTGGGGCAGGCCTCCACACAGCGGGGAAGCATTCCGTACAGGAGCCGGTCCCGGCAGCCGTCGCACTTCACGGCTCTGCCGTTCTCATCGAAGGCAATCGCCCTGTACCGGCAGGCACCGGCGCAGGACCTGCAGCCGATGCACCGGGTGCTGTCCAGCTGTACCGTCCCGGTTGCCGGATCTGTCGAAAAGCACCCCCGGGGACACGCATCTTCACAGGCGGGGTTCTCGCAGTGGAGGCAGGCCAGGGAATACCAGGTGATGTGGGGACCTCTTCTGGAGTTCTGTTCCGCCCGCCAGAGGGTGCGGAGCAGAGGCTTTGTGACGGGCAGATTGTTCTGCTCATCCAGACAGGCCCCGATGCAGGCGCCGCAGCCCACGCACAGTTCCGGATGAAAGGTGAAGTTCGCGCGGACTGGAACAGGCGCTGTAATTCTGCTCATACCGCTTCCTCCCTCTCGTCAGATGTCACCTTCCGGACCCGGCAGCCGACGCTGCGGAAGCCGGGGAATCCGGAGACGGGATCCAGCCAGTCCGGCGGAATGATGCTGTTCACGTCGGCGTCCTCGTAGTCCTGGTATACAAACACGCTGCCGGCCGGCACCTCCGCTGTCACGTTGGCCCTGAGCTGGATGGCGCCGCTCTCCGTCTCGACGGCGACCAGGTCGCCCTGGCGGATCTGGTGCTTCCGTGCATCCGCCGGGCTGATATCCACCGCAGAGTCAGTGCGGAACGCCTTCTTCAGGGTACTGTGCTGGAAGCGGGAGTGGAACTGCCAGGGGATGCGCCCCCCTGCGGTCAGCTCCAGGGGATACTCCCTTGTCTTCTCCATGGGGGGAGTCCACACCGGAAGAGGCTCATACCCGTGCCTGCGCAGGACCTCGGAGGTCAGCTCGAACTTCCCCGTGGGGGTCCGGTATCCGTATGCCGCATTCTCACCGGGAATATACGGCTCCTGCCCCGGAATGCGCTTCGCTGCCGAGGTGCTCTTCAGCTCCTCGAAGGTGACGCCCACCTTCCGCAGCATCCGCAGGCAGCAGGCGTCGTAGCCCCTGGCCAGCAGCGGGTCGTCCAGACCGAGATACACGGACAGCTCGCAGAGGATGTCCGCATCGGATTTGGACTGGTACAGCGGCTGGATGGCCGGGGACAGGTACCGCACGGAGCCGAGGCCGAAGTACTGGCCCATGAAGCCCCCCTGGAACTGGCTCCGCTCGAAGGATGTGCAGGCGGGCAGCACGATATCCGCATACTTCGCCGTATCGTTCATAAAGATGTCGACATCGGCGAAGAAATCCACCTTCTTCAGGGCCTCAAACAGCTTTCCGTCTCCGGGGAACATGCGTGCGTTCATGCCCAGGGCAAAGATGCCCTTCACCGGGTAGGGCGTCCCCTCCAGAATCTGGCGGGACAGGTCCATGGCCTGGAACTCGTCGATGCACTCCGACCAGACAGGGAACCGCTCGGAGCCGATCTTCGGCTTCGCATTCTTCGGGCGCACTTCCTGGATGAACTCCTCGTCCCCGATCTCACAGTCGCGGTTGATCCGGGGGTTCGCGAACTCCACCGGCAGCATGCCGCCTTCCCTGTCGTAGTTGCCGGAGATGGCCTCCAGTGCCAGAACCGCGCGGATGGACTGAACCCCGTTCCTGTGGTGGGTCAGAGGGGATGCCCCCAGGTGGCTGCAGAAGCGGGGATTCTCCACCAGCATCCTGGCAGCCTGCTGCAGCTTGTCCGGATTCTCCCCGGTAATCCGGACGGTCTCCTCCAGGGTGAACTGCTTCACATACTGGGCAAACTCCGGATACCCGTGGACATGATCCCGGATGTAGTCCCGGTCCACGGCCCCGTTCTCGATCAGATGCCTGCTGAAGAACAGGGCCAGGGCGCCGTCCGTACCGGCCCGGATCTGCAGGTGCAGATCTGCCGCCTGCGCCAGGGGCGTGCGCTTCGGGTCGATCACTATGAGCTTCAGCCCCTTCTCCTGCAGCGCCTCGATCTGGTCCAGGGTGAAAACCCCGCTGTAAAACGGGTTGAACCCCCAGCCAAGAAGCAGGTCTGCATTGGCCAGGTCCATGCGGCTCATGCCTCCGGCGCAGAGAATGTTGGCCAGGCGCATGGCCTGGAAGCAGGAACTGGATTCCGTCCCGTAGTTGAGAGTCCCGAAGGAGTGGGCAAAACGGTGGAACATGGTCCGGTACCACTTGGAATACCCGGTGTAGAAGGCCACGCTGTCGGCCCCGTACTCCGCCTTGATCCCGTTGAGCTTCTCCGCAATCTCCCTGTAGGCCTCATCCCAGGTGACAGGCACAAACCTGCCCTCTCCCCTGGCTCCCGCCCGCCGCAGCGGGGTCTGGATCCTGTCCTCCCGGTAGATGTACTCCCGGCTGGCATAGCCCTTCACGCAGAGCCTGCCTGCGTTGGGACACTCCTTCGAGCCCTCCACCTTCACTACCTTTCCGTCCTGCACCCAGGCGTCCACCCCGCAGTTGGCAAGACAGATCTCACATACGCATTTTCTGATCTCCGGCTGCAAAACTTTCACTCCCCCTTTCAGCGGTTCCCGGCGGGGACCGCATCTGTGTTCCGCCGTCCGGACCTCATGCCGCCGGACAGCCCTCCTCAAAATCCGCTCTTCCCTCCGCAGACCTGCCTGCGGAAGAGACCGGCGGTTTCAAACCTTTCCCCGGCCGGGCATCATCCTGCAGTCCTGATGCGGGACCGGCCGGATTCTTCCCGGCTCCGCTGCCGGCTGAAAACAGAAAGAGGCTCTGCACAGAGGGGAACATCCCTGCACAAAGCCTCCGGTATCTCCGGTCAGCGGAAGTTTTCAGCTGTCTGATGTCCGGTCAAGCCGGATCTTCTCGTGCTTTTCCATCTGGATCAGCTTCCCGTTCTGGAAAACCAGCGAGATGGTTCCGAAGGACAGATCCCTGGCCATCTCCTGGAGCATCTGTACCTGTCGGGGTGATATGGGGTCCCTTGTATGATCCAAAACAGTGCCTCCGTTTCCAGCACCGCCTGCCGGGAACTGCAGAGCCGCAGTCCGCCGCAGGAGGCTGTCCTCAGCCGATGCCTTCACCGTCCGGAATACAAAAAAACCGGGCAGCTTCCATGAGCTCCCGGACTGCAGGTGACCGAAGACTGTTTCCGCCGTCAGGCAGACCGTCTGTGAGCGCAGCAGAGCGCCCGGCCAGTCAGAGCCCGGGAGCAAAGCATTCGACCACAGCGGAAGTTGCTGCGAAGCAGATCCTGGAAGTCTGCGCTCATCCTTTTCATCTCCCCCCGGCGGATTAACCTACCTTGAAGATAGGTTTATGTGGAGTATAGCACCCTGGTCCGCCCCCGTCAACCGCAAATTTCAGATTTTCGGCGGAACTGGAGACATGCACAATTCCCGGCATACAGACAGGGGCTCTGTTCCGGAGTTTTGACAGCATTTCTGCGTCTTCCCCCTGCGGTGCATGGAGAAACTGCCAGAAAATGGGAGAGTTCCCTGCCGCCTCAGGCAAACCGCCCCGGAACCCTTCGGCCGGGTTCAGGGGCGGCTGTCAGCAGCTACATGTGCTGCGGATTCTGCCGGGGTGCCCCGTACTCCTTGGCGGCACGGATGAACTCCCGGAACAGGGGGTGAGCCCGGTTGGGCCGGGACTTCAGCTCCGGGTGGAACTGGACGCCCACAAACCAGGGGTGGTCCGGAAGCTCTATGATCTCCACCAGGCGCCCGTCCGGGGACTGGCCCGCCAGCACCATGCCGGCCCCGGTCAGGGTCTCCCGGTAGGTGTTGTTGAACTCGAAGCGGTGGCGGTGGCGCTCGCTGATATCCAGCGTTCCGTATGCCTTCTCCGTAAAGGTCCCCGGCGTCACCCTGCAGGGGTAGGCCCCCAGCCGCATGGTTCCCCCCTTGGCGGTGACGCCCCGCTGGTCCGGCATCAGGTCAATGACCGGGTGAGGGGTATGAACATCAAATTCGGTGGAGTGGGCGCCCTCCAGTCCGCACACATGGCGGGCGTACTCGATTACGGCCATCTGCATGCCGAGGCAGATGCCGAGGAAGGGAACCCCGTGTTCCCGGGCGTAGCGCACGGCGCAGATCTTGCCCTCTATGCCCCTGTCCCCGAAGCCGCCGGGCACCAGAATCCCCCGGGCGTCCTTCAGAAGCTCCTCCACGTTGCTGTCATCCACGGTCTCGCTGTCCACCCAGCTGATATGGACCTTGACCCGGTTGGCAAACCCCGCATGGGTGAGGGCCTCCGCCACGGAGAGGTAGGCGTCGTGGAGGGCTACATACTTCCCAACCAGGGCGATCTCCACCTCCCCCTGGGGGTTCTTCGCCTGCCACACCATGGTGGCCCACTCGGTCAGATCCGGCATGTGGCAGATGAGGCCGAGGCGGCGCACCACCACGTCCGCCAGCCCCTCCCGCTCCAGCATCAGGGGAACCTCGTAGAGCAGGTCAGCCGTAAGGTTGGGAATGGCGTGGTCCCTGGGGATGTTGCAGAAGAGGGAGATCTTGTCCAGGATGTCCTGGGGGATGGGGTAGTCGCTGCGGCACATGATGACATCCGGCTGGATGCCCAGGCTGAGGAGCTCCTTGGCGGAGTGCTGGGTGGGCTTGCTCTTCAGTTCCCCTGTGCCGGGTATGGATACGATCAGAGAGACATGGATGAACATCACGTTGTGGCGGCCGCGCTCCGCCGCCACCTGACGGATGGACTCCAGGAAGGGCTGGGATTCAATGTCGCCCACGGTGCCGCCGATCTCCACGATGGCCACATCTGTGTCCGGGGTATCCAGGGAGTAGATGTTGCGCTTGATCTCGTTGGTAATGTGGGGAATGATCTGGACTGTGCCCCCCAGGAAATCCCCTGCCCGCTCCCGGTTGAGAACGTTCCAGTATACCTTGCCGGCGGAGACAGAGGAATTGATGGTCAGATTCTCATCAATGAAGCGCTCGTAGTGGCCCAGGTCCAGGTCGGTCTCTGCTCCGTCGTCTGTGACGAATACCTCCCCGTGCTGGTACGGAGACATGGTGCCCGGGTCCACGTTGAGGTAGGGGTCCAGCTTCTGGACCTTGACCCGCAGCCCCCTCTGCTTCAGCAGGCGGCCAAGGGATGCTGCCGTTATCCCTTTGCCCAGGCCGGAGACCACACCGCCGGTGACGAATATGTACTTAACCGCCATGGTTCTCTCCCTCCGAATTGCAGGTTTGGGAATGCAAAAAACACCCGCAATTGTACTCTTGCCGCTCCCCGGCGTCAATACGCGGCAGCCCGTGCGGAACGTCATCGGGGTGCACGATCTGCACGAAAAAAACGGCGGATCTGAATGCAGAAATGTGCATCCAGCCCGCCGCTGCAGGGCATGCCCCCCGGTCTTCATGCTTCATCTGTCTGTACAGGGGAACAGCAGTTCTTCCGCATTCCCGTGTACATCCGGCAGGGCAGACGGCACCCCGGAGATTCCTCTTCCCCTCAGGTTTCCAGTCCCATCTCGTCCATGGCATGGCGCATGTGGATGGCCATGGCGTGACCGGCCCCCTCCGCATCTCTGCGGCGGATAAACTCCATGAGCATGGCGTGGTCGTGGAGAGTCGAACGGGCCAGTTCCTCCCGGTGCCCGCCGTCCCCTATGGCCGTATCTACAGCCCTGTCAATGACAGGGAGCAGCTGGAGCATGTACTCGTTGTGGGCGGCCCTGACAATGGCGTTGTGAAAGGCCCGGTCCGCCGCAGAGCGGTCCTCCCCTGACTGGATGCACTTCTCCGCCTCCTCCCCGCAGCGGAGGATCTCCTCCAGCTCCGCCTCGGAAGCGCGGATGCAGGCCAGGGAGGCGGCGGCAGGTTCGAAGATGGATCGGAGCTCAAAGAGATCCCGCAGCTGACCCCGGATCCGCTCCAGGCGGGAGAAGCCGGCGTCTGTCACGGCTCTCTCAGCTACATATGTCCCTCTGCCCCGGCGGACCTCCAGGATCCCCTGCAGCGTCAGGTCCCGGACAGCCTCCCGCAGGGTAGCCCTGCTGACCCCGAACTCCCGGGACAGCTCCATCTCGTTGGGCAGCTTGTCCCCCGGCCTGTAGCGCTTCTCCGCCGCAATCTGGCTGTACAGCTGCTCCGCCGTGCGCTGGGCCAGGCTGGTTCTCTCTCCGCCGCTTCCTGTCTGCACCGCAGGGACCGGCGGGGTCTCCGGCGCCGGCGTCCTCTCCGGACTTTTCCTGGTGTGACCTGCCGGAATCATCTCGGTGGAGCCCCGGGGAATGATGCCAATCACCCTGGAGGAGAGCACCTGGTTGTACTTCTTCTCCGGGTCGTAGCGGGTCCTGCGCTCCATCACATAGATGTCGCCGTTGGGTCTGGTGCTCCGGACCGTCCGTACCCGGATCTCCCCCTCATCCTGCTTCTGCTGCGCCACGGCGGACTCCCCCTTCTGTTCCTGTTTGAGTAAACACGATTCTACCATTTACTCAAACCGTCTGTCAAGACTTTCCGCTCCAGCGTGCATGCCGCCCCGTTTTTCTGCACGTTTCATTCCGGACCTGCTCCATTCTCTTTCCCTGACAGCGGACCTTGAACTCGCCTTTTCTGGCTGTTTCCGGAACTTCTGCTGCAGTTTCTGACCCGGTTCCCTTCCCCGTTAATTCCTCTTGACAGGCAGAGTCCCAGGCATTAGTATATTGGTCAGACAACGCAGGAGCAGTCAGACAACTCTGACCCTGCACAGATTTCAAGGAGGTTATACGCATGCGCTCTGATGCGGTCAAGAAAGGCATCCCTGCTGCGCCCAACCGCTCTCTGCTCTACGCACTGGGCTTTACCAAGGAGGAACTGGAGCGCCCCCTGATCGGCGTGGTCAGCTCCTTCAACGAGATTGTTCCCGGCCACATGAACCTGGACAAGATCGCCGACGCTGTCAAGGCCGGCATCCGGGCTGCCGGAGGCACCCCCGTGGAGTTCCCCGCCATTGCGGTCTGTGACGGCATCGCCATGGGGCATGTGGGCATGAAGTACTCCCTGGTCACCCGGGACCTGATTGCCGACTCCACCGAGGCCATGGCCGTGGCCCACCAGTTTGACGGACTGGTCATGATCCCCAACTGCGACAAGAACGTACCCGGCCTGCTGATGGCAGCGGCCCGGATCAACGTGCCCACCATCTTCGTCTCCGGCGGACCCATGCTGGCCGGCACCATGAATGACGGCCGCCGCACCTGCCTCAGCCACATGTTTGAAGCGGTAGGCGCCTACTACGCAGGGAAGCTGGACGAGGCCGGCGTAGAGGAGTACGAGAACAACGCATGCCCCACCTGCGGCTCCTGCTCCGGCATGTATACAGCCAACTCCATGAACTGCCT
Source organism: uncultured Oscillospiraceae bacterium (assembly GCA_964471855.1). Taxonomy (GTDB): domain Bacteria; phylum Bacillota; class Clostridia; order Oscillospirales; family Oscillospiraceae; genus Lawsonibacter. The sequence goes on along the minus strand of CAYYHY010000027.1, from coordinate 11,622 downwards.
CACCGAGGCCATCGGCATGGCCCTGCGGGGCAACGGCACCATCCCCGCCGTCCACTCCGCCCGCCTGCGCCTGGCCAAGCACGCCGGCATGCAGATCATGGAGCTCGTGAAAAAGGATATCCGCCCCAGAGACATCATGACCCCCGCCGCCTTCCACAATGCGGAGACCGTGGACATGGCCCTGGGCTGCTCCACCAACACCATGCTCCATCTTCCCGCCATCGCCCACGAGTGCGGCATAGAGATCTCCTTCGACATGGCCAACGAGATCTCCTCCAGAACCCCCAACCTGTGCCATCTGGCCCCTGCGGGATTCACCTACATGGAGGACCTGGAACTGGCCGGCGGCGTATACGCTGTCATGAAGGAACTGACGAAGAAGGATCTGCTGGACACCTCCCTCATCACCTGCACCGGCAGAACTGTTGCAGAGAACCTGGAGGGCGTAGTCAACCGCAACCCGGAGATCATCCGGCCCATAGACAATCCCTTCTCCGAGACCGGCGGCATTGCCGTGCTGAAGGGCAACCTGGCCCCCGACGGCTGCGTCGTCAAGCAGTCTGCCGTCGCCCCTGAGATGATGGTCCATGAGGGCCCCGCCCGGGTCTTCGACTCGGAAGAGGACGCCATCAAGGCCATCTATGCCGGTGAGATCGTCGCCGGCGACGTGGTCGTGATCCGCTACGAGGGTCCAAAAGGCGGTCCCGGCATGCGGGAGATGCTCAATCCCACCTCCGCCATTGCCGGCATGGGACTGGACAAAGATGTGGCCCTGATCACCGACGGCCGCTTCTCCGGCGCCACCCGCGGCGCCTCCATCGGCCATGTCTCCCCCGAGGCCGCCTCCGGCGGTGCCATCGGTCTGGTGGAAGAGGGGGACCTGATCTCCATCAACATTCCCGCCAAGACCATCGAGCTGAAGGTGGACGAGGATGTCCTGGCCGCCCGCAGGGCCGCCTGGGTCTGCCCCGAACCCAAGATCAAGACCGGCTACCTGGCAAGGTATGCAAAGATGGTCTCCTCCGCCGACAGAGGCGCCATCCTCCTCTGATTCCCGGCACTGTACAGAGAAGCTCCCCCGGACCTGTCTCCGGAGGAGCTTTTCCATGCTCTGTTCTTCTACAGCCGGGCCAGAATGCCCAGCAGGAATTTCCAGGTGCGCCTGGCGGAGGACACATCCATCCGCTCCCGGACGGTATGCACATCCTCCAGATCCGGTCCGAAGGAGACCGCGTCCAGCCCCGGCAGCCTGTCGCACAGGATGCCGCACTCCAGCCCCGCATGGATCACTTCAATCTGGAGCTCCTTCCCCGTCTGTTCCCGGTAAACCGAGGCGCAGAGCTTCTGGAGGGGGGTGTCCGGGGTGTACTCCCAGGGCGGGTAGGAACCGCCGGTCACTGAGCGGGCATGCAGGGGCTCCGCCATCTTCTGCAGTCTGTCCGTCAGCTCCGTGCAGGCGCCCCGGACGCAGCTGCGGGTGGAGATGTGGAGTTCCAGAGCATCCTCCCGGGTGCGGATAACCCCCAGGTTCAGGGATGTCTCCGGCATGTCCGGCAGAGAGGTGACCCAGGACTGCACCCCGTTGGGAATGGCGTCCAGCCAGGCAGTGAAATCGGAGGAGAGCTTCCGGGGAAGGGCCTGTACGGTCTCCGTCCCCAGCTCCTCAAAGGACAGTGTCACATCCGGGTCCGTCCTGGCCAGTTCCTGCTTCAGCGCAGCTTCCACCCTGCGGACAGCGTCTCCCGCCGCTGCGGCACAGCCGGCCGGGACAAGGATCTCCGCCGTCCCCTTCCTGGGGATGGCGTTGTCCATCTTTCCGCCCTCCATGGACACCAGCTGGACGGGAACTTCCTTTTCGAGCTGTGCCAGGACACGCCCCAGGATCTTCAGGGCGTTGCCCCGCCCGGTGTGGATCAGGACTCCGGAATGGCCTCCCTGCAGTCCCTCCGCCGTGATGCGGCAGAGGGTTCCCTGCGCCGGCTCCCGGACAAAGGGAACCTCCATGTCCAGACGGGATCCCCCTGCACAGCCGGCGGTGAGGATTCCCTCCTCCTCCGAGTCCAGGTTGATCAGGGTCCTGCCCTTCAGAAGCGACGGGTCGATCCCGGCCGCCCCCAGCAGTCCGATCTCCTCGCTGACGGTCAGCAGCACCTCCAGGGGAGGGTGGGGGATGTCCTGCGCCGCAAGAATGGACAGGCAGAAGGCCACGGCGATTCCGTTGTCCGCTCCCAGAGTTGTGCCCTCGCCCCGCAGCCAGCGGCCGTCCGTGTGCACGTCCACTCCCCAGGCGGCCGGGTCCCGGGCCCCGGGTTCGTGGTCGCACACCATGTCCAGGTGACCCTGGAGAATGACCGGAGGGTGGTCCTCCCTGCCGGGGGTTCCCTCCTTATAAATAACGATGTTGTGCATGCCGTCCTGCACATGCCTCAGTCCGTGATCCCGGGCGAAGGCGGCACACCAGTCGCTGACCGCCTTCTCGCTGCCGGACTTCCGTGGAATCCGGGCCAGTTCTCCGAACAGGCGGAAGAAGTCCTCTGTCATGCCGTACCGGAGGCAGGCCTCCGCAAAGCTCTGTTCTGCCACTGCCGCATCTCCTCTTCCTGTCAGTTTTCCGCCATGATACCACGAAACGCCCCCCGTGGGAAGCCGTCCGGCTGCAAAACGCCGCTGACAGACATCTGTCTGCCGGCGGCGGACTGCCGAAGCATCTGCTGAAGGACTGGCGTCTGTGTTCAGGGGAAGAGGACATGCTCCTGCCTGCGCCGGCCGCTGCAGGACAGTCAGGCCAGGGGCTTCCGGATGTCGGTGAACGCCTCTGCAGATTCCATGCAGGCGTCAAAGCGGTCTGCCAGCCACTGCCGCACGCCCTCCAGACCGATGACCACCGCATTGGGCTCGCCGGGTCCCCGCCCCTCGTTCTCCTTCACCAGTTCCAGCAGCCGGCAGAGGTGGGGATGGGGATTGAGGCAGACGTCCACATGGTGTTCCCTGCAGTACTCCCAGGTCTTCACACAGGCGGAGGCGAAGGTCAGGGCCTGCTCCACCGCATAGGAGGCCGGCAGAGGGTACTCCCCTCCCGGGTACCTGCCGGGACCGAAGATGCCGTAGCCGCCGAACAGGAGGACCGTGTGCTCCTCGGCGCCGTGGTGCACGGGGAAGAAGAAGTTGAGGCATCCCGGGGTGTGGCCGGGGGCCGCCATCACATGCACCCCATGGTCCCCGAAGACAAAGTCCTCCCCGTCCTTCAGGACACGGGTGATGCGGGGCACCAGGGGATCCTTGTCCCGGTTGTCGAAGGAGCTGACCATGAAGATGCAGTCCTCTCCGCTCAGAGCCACCTCGCAGCCGGTGCGCCTGCGCACATGTTCCGCCCCCAGGTAGTGGTCAAAGTGACCGTGGGTGATGAACAGCATCAGGATCTTCTCCTGGTCCAGTCCCAGCTCTTTCAGGCCGGGGATCAGATACTCCTCATCCCCGTTCACGTCGGCCATGGCATCAAAGAGCACAAGCCCCTCCGAGGTCCTGAGGATGTGGAATCCCTCCGTCTCGTGTCCTGCGTAAAAGAAATCGTCAAAGATCTTTACCGCCTGCAGCCTGCTGTCCATGTCAGGCATCTCTCCTTCCTGCTGTCCCGGCCACCTCCCGGCCGGTTCCGTTTTCTGTCCCCTATAATACCACAGCCCGGCTGCTGTGTCATCAGTCTGAGGGGTCTGCAGCAGAGCCGTCTTCTTCCCTTCCTGCGGCTGAAGAGACGAAAGCCGCTCCGGCACAAAGACCGGAGCGGTGTCTGCAGAATGATGAAGATGGATCCAGGAGGCCCGTCCGGGCACCCGTCTCAAGAGCCCTGCGTCTCCGGGCTGTACTCCCTGCGGATGTCGCTGAACTTCAGGGCGGAGCGGAGGCAGTCGTCGAAGCGGTCGACCAGCCACCGGCGCACCCCCTCTTCCCCGATTACAATGGCGTTCGGCTCGCCGGGACCCCGTCCCTCGTTCTCAGCGGCCAGTTCCAGAAGCCTGCAGAGGTGGGGGTGGGGATTGACGTATATGTCCACATGGTGTTCCTTGCAGTACTCCCAGGTTTTGACGCAGGTGGAGGCAAAGGTGAAGGCCTGCTCCACTGCATATGTGACAGAGAAGGGGTAGTCGGTTTCGGGGTACTGGCCCGGTCCGAAGACGCCGAATCCACCGAACATCACGGCTCTGTGCTCCTCCCCGCCGTGGTGGACAGGGAACACGTAGTTCAGGCATCCCGGGGTGTGGCCGGGGGCCTCCATGACGTGGACCGTGTGGCTGCCGAAGGAGATCTCGTCCCCCTCGCTGACCAGCATGGTGATGCGGGGGAACAGCGGATTCTTGTTCCGGTTGTCCAGGGAGGAGACCATGAAGATGCAGTCCTCCCGGCTGAGGGCGACGTCGCAGCCGGTGCGCTGCCGCACATGCTCCGCCCCCAGGTAGTGGTCAAAGTGGCCGTGGGTCAGAAACAGGGTTCTGACGGGCTCGTTCTCCAGTCCCAGCTGCTTCAGCCCGGGGATCAGGTACTTCTCGTCGGCATCCGGGATATCCATGGAGTCGAAGAGCACCAGACCGGCACTGGTCCTGAGGATGTGGAAGCCCTCTTTCTGGTGGCCAATGAAGAAGTAGTCATCAAAGAGCTTCTGCGCAGTGAAGACAGGTTCCATTGTTCAGTTCTCCTTTCAGCCGCCGAAAAACGAAAAGTAGATGGGTATCCAGATGATGGAGATGACTGCAGAGATCAGGACGCAGGGAATGTTGAACTTCAGCATCTCCTTCATGGTGTAGCCGCCCAGATTGTAGGCCATGAGGGAACTGGGGGAGGCCAGCGGGGTGCAGAAGGAGATCAGGGTGGAGGCGCGGATGGCGCAGACAACCGGCAGCATGCTCACGCCGTTCTGCTTGCAGGCGATCATGGCGATGGGGGCCAGGATGTTCACAAGCGCGGTGTTGTCCATGACCTGGGTCAGGGCTGCGCAGACGAGGAACACAATGGCGGAGATGACGGCGACATTGCCGATGCCGAACACACCCTTGAAAGCGCTGGCCAGAAGGTCGCCGGCCCCGCTGTTGTTCAGGGCGGTGGACATGGCGAGGATGTAGGACATCATGAAGACCAGGGGCCAGTTGACGGAACGGTACATCTCCCGCTCGTCCAGGATTCCCAGCAGGACGGTGAGCAGGGCAGCTACGGTGGAGATCAGGGACATGGAGAGGTTCAGCTGGCGGGAGAAGATCATCAGGACCAGGGAGCCGAAGAAGATAATGTATGCGGCGGCCTCCTTCCAGGGGGGCAGCGTGGACTTCTTCAGGACATCCGGCCGGTTCTCCAGGGCTTCGGTATTGCCCAGGCCGCGCTGCGGCAGCAGCTTGTAGCCGAAGAACACAACGAAGGCCATGACGGCGATGGTTCCGGGGAGGCGGGTGATGCAGAGGTCCCAGAAGCCGAACCGCTCCGAAACCCCCACGTTCTCCGCCATCTGGTTGAGCATCAGATACTGGGTGGCTCCGCCGCCGATGGGCAGGCACAGCAGCCCGGCCTGGGCACCCACGGAGGCCGGCATGACAACGACGGTGGGAGAGATGTCCATCTCATCCGCCAGGGCCATGAGCAGGGGCAGCACAGTGATCATGGCGGTTACGCCGCCGATGAAGTGACCGAGGATGAAGGGAATGACCATCCCCACCAGCAGAAGCGTCTGCACGCTGTTCCCCTTTGACCTGCGGATCAGACCCGCAATGTGGGACAGAATGCTGGTCTTCAGCAGAGCGGCGATGACGACCATCATCCCGATCATGACGATGATGTTGCTGCTGATAAAGTTGGCGAAGACCTCCTGCTCCGTGACAACCCCCGTGATCCACAGAAAGGCGATGGACAGTCCGCAGGCCACGGACGGCGCAATCTTGTTGGTCAGCAGGGCGAAGGCAACGAAGAAGAAGGCTATCAGGGTGAAAATCAGATGGGTGTTCATGTGCGGCGGCCTCCTTGTCAGATTGTGACCTCAGTATACGGACCGCCAGATTTCCTTGCAAGGCTGTCTCCGGCGTGGTACTATTACGAAACGGAATACTTGAAAGGAGCGTGCCGGCACATGGATTCCAGGCAGCTGGAATACTTCCTGACCCTGGTGAAGCAGGGCAGCATGTCCAGGGCGGCGGACCTGCTGAACATCTCCCAGTCGGCCCTGAGCAAGATCATCTCCAGGCTGGAGAGCGAGGTGGGCGTGCCCCTGTTCGACCGCCACGGCAACCGCATCACCCTCAATGAATACGGGAAGAACTTCTCCCTGTACGCCGCCCGGGCCCTGGAAGTGCTGGAGCGGGGTCTTTATTCAACCAGGCAGTCCATGTACGACACCATGGGCAGAATCTGCATCACCTGCCACGCCTACGCCGGCATCCTCTCCGATGTGGCGGCCGACTACCATTTCCTCAATCCCGGCGTGCAGTTCCATGTCAGCCGCCATCCGGACAGGACCGCCATGCCCCGGGACGACGACGACTTCCTTCTCTGCTCCGGCTCAGAGAGCGCCTCCTTCCTCGAGCACGACAACTGGGTTGCCCAGGAACTGTTCCAGGAGGAGTTTGTCGCTGTGGTCTCCAGCAGGTTCCGCCAGTATCCCGAGGACTGCACCTCCATCCCCCTCTCCTCCCTGAAGGACGCCGGCTTCATCAGCATGATGGACTCCAGCCCCCTGTACTCGGACATCACCTTCACCCTCTGCTCCGCAGCGGGCTTCTACCCGTCCGTTGCCTTCCAGACCAATGACCACATGTTCAAGCTGGACATGATCGGCGCAGGGCGGGCCGTCTCCATCCTCCCGGAGTGCTGTGTCGATGCCGCAAAGAAGCTGCATCCGGAGATCCGCGCCTTCCGTCTGGAGGGGATGAACCCCTCCCGCTCCGTATACCTGATGCGGCGCAAGAGGCTTCTGCTGTCGGAGACCGCCCTGGACTTCTGGAACTTCGTGCTGGACTTCTACGGTCTGCCGCAGGACACCCGCGACTGACCTGCCTGCATGCCCCTGCCCGTTTGATGCAGGGGCATTCCTGATTCTTCCCTCCTGGCAGCGACGGCACCGGGGAGCAGTATTCCAGTTCGTCACTGTACCCGGCCGCTGAAGGTATTGCAGTCAGGTCCTGCATCTGCTATCCTTTGAAACAGAACAATCTCACAACAGAAATGAGGAATGCCCTGTGCTGACTGCTGCAAGCATAATGGAGATGCTGATGGTGCTGTGCTTCGGTCTCTCCTGGCCGCTGAATCTGATCAAGGCCTGGCGGTCCCGCACCGCGAAGGGAATGAGCCTCCCCTTCTACGTGCTGATCTGGGTCGGCTACATCTTTGCCATCAGCGGCAAGCTGATCACCATCTGGTACAGCATCCATGTCGCCCACACCGCCGTGGTCTGGACCGACGCAGTCAAGTGGTACGTCATGTTCTTCTACGTACTCAACTTCTTCATGCTCACCTGCGGCATCCTGATCTACTTCCGGAACGCCAGGCTGGACAAAGCGGCTGACCGGAAACAGAAATGACAGGGAGGGACTCCGACATGCGCGTAAGCAGCACTGAACTGTTCCCCTGCCCGGGCTATGAGGACCACGTGCAGATGACCCTCCGGACCGATGCCGGCGGCACCCTCGGCACGGCGGACCTGCAGAAGGTCATCCGGGCCTTCACCCTGGAGGAGGGGGACACCATGGAGGACCTCCTCATCCCCGGGACCCGCAGCGGCCAGACCCTGAAGCTCCGGATATTCCGCTCCGCAGGAGTGCTGGAAAACGCCCCCGTGATCCTGGATGTCCACGGAGGGGGGTTCATCAAAGGAAGCCTGGACATCGACTGCCAGCGGTGCATCACCCTGGCCCGTCTCACCGGCTGCATCCTGGCTTCCGTCGAGTACCGGCTCACGGACGAGACCGTCCGCTTCCCGGAACCCCTGCTGGACTGCCGCACCGCATACCTGTGGATGCGGGAGCACGCCGCCGAACTGGGGGGCGACCCGGACCGCATCGGTCTGCACGGCACCAGCGCCGGGGGCTGTCTCTGCGCCGGCCTCGCCCTGTACCTCCGGGATGAGGGCGCCCCTGCCCCCTCCCTGACCGTCCTCAACTGCCCTGTCATCGACAACGAGCGGACCTTCTCCATGGTGCAGTTCGGAAACCTGGGGGGCTGGAATGTGCCCTACCGGGAACTGGGCTTCGTCCAGTATGCCGGGCTGAACAGCGGGGACAGTCCCTCCTGCTATGCTGTTCCCGGACGCTGCCGGGATCTCCGGGGGCTGGGACCCCACGCCGTGATCACGGCGGAATACGACCCCCTCCGGGACGAGGGTCTGCGCTATGCCATGCGCCTGCTGGAGTGCGGCGTGCCCTGCGAAATCATGACAGTGCCCCGGGTCACCCACGGCTTCTGCGCAGTGGACCACCCCCTGAGCCGGATGGTCCACCGGGGGATCGCCTTCTCCTTCCGCCGGGAGTTCGGGCTGGACAATACCGAAATCTGAACAGCTTCTGCCATGCAGCACGGCGCCCTCCTCCGGGTCCGTGCTGCTGCTTTCTTCCCCTGCCCCTCCCCCCGCTGACAGCAGCGCCGCCCGGCGGCAAAACCGGCCGTGATTTTAGCAGCGGCAGCCGTCGGTCTGCAAAATTTCGCGGCCTGAAATGTTCAAAAATAATTCACAATCTCCCTATTGACATTTTTCCGGGCTGGTGGTATCTTATCGTTAGCACTCAGGGATGAGGAGTGCTAACAGGAAATCAGATGGAACGGAGGTCCCTCATGGAACTTACAGAGCGAAAGAAACGGATCCTCCGTGCCATTGTAGAGACTTACATACAGACTGCGGAGCCTGTGGGCTCCAAGGCCGTGGTCCAGGCCTCCGGGCTGGAGGTCTCCACCGCCACCATCCGCAACGAGATGGCGGACCTGACGGAGATGGGGCTTCTGGAACAGCCCCACACCTCCGCCGGACGGATCCCCTCCGCGGCGGGCTACCGGCTCTATGTGAACGAGCTGATGGGCCGCCAGCAGCTCACCCTCCAGGAGACGGAGCGCATCAACCGGGCTCTGGACCTGAAGATGGAGGAGCTGGACCGGGTCATCGACCGGGCCGGAAAGGTCCTCTCCCAGATCTCCGACTACCCCGTGTTTACAGTGGCTGCCGCCAAGTCCCGGGCCACGGTCAAGCGCTATGACATCCTGATGGTGGAGCAGAACGCATTCATCGCAGTTGTCATGACGGACGGCGATGTGGTCCGCAACCGGCTCATCCGCATGCCGGAGAGCGTCACGGACACCCAGCTCCAGCTCCTGTCCGCCGTCCTCAACAGCTCCTTCGTGGGGCTGCCGGAGGACAAGATGCAGGAAACTCTGGACCGGATGGAGACCCGCACCGCCCCCGGCGCCTTCCGCCTCATCTCCCTTGTGGTGGAGTTTGCAGTGGAGGTGCTGCAGGAGCAGGGTCAGAAGAAGGTCACCACCTCCGGCATCACCCATCTGCTGGAGCACCCGGAGTACAGCAGCCTGGAGAAGGCCCGGCCCATCATGGCCTACCTGTCCGAGGAGGGTGACACCTCCAAGCTCCCCGCCACGCTCTCCGACGGCAAGCGGATGGATGTGCTGATCGGTCCGGAGAACGTGAGCGAGGCCCTGAAGGACACCAGCGTCGTCATGGCCAGCTATGACATCGGAGACAACATGCGGGGCGTCATCGGGGTGGTTGGTCCCACCCGCATGGACTACGCCAAGGTGACCGCCCGCCTCTCCTACTTTGCAGACAGTCTGACCCGCATGTTCGGCAAGGGGGAGCTTCCCCCGGGCGAGGACAGCGGAGAGGACAGGACGGACAGGTAGCCCAGGCAGTCCTGTTCAGCTAAAAGGAGCATCCTGAAGTGAACACCAGTGATACCAGTACACGGGCTCCCGAAGAGGAGCAGGAACAGCCGGTCCCGGAAGAATCCGCCCCGGAGGCGGAGCAGCCGGCACCGGAAAAGCCGGAAGAGGCTGCCGGACCCGAAGCTCCGGAAGAACCGAAGCCGGAGGCGCCCCCTCTCAGCGAGGCTGAGACCCTTGCGGTCCAGCTGGTGCAGAAGCAGGACCAGCTCCTGCGGAGGGCCGCTGAATACGACAACTACCGCAAGCGCAGCGCCAGGGACAAGGAGTCCCTGCAAAGTTCCGTAAAGAAGGAAACAGCGGCAAAATTCATACCCGTTCTGGAGAGCCTGGAAAAGGCGCTGGAGAAGGAGACGGAAGACAAAGCCTTCCGGAAGGGCGTGGAGATGACCAGAACTCAGCTGAGAGATGTGCTCATCCGGCTGAACGCCATCGAAGCCCAGCCTCCTGACCCCTCTGAAAGGAGCGTGCCGAAATGAGCACAAAAGATACCGGCGCCCCGGCGGCAGGCCAGGAGCAGCAGGCTCCGGGGGGGATACCTCCCGAGGCGGAGCAGCAGATCCCGCCGGAGGCGGAAGCTCAGGTCCCTGACCCTGAGACTGAAGCTCTCAAAGAGAAACTGGTCCTGCTGAATGATCAGTACCAGCGGCTGGATGCCGAGTACTCAAACTACCGCAGCCGCACGTCCAGAGAGAAGGAGCAGCTGGGCAGCATGGTGCGGTCGGACACCGCCGCGGAGTTTCTCCCCGTCTACGACAACCTGGAGCGGGCCCTGAAAGTGGAGACCGCAGACGCGGACTTCCGCAAAGGGGTGGAGACCACCATGGACCTGCTGAAAGAGGTGTTTGCCGGACTGGGCATCACCGAGATCCCCGCTCTGGGCCAGCCCTTCGACCCCCTCCTCCACAACGCCGTGATGCACGTGGATGACGAGTCCCTGGGGGAGAACACAGTGGCAGATGTTTTCCAGACGGGCTTCAAATGCGGCGACAGAGTTGTCCGCTGCGCCATGGTCAAGGTGGCCAACTGAAGTTCCGGACATGTAACAAGGAGGTCAGATCCATAGAACCCGCCCCGCGCCATCTGCAGAATTGCAGCAAACCCGGCTGCGGCGGCCATGTTTCTCTCCTCTCTCATTCTCTTCTTCCTCGCAGCTGTGTCCCAGCTGATCGCAGCTGCGGTTGTCTGAGCGGTCCGCCGCGAAGACTTTCACCCGGGCGCAGACCGCCCGGATTCAGATCCGTTAAATAACAATACTTTCTATATTGGAGGAATTCACAATGGCTAAAATCATCGGCATCGACCTCGGCACTACAAACTCCTGCGTATCCGTCATGGAGGGCGGCGAAGCAGTCGTCATCCCCAACGCAGAAGGCAACCGCACCACCCCCTCCGTCGTGGCCTTCTCCAAGGACGGCCAGCGCATGGTGGGTCAGGTAGCAAAGCGTCAGGCCATCACCAACCCGGACCGCACCGTCTCCTCCATCAAGCGTGAGATGGGCTCCAACTACAAGGTCAGCATCGACAACCACCGCTACACCCCCCAGGAGATCAGCGCCATGATCCTGCAGAAGCTGAAGGCTGATGCAGAGGCCTATCTGGGCAGCACGGTCACTGAGGCTGTCATTACCGTTCCCGCATACTTCACCGACGCACAGCGCCAGGCCACCAAGGACGCCGGCCGCATCGCCGGTCTGGACGTCAAGCGCA
>CAYYHY010000026.1:4949-20646 GCA_964471855.1 uncultured Oscillospiraceae bacterium | reverse complement strand
CTGCCAGCTCCCTGGAGGGTTCCTCACAGAAGTACCTGCGGACCTGCATCTGCCACTGATGATTTTTGCCGCCAGTCGCCGGCGGATTTCTGTCCTGTGATATATTCACATGTTCAGACCATCTGCGTATGTTTTTAATATAAGTTTTATTTGCTCTTTTAAAAAGAAGATTTCCCTTTTCAGCTCATTGTTTTCCTTTATTAAAGCGTCAAGATCCATGCTGTCCGCCTCGGTGCTGTGCTCTGAAGATGTGGATTCCCTCTCTGTATCAGATTTGCCGCCCAGGTCGCTGAATCCTTTCTCTTCTGCTGCCTGCGCTTCGACGCTCTGTATGAATCCGCGGATACGTCCGGGACCCAGAACCTCGGGATCGATGCCGCATAAGGCAAAAATCACCTCGGGTTTCCTGCCGCTGTGCAGCTGCTCATAGAAGAGTTTCCTGAACTCCGGCGTGAAGTTCACAGTGGTCTCTGTTACGCTGACCACATGCGGCGAAACTCTCAGATACTCAATCTGCTCGCTGGTAAACTTGCTGTTTTCTGGCATGACAGACATCCTTTTCTTCCTGATACGATGACAGCTGACGGCGTATTCCCTTCCGGATCAGCCGCATGCATAACTTCGGCTGTCCACTCTCAAAAGCAGAGCAGTCACAGAGATGAAGTATTTTGCCTGTTTTCGGCTGAACAGCGAACTTTTTGAGCCGGTTTTTGGCAGGCGAGCATAAACAGCGGACAATGCCGAGTTGTGTACTCACCTGCCTGCGCCCCGTTCTGTCCCTGAAACTCCCGCACCTGCTGATTCCTTCTTCTCCCTGAATCTCCCGCAGCCAGATGGGATCCCCATGGAATCATCCGCGGACCTGCTGCTGCAGCTTCCAGAGTCAGGACGCCTTTGCGCTGAGGCTCTTCCCGCGTCCCGGCTTTCTCACCCGGACCAGGTTCCTGATATTCTCCCGGATCCTCCCGGCGGTCTGCCGCCGCACAGCTGACCGGACGCCTCTGCGGATGCGTCTTCCCTCCGGCAGCGTTTTCCGCTCCGGGGAAGGACCAAACAGAGCCTCCTCCACTGCAGGAATCAGGGACGTCAGGGCATCACGAAGCTCCGGGTCCCCGCAGATGCCGGCAAGACGTGCAAGAAACTCCCTGGGGGTCTCCTCCCTGCGTCTTCCGTCGTACTTTCTTCTGAGGGCATGTTCCAGATACAGGTACAGTCCGGCGGGTGTGTCCTTCTCCCGCATCAGCCACAGGCGAAGAGAGACGCTGTGCTTCAGACCCGACCACAGCCGCTTCAGAGCCTCCCCCACGGAGACCCGCTCCCGTTTCACCTGTCCTGCAGGCTGTGTTTTCCTGATTCCGCCGATCACCACCCGGCCCAGCAGGGCCAGCACCGTCAAAAGGACCGTCAGCAGCAGAAGAGTCAGCAGGACTTTCCCCAGCAGACCGCTGAGCTGCCCGCTCTCCGGCATGACCAGGGGTTCCCGGGGACGCTCAGGGAATTCAGCCTCCGGAACGGAAGCGGAAGATCCGGGAATCAGGGAGATGAGCCATTTCAGGAAGGCCCCGGCGGCCTGGAGGATCTTCCCCGCCAGGGAGACAGCCGCATTCCAGAGGGACACCAGCAGGCCGCCGGCCGGGGCGGCGGCAAAGCTGACAAGAACCCACACCGCTCCTGTCAGGGCACCGAAGGCCAGCAGCACCAGAATCCACTCCCGGGGTCCCATCCTCCTGCCAATCCGCTCCGTAACAAGGGCCACCATGGAGGCGGCGCAGCCCGCAGCCAGGGGGGCGGCATGGACAAGGGGCAGATCTGCAGCGGCGGAGATGCCGATGAACACCACCAGAGCCAGGATGCTGATGTCTGCGAACACCAGGATGTTCCGCAGCACCGGAGGCTTCAGGGCGTACTGCGCCCCCTGCACCGAATACCAGAGGCAGAAGAATGCCAGAAACATAACCTCTGCAGCGGACAGCCCTGTGCTGAAATGGAGCAGAGCGAGGAAGGAACCCCCGCCCAGCAGCACACAGAGAACCGTCAGGCTGCGCAGGGTGCGGCTCCTGCGGAGAAAGAGCCGGCAGATTCCGTACAGGAGGGGCGGGAAGACCAGGATCAGACCCGGATAGAGCAGGGCGGTCTCCGGCGGCGGGGAGGACCAGGCGGCCAGCACCGTACACATGCCGCAGCCCAGGGCGAACTGGAGGGCCAGTGCGGGGAAGGTTCTGTTCTCATCCATCCGCTGTCCCCTCCTTCAGGCTCTGCAGTCCCACGGTTTCAAAGGGACCGAAGGGACAGTCCGGCTCCCGGAAGACCAGCAGCGTGGTCATGGCGGGGTCCAGCTTCCGCAGCAGGGATCGGCCGGTCAGCTGCTCCGTACTGTATGCAATGTAGAAGAAGCGGCCCGTCCTCCCCGAGGACTCCAGCACCGGGGCCTCGGCAAACACAGGCTCCTGGTCTGTCACCTGGGTCTCGTCGTTCTCCGGGTGCACATCGGGTGCGGGGTCATAGCCCGCAAGGGCTCTCAGCATCCGGCCGGTGTCCGCAGCGAAGAGGCTCACCGTCCTGCCCCGCCGGTCCCGGCTCAAGCTCAGACCGCAGGAGACCCGGGCCTCCTCCAGCCGGACCAGCTCGGAAGCCAGGATGCTCAGGCTCTCCTCCATCTCCTCCAGGTGCTTCCTGCTGCCGCTGAAGCTCTCCCCGTCAAAGAGGAAGTGGATTCTCCTGGGCAGGATGTCCTCGTACACGTTCACAGTCAGGGGAAGGCCCCGGGCGGCCAGCCGCCAGTTGATGCGCCTGGCCGGATCCCCGTTCATGTATTCCCGGGTGGAGCGGATGACGGTGGTGTCCTCCATGACCCCCCGGGCCCCGGTGTCCGCATTCCAGAGATTCCGGAGGAAGAGAGCGGGAGAGACCCGGATCAGCCTCGGGTAGACTGCAATCTCCATCCCCCGCTCCGCCGCCGGCCGCTCCAGCTGCACCAGACCGAATCCGTCCCCTGTACGGAGGGTCCAGCCGGAGAGCCGGTATATCCCCCGCCGCTCTGCGGTCCACCGCACGGGGAAGCGCATGGTCTCATACCAGAGGAGGAAGGAGAAGCGCTTCTCCCCCGCCAGCTCCGTGGAATACCCCTGCCGGTCCAGTTCCGGCAGCTCCCAGTCCTCCGGTTTCCTGGCCCCCTCCGGCACCAGGCACAGGCGGGGGGAGAGGGGGAAGAACACCTCCAGCCACACCACGGGGAAGAACTTGCCGTTGCTTACCTGGATCTCTGTCTCCACCCCATCCCCGGGAAAGAGGCCGGTGTTCGGACAGGAGACGCTGACCTCCAGCTTTGCGGCGCTGGCATGGGCCCAGAGCCGGGCCAGGGCTGCCAGAAGGAAGAAGAACAGGAGGACGGCCGCCAGAGGCCGGTACCCGAAGAAGGCAGCCAGCACCCCTCCCAGGAGGCAGGCCCCCAGCACCGGCAGGGATGCCAGAGTGCTGGAGCGGCTGGTGCTGAGCCTGCCCTTCACTTTGCCGCCCGCTCCAGAGCCGGGGAGGCGTCCACCGAGGCGAGCACCTCGTCCAGTATGGCGGCTGCGCTGCCCCCGGAGAAGCGCACATTCCCCTCCAGCATCAGCCGGTGCTCCAGCACAGGGTGGACCAGGCTCTTCACGTCGTCCGGGGTTACAAAGCTGCGTCCCTCCATGGCCGCATGCACCCGGGAGGCCCGGCAGAGACCCAGCACCGCCCGGGGGCTGGCCCCCATGGCCAGAGCCGGATGTTTCCTGGTTCCGTCCGCCAGGGCGATGATGTAGTCCGCCACCCCGTCGGAGAGATAGACCGCCGCGCACTCCTTCTGGGCCTGGACCAGCTCCTCCGCGCAGGTCACCGCCTGCACCCGGTCGAAGGGGATCCCGTCCCCCAGGTTCCGCAGCATCTGCCGCTCCTCCTCCGGGGAGGGGTAGCCCATGCTGGTGCGGATCAGGAAGCGGTCCATCTGGGCCGCCGGCAGGCGGAAGGTGCTCTCCGCCTCCACCGGGTTCTGGGTGGCCAGAACAAGGAAGGGCCGGGGCAGGGGGTACTGCACGCCCCCTATGGTCACCTGCCGCTCCTCCATGGCCTCCAGCAGCGCGGACTGGGTCCGGGGTATGGCCCGGTTGATCTCGTCCGCCAGCAGCAGGTTGGTCATGACAGGTCCCTGGCGGAGCACGAAGTCCCCCGTCTTCTGGTTGAAAACTTCCATCCCCAGGATGTCCCCGGGAAGAAGATCGGGGACAAACTGGATGCGGCCGTACCGGCAGCCCAGGGCGATGGAGATGGTCTTCACCAGGGTGGTCTTCCCCACCCCGGGCAGGTCGTCCAGGAGCACATGCCCGTCCGCCAGTACGGCAGTGAGCACAAGGCGGATCCGGTCCCCCTTGCCCGTGATGATCTTCTCCGTCTCCCTCTGCACGTCCTCCGCAAGCTTCCGAATATCCATGCCCCGGTCCTCCTCCGCATCCGCATTCCCTGCAGTTCCACTGCCAGTATACCATTCCGGTCTGTATCTGTACAGCATTCCCCTGGACTGCAGGCCATGCCCGTGCCGGCGCTGCTGTCAGTGCAGAAACCGTCCCCGTTCCGGCACAGATCCCCCCGGCCCCCGGAGGTGTCTCATCGGGGCATCCCATGACCCTGTTGCAATCTGTCCCGCATGCTGGTATAATTGCCCCTGCGTCGCCCGGAACCCTGCGTTCCGGGAACTCAACACAGGAGGAGCGTGACTGCAGTGATTCCCGACAACCACTTCTACCTTAAATTCCTCACTGTACGGGAGTTTCTGATTCGAAACTCCGATGAGGAGCACCCCGTCACCACCACACAGATCGTTGCCTACCTGAATTCCCAGGGACTGGACGGCGACCGCAAGACGGTCTACCGGTGTCTGAAGACGCTGAGCAGCCTGGGGGAGAACATCATCTCGGTCGGGGCTGCCAGGCGCACCGCCTACTTCATCGAGCCCGGTCCCTTCCAGTTTGCAGAGCTGCGTCTCCTGGCAGAGAGCGTGGGGGTGTCCCGGCTCTTCACCCAGGGCAAGACCAACGAGCTCATCGACAAGCTGTGCAGCTTCTGCAGCCGCTACCAGGCGGAGGAGCTCCACGAGATCGCCGGCTCCCGGCGGGTCAAGTCCAGCAACCCCTACTTCTACTACAGCGTCCAGGCCATCGACGACGCCATCCGCCGGAAGCAGAAGGTCAGCTTCCAGTACTTCAACTACGACATGCACAAGGAGATGGTGCTGCGCAAGGGCGGCGCCCGCTACGAGGTCAGCCCCTTTGCTCTGACCTACAGCGGCGAGCGCTACTACATGGTCGCCTACGACAGCGAGGCCGGGATCATCAAGCACTACCGGGTGGACCGGATGCAGCACACCGAGGTGGTGGATGCCCGCCGGGAGGGGGAAGAGGTCTGGAACTCCCGGGACATCGGCACCTACTCCCGGAAGATCTTCGGCATGTTCTCCGGCACCGAGACCAGCGTCACCATGCGCTTCTCCAGCCACCTGGTCGGCTCCGTTCTGGACCAGCTGGGCTGGGACATCAACGTGGAGCCGGAGGGGGAGGAGTCGTTCACCGTCACCGCCCCCATCATCGTCTCCCCCCAGTTCTACGGCTGGATCGCCGCCTTCGGCAGGGACGCCAAGATCCTGGGTCCCAAGTCCGTAGTGGACGGCATGACCGCCCACGTCCGCAGCATCGCCGAGCTCTACGGCATCGTCAGGAAGAAGCAGACGCCGCCGGCGCCCCCTGCCGGGGAGATCCCCGAGAGCGACTCCCCGCCGGACCCTGTGCTGGCCCTGGAGTCCGAGCCCCCGGCCCCGGAGGAGACCCCCCCGGAACCGGAACCCCCGAAGCCCGCACCGAAGCGCAGGCGCGCCTCATCGAAATCAAAGTAATGCCCAGGGCGCCCCGCACACCGGCGGGGCGCCCTGTTTCCGTTCTCTGTCAGCTGGCATTACGCCGGCATGCCCGCGAGCTGCTCCTTCAGGCGGGCCGTCAGCTCCCTGAGCTTTGCCGCCCGCTCCTGCTCGGAGGCCACCACCTGGGCGGGGGCCTTGTTCAGGAACCCGGGGTTCTGGAGCTTCCTGTCCAGCTTCTCCAGCTCCGCCGTGTTCTTCTTCAGCTCCTTCTCCATGCGGGCCTTCTCCTTCTCCAGGTCCACCAGCTCCGCCAGGGGCATGGACAGCCGGGCGGCGTGGGTAACCACGGTCACCTGCCCTGCGGTATCCCCGCTCTGGTCCGCCCCGGCAATGGTGACATCGCTGGCATAGCCCAGCTTCTTCAGGAAGGGGATGCCCAGCTGGAAGATCTCCGGCTCCCCGGTGGCCACGGTGAGGTGCGCCTTCCGGGAGGGGGGCACGTTCATCTCCGCCCGGCGGGTGCGGATGGCGCTGATGGCCTCCATGATCATCTCCATGGCCTTCTCCTCCCCGGGGAAGTTCAGGCTCTCATCTGCCTCCGGCCAGGGCTGGAGCATGAGGAAGCTGTCCTCCGGCACCTCTTCCCCGTGGGGCAGGGCCTGCCAGATCTCCTCGGTAATGAAGGGCATGAAGGGGTGCAGCAGCTTCAGCAGCTGGGTGAGCACGTGGCAGAGCACCTGCTGGGCCTGGACCCGGGCACCCTCGTCCTCCCCCTGGAGGCGGGTCTTGGTCAGCTCAATATACCAGTCGCAGTAGGTGTCCCAGATGAAGTCGTAGATCTTCTGGGCCGCCACCCCCAGCTCGTACTTCTCCATGTTGTCCGTCACGTCGGGGATGAGACGGTTGAGCCGGGAGAGCACCCACCGGTCCTCCAGCTCCAGGGTCTCCGGCAGCCGGCAGGTCTCGATGGTCAGGTTCATCATCAGGAAGCGGCTGGCGTTCCAGATCTTGTTGGCAAAGTTGCGCATGGCCTCGCAGCGGTTGGTGAAGAAGCGCATGTCGTTGCCGGGGGAGTTGCCGGTGACCAGGTTGAAGCGCAGGGCGTCCGCCCCGTAGGTCTCGGCGATCTCCAGGGGGTCGATGCCGTTGCCCAGGGACTTGGACATCTTCCGCCCCTGCTCGTCCCGCACCAGGCCGTGGATAAGGACGGTGTGGAAGGGGGCCTTCCCCGTGTAGGCGCAGCCGGAGAAGATCATCCGGGCCACCCAGAAGAAGATGATGTCGTAGCCGGTGACCAGCACGTCCGTGGGGTAGAAGTACTCCAGGTCCTCCGTCTGGTCCGGCCAGCCCAGGGTGGAGAAGGGCCAGAGGGCGGAGGAGAACCAGGTGTCCAGCACGTCCGGATCCCTGCGGATGTTCTTCGAGCCGCACTTCTCGCAGCAGTCCGGGTCCTCCCGGGTGACCGTCATGTGGCCGCAGTCGTCGCAGTACCAGACGGGGATCTGGTGGCCCCACCACAGCTGCCGGGAGATGCACCAGTCGTGGACGTTCTCCATCCAGTTCATGTAGGTGCGGGCGAAGCGCTCAGGGACGAACTTCGTCTCCCCGGACCGCACCGCCTCCAGGGCCTGCTCCGCCAGAGGGGCCATCTTTACAAACCACTGGTCGGAGATGATGGGCTCCACATCCCGGTGGCAGCGGTAGCAGGTGCCCACATTGTGCTGGTAGTCCTCCACCTTCACCAGGTACCCCTGCTTCTCCAGGTCCTCCACTATGGCCTCCCGGGCCTCGTAGCGGTCCATGCCGGAGTAGCGGCCGTACCCCTCCACCACCACGCCGTGGTCGTCCAGCACCCGGATGGTGTCCAGACCGTGGCGCTGGCCCACTTCAAAGTCGTTGGGGTCGTGGGCGGGGGTCATCTTGACGCAGCCGGTGCCGAAGTCCATCTCCACGTACTCGTCCGCCACAATGGGCATCTCCCGGCCCACCAGGGGCAGGATGCAGGTCTTCCCCACGATGTCCCGGTAGCGGTCATCATTGGGGTTGACCGCCACGCCGGTGTCCCCCAGCATGGTCTCGGGGCGGGTGGTGGCCACGGTGAGCCAGCCGGAGCCGTCCGAGAGGGGGTAGCGGATGTGCCACAGGTGACCGGGCTTGTCCTGATACTCCACCTCCGCATCGCTGAGGGCGGTGACGCAGTGGGGGCACCAGTTGACGATGCGGCTGCCCTTGTAGATGAGACCCTTCTCGTAGAGGGAGACGAACACCTCCCGCACCGCCTTCGAGCAGCCCTCGTCCATGGTGAAGCGGGAGCGCTCCCAGTCGCAGGAGACACCCAGCTTCTTCTGCTGCTGCACGATCCGGTCCCCGTACTTCTCCTTCCAGGCCCAGACCCGCTCCAGGAAGGCCTCCCGGCCCAGGTCGTGGCGGGTCAGACCCTCGTTGACCCGCAGCTCCTCCTCCACCTTGATCTGGGTGGCGATGCCCGCGTGGTCGATGCCCGGCACCCACAGGGCGGAGTACCCCTGCATCCGCTTGAATCGGATCAGGATATCCTGCAGGGTGCAGTCCATGGCGTGACCCATGTGGAGCTGCCCCGTAACGTTGGGGGGCGGCATGACGATGGTGAAGGGCCTGCGCCCCTTGATGCGCTGTCCCCGGAAGCAGCCGGCCTTCTCCCACCGGCTGTAGATGCGGCCCTCCGCCTCCTGGGGCTCGTAGACTTTGGGAAGTTCTTTCTGCATGGCTGTTCTCCTTTATATCGGGGCAAACAAAATCGCCCCGAGTCTCTGACTCAGGGCGAACTGAAAAGTCCGCGGTACCACCTGAATTTCCCGGCCCGGCGGCCGGGACACTCCTTGCCTCTGTAACGGGAGGGCCCGCCGCCCCCTACAGCTCTTCCTTCAGGGGCGGGGCTCAGGGACCACCTTCTGCACATCCCGGGAACGCCTTTCACCTGCCGGCGTCTCTCTGCACCCCTGGAAGCACATACTCCTTCCCTTCCATGCCTTTCTGTCCTGCCAGTTTAATCTGCGGGGGACCGTTTGTCAAGCGGAACTTCCCTTTTCCGCTCCTCCGCCGGCCCGGCCTTCCCCCGCTGCTTGCCACATGGGATGCACCGGCGTATAATGGAACCTGAGAGAAGACAGAGAGGGGCAGTCTCCATGGAAGAGCTGGTATGGACAGACGGCGAGGGGAACATCACAGGCTACGGGGGGAAGATGGAGACCCACCGGCTGGGCCGGCTCCATCTGGCCTTCTCCCTCTTTGTCCTGGACCCGGCTTCCGGCCTGCTGCTGCTCCAGCGCAGGGCAGAGGGCAAGTACCACTCCGGCGGCCTCTGGAGCAACTCCTGCTGCTCCCATCCCCGCCGGGGCGAGACCCTCCCCTGCGCAGCGGGGCGGGCCATGGAGGAGGAACTGGGGCTGAGGTCCGCCTTCCGGGACCCGGTGCCCCCGGAGGATGCCGCACCCGGACCGGACACCCTGGTCCGCTGCGGCCGTTTCCAGTACTTTGCCCGGCTGGGGGACCTGTCGGAGCACGAGCTGGACACCGTCCTCCTCTGCTTCCGCAGCAGCGCGGAGCCCGTCCCCTTCCGCCGGGAGGAGGTCTCCGGCGTCCGCTGGATCTCCCCCGGGGAACTGGAAGAGGAACTGGCGCAGGACCCCGGCCGCTTTTCCGCCTGGCTTCCCCAGGCCTTCGGCCTCTTCCGCGCCGCCCTGCCCCGGCTCCCGGATTCCTTGAAACTGAGGTGACCGTCAATGCATGTCTACACAGTGGGTCAGACCCTGCAGTCCGCCGGCCAGAAAGCCCCGGAGGGGGCGCGCACCGTCACCATCTACACGTCGGATGAACTGGCGGATCTGGTGAAGAGCAAAGACGCTCCCCCGCTCCTGATCCACACCCCCCTGGCCAGGGACGTCAGGATCACCAAGGCGGAGTACCTGCCCCACAAGCGCTGCATTGCAGGCTCTGTGCGCACCCCCAGGAACACCCGGTCCGGAACCCCCATCTCCTTCGGCTTCCTGCTGGCCCCCGGGGCCATGACCTTCTGCGACGACTCCGGCGCCGTGCGCTCCCTGATCACCCTCATGATAAAGGAGGAGCTGGAGCTCCAGGACAGCCTCTCCCGCTTCTTCAGCTCCTTCCTGGAGCACATGGTCTCCCGGGACCTGCGCCGGATCCAGGAACTGGAGGACAGGCTGTCGGATCTGGAGGACCAGGTGGTCAGCCGCAATCTGAAGGGGGTCAGCGCCAGCCTGACGGAGATGAACCAGGAGGGCATGGCCTGGATGCGCTACTACCGGCAGCTGGACGACATGGCCTGCGAGTTTGAGGAGAACGAGTACGGCTTCTTCCCCGAGGCCGACCTGCCCTGGTTCCACCGGCTGGAGCGGCGCACCGGCCGCCTGCTGGATGAGACCCACCTCCTCCGGGAGTACTACGTCCAGGTGCGGGAGATGCACCAGACGGAGATCGGCCTGCAGCAGAATGACATCATGAAGATACTCACCGTCGTCACCACCATTGCCCTGCCCCTCACCATCCTGGTGGGCTGGTATGGGATGAATTTCACCGGCATGCCGGAGCTGACCTGGGAGTACGGGTACCCGGCGGTGATCGTGGTCAGCATCCTCATCATCCTCCTCACCATCCTCTGGATGAAAAAGAAAAAGTTCTTCTGAACGTACGAAAAAGCGCCCCGCACCAGTGCCGTGCAGGGCGCTTTTGCATGCTGTTTCAGGGCTGCAGACCCAGACCGTAGATGCGGCTGGCGTTCTCAAAGAACACCTTTTCCCAGTACTTCTCCGGGACCAGCCACTGGACAAAGCCGATGTACTCCCCCAGGTTGACGATGGGCCAGTCGGTGCCGTACATCATGTCGTCCCACTTGGGCAGGGAATTGAGCCAGGCGCGCATCATCACGAAGTAGTCCTTCTGCTCCGCCAGCAGGGCGCCCAGCTGGAACCGGCCCTCAAGCAGACCGGACAGGTCCGCCGCCACGTTGGGGTTCTTCTCCAGCACGGCGCTGGCGCTCTCAAAGAAGGGGTTTCCGAAGTGGCACATGACAAAGCGGGTATGGGGATGGTCCGCCGCCGCCTCGTCCAGCGCCAGGGGATGGCAGTACTTCAGGGCCGCCCGGGGGAACGCAGTGAGACCCATGTGGACCGCCACCGGCTTGTCGTACTTCCGGGCCAGCTCGTAGACCGGCTCATAGACGGGGTCCGTAAGCCAGATGCGGTTGTACCCCGGGTACAGCTTGACTCCGCAGCAGTTCTCCCGCTTCAGGTTCTCCTCCACCTTCTCCGCCAGGTCCGGGATGACCCGCTTTCCCCGGTCCATCAGGACGCTGTCCAGCCCGATGCAGTAGTGGAACAGGTCCGGCGGATAGCTGTGGTATGACGGCTCCAGGCTGGCATTGCCCATCACAACCCCGTGGACCATGCCCAGCTCCCCGTAGACCTTCCGCAGGTGCTCCGTGCTGTTCTCATGCCCCACCGCCGCCGCCATGGCATCCGTATGGGGGCTGCTGGCAAACAGGTGGAGGTGCGCATCTATGATCTTCATATCACATCAGCTTTACTGTGTAGTAAACCAGGAGGGCAAAGATCCAGGCTGCCATGGCAAACATCAGGTAGTAGGAAAGGTTGCTCTTCACCAGGAAGGCGGCTGCCATCGCCACGGCACCCACGGCGCAGCTGATCAGGACAGGCGTGATGCTGGCATTCCTCGGCAGCACCTGGAACTTTCTTCCGGCCAGCTCAACGGTACCGTCCCTCTTTTTCAGCGCCACAGCGCACACGGCAGCCAGGACAATCAGGACCGCACACAGGACTGCCTCCACCCTGCCGCCGAAGCGGATGAACCAGAGTCCCACACCGGCTGCGCCGGCTGCCGCGGTGGCCAGGAACATCTCTCTCTGATACAGATAGTAGACCAGTCCCAGACCGCCCAGGCAGGGCATCAGGAAGAAGAGCATATGGAGGCCCGCTTTCCGGAACATCAGAAGCACATGGGAGTCCAGAACAGCGATCAGGGCAATCAGCGCAAGGGAACAGGGCAGAGTGAAGGAAGCCTTCTTCTTCATCCTCTGGTATGCCCACACCAGACATGCGGCTGCGGCTGCAGTACCCGCGATGCGGACCACCTCCAGCCCCCTGCCGATGGCGATGGAAATCTCTACTTCCCGGATATATGGGTTGATAAAGAAGCGGTATGCCAGCACCAGCAGAACTTCAAACAGGATGGCAACTGCAATCCACAGCAGGCCCTTGTTCAAGGCTGCATCCTCCTGGCGGCGTCGCGCCTCTTTCTGTTGTTTATCCATGCATGATTCTCCTCAGGCGGTCTGACGCGGTCCCGGCTGCATGCCGCAGACGGCGTCTGGATTGGACAGCACACTATTTTAGCAGAACATAATTTCCATTGCAACAGTGATTTATGGAAAACGGGGGCTCCGGAACCGGCCGGTCCTGCGCCGTCCCCTCTGTCTGCCCTGTGTGCTCCAGCGGTTCCCGCCTGGATGTTTCGTCTGAAAAAATGCTGTTTTCACCGGCATTCTGCCGCTTTTTCCGCCGGAAGGCGGCATGGAGCAGGATGCCGGCATCCTCACTTCCCCACGCAGAAGCGGGAGAAGATCCGCTCCGTCACGTCCTCGGAGACGCTTCTTCCCGTCAGCTCCCCCAGGGCGGAGAGAGCCAGCTCCACATCGGTGAGCAGGGCGTCCGGGGTGACCCCGGCTCTCAGGGCCTCCCTGGCCCGGCGGACACAGTCCCGGGCCCTGCGGGCGGCCTCCTCCTGCCTGCGGCTGGTGAGCACCTGTCCGTAGCCCCCGGTCTCCCCGGAGGGGAAGAAGGCGGCCGCGGCCCGCTCCAGGTCATCAAGCCCCGCCCCTGTCTTTGCGCTGACGGCGACGGCTGTGACGCCGGAGGCCAGCCGGGGCGGCACCGGCGGCTCCGAGTCCGGATTCAGGTCCGACTTGGACCAGACCAGGAGCACGGGGGCCAGGCTGCGGGACAGCTCCAGCAGCTGCACATCCTCCTCAGTCACTTCCCCGGAGGAGTCCCAGACCACGCAGATCAGGTCCGCCTCCTCCATGGCCGCCCGGCTGCGCCGGGTTCCCATCTGCTCGATGGGGTCCAGGGATTCCCGCAGGCCGGCGGTGTCTATGAGCCGGAAGGGCAGACCCCCCAGCTCCGCCTGCACCTCCACCGTATCCCGGGTGGTGCCGGGGATGTCCGTGACGATGGCCCGCTCGTAGCCGGCCAGGGCGTTGAGCAGAGAGGACTTCCCCGCGTTGGGCCTGCCCACGATGGGGCAGGCGATGCCCTCCCGCAGCATCTGTCCCCGGCGGCAGGTGGCCAGCAGGCTGTCCAGCGCCTGCTCCTGGGTTCCCAGCGCCTGATCCAGGGTCTCCATGCGGAAGGGGTCGATGTCCTCGTCCGGGTAGTCCAGGACGGCGCAGAAGTGGGCCATCACGTCTGTGAGGGCGGAGTAGACCGACTCGATCCGCTCCGACAGGGCCCCCGCCAGCTGACCGGCGGCAGTCCGGGCCCCCTCCCGGCTCGCAGCTTCCAGCAGATCCCCCACGGCCTCCGCCTGGGTCAGGTCCAGCTTTCCGTTGAGGAAGGCCCTGCGGGTGAACTCCCCGGGGAGGGCCTGACGGGCCCCGGCGGCAAAGAGCGCCTCCAGCCCCAGGGAGAGCACGCAGGGGGAGCCGTGGCACTGGAACTCGGCCGTGTCCTCCCCCGTATAGCTGGAGGGGGCGAAGCTGCAGGTGCACAGCACCCGGTCCACCGGCTCCCCGCCGCTGTCCAGCATGTCCCCGTAGATCAGGGTCCGGGGCGGACAGTCCCGGAGCCCCCTTTTCCCCAGGGGGCGGAAGCAGGTCTCCGCCACTTCCACCGCTCTGGGACCGGAGATCCGCAGCACCCCGATGCCCCCTGTCCCCCTGGGGGTGGAGATGGCCGCTATGGTGTCTGTCCCGTATGCCAAGTCTGACCCTCCCGACAAAGTTTGTGCATGTTTCCTGTCAGAATCCGTTATGGAAACCGGCTCCGGTCAGCCGTGCACATGCACGCCTGTGGATAACTCTGTGGATAATGTGGAAAACTGCCGGGAACCGGGGTCCTCTCCCCCTGGATGCGAACATTTCCCGGAGATGGAATGGCCCCTTTCAGGCAGGCAAAATCACCAAAGCGGCGGATCCGGTTTACATCTGCGTTACGCGAAGCGCCGGACCACCGCCCTGGCCGCCTGGATCCCGGAGGCCCCGGCCTGGGCCAGACCCCGGGTGACGCCGGCCCCGTCCCCGGCGGCGAAGAAGCCGGGCAGGGCCGTCTCCATGTCGGAGGAGAGCTGGAGCCGGGCGGAGTAGAACTTGACCTCCGCCCCGTAGAGCAGGGTGTCGTAGTTGGCCGTGCCGGGGGCGATCTTGTCCAGCTGGTAGATCATCTCAATGATGTCGTCCAGCTGGCGCCGGGGCATGGTCAGAGACAGGTCCCCGGGCACCGCCGCCGACAGAGTGGGGCGGACAAAGGACTTGCTCATCCGGTGGTCGTTGGTCCTGCGGCCCCCCACCAGGTCCCCGAACCGCTGCACCAGCACGCCCCCCGCCAGCATGTTGCTGAGGGAGGCCACGTGCTTGCCGTAGCGGTAGGGCTCGTTGAAGGGCTGCGTAAAGCGGTTGCTCACCAGGAGGGCAAAGTTGGTGTTGTCGGACTGGAGGGCCGGGTCTGCATAGGAGTGGCCGTTGACGGTGATGATCCCCTCCACGTTCTCCGCCACCACGTAGCCGTTGGGGTTCATGCAGAAGGTCCGCACCTGGTCCCCGTAGCGCTTGGAGCGGTAGACCAGCTTGGACTCGTACACCACGCTGGTGATGTGCTCGAAGACGGCGGCGGGCAGCTCCACCCGCACCCCGATGTCCACCTGGTTGTTCAGGAGGGTGAGACCCAGCTTCTTGCACTGGTTGCTGAACCACTCGGCGCCGGAGCGGCCGGGGGCTGCGATCAGCATCCGGCAGGCGATCTCTCCGCCGCCGGTCAGGATCAGACGGTAGCCGCCGTCCGCCTGCTCAATGGAGCTCACCCCGGTCTGGAACCGGAACTCAATCCGGTCCTTCATGTCCTCGTAGATGTTTGTCAGGATCTTCAGGTTGTTCTCCGTGCCCAGGTGCTTGCAGCGGGCCTGGAGCAGGTGCAGGTCATAGGCCAGCGCCTGGCGCTTCAGGGCCCTGGCGGCGGGGCTGGAGGTGGAGAAGCACTCGGTGGTGGCCCCGTGCTCCACGTTGATGGAGTCCACGTAGTCAATCAGGGATATGACCGTGGCGGGGTCGATGAAGTCGGTCAGCCATCCCCCGAACTGGGTAGTGAAATTGAACTTCCCGTCTGAGAAGGCCCCGGCTCCCCCGAAGCCGCACATGGTGTGGCAGACTGGGCAGTGGATGCACTCCCGCACCTTCCCCGCAACAATGGGGCAGCTGCGGTGGTAGATGTCCGGCC
The DNA here is from genome assembly GCA_964471855.1 of uncultured Oscillospiraceae bacterium. Classification (GTDB taxonomy): domain Bacteria; phylum Bacillota; class Clostridia; order Oscillospirales; family Oscillospiraceae; genus Lawsonibacter. The sequence continues at coordinate 5,268 of CAYYHY010000026.1, read as the reverse complement.
CCTGGTCCACCGCCACCACCTTCAGGTCAGGGCGCAGACGGGCCAGCTCGTAGGCGGCAAAGAGACCCGCCTCGCCGCAGCCCAGGACGGCAACGTCGTATGCACTGCTCATATCTGATAAGCTCCTCTCCAAGGCTGTATTTGTGCAGGGAAGGTGTATTTTATCACATATTCTTACGGAAGAGAAGGGCTCCGCCGCATTTTCTCGGCCCCGGTCCCCGGGTCCTGAAACTGAACTGCCGGTTCACTTGCAGAGCCGGCCAGCCGGCAGTATACTGTCAGACACAGATTTCTTACAGGAGGAGAGCCATGAACAGCG
>CAYYHY010000026.1:0-4849 GCA_964471855.1 uncultured Oscillospiraceae bacterium | reverse complement strand
TTACAGGAGGAGAGCCATGAACAGCGCCAATCTGCAGATTCTGTTCCGAAACTATGCGGACAGATTCCAGGAGATCAATGAGCCGCCGAACAGGGAACTGTACAAGTGGACCATCGCCTGCCAGTTCAAGCCCATGATGGACAGCGTCCTCGCCATGCCGGACGGGGAGCTGCCGGGCGGCCTGTACCAGGTGCGGAAACTGACCGGCAACCTGATCGACAGCTACATCCAGCCCTTCACCGGTCTGTCCCGGTTCGCAGAGCAGGAGCCGGGGACGGTCCGGGACATGTTTGTCCGCCTCTTTGCCGCTTCCCGGGCCCCGCTGCCGGAGCGGCAGCAGGCAATGGCGGACTTCCTTGCTGCAAGCCACGAGCTCCGGGACCGGTATTATCCGGACAGCCACCTGTACAGCGACGACTTCCACTCCGTCTCAACCTATCTGGCCCTGTACGACCCGGACTTCAACTGCATCTACAAGGCCACCCACGCCCGGGACTTTGCCGACTGCATCGGCTTCTACGACGACTGGGGCAGCGGGGAACACGTGAAGCTGGATGTGTACTACAGAATGTGCGACCAGACCGCCGATGCGATCCGGGCCGACGGGTCCTTTTTTGCCCTCTGCCAGCAGCGGTACCAGCCCGGCTTCTGCGGCAACAGCGAACCTCTCCACCCGGACAGGAGCCTGTATCTGCAGGTCTTCGACCTCATATACTGCTGCAGCACCTACAGGCTCTTCACAGACACCGTCTTCACCACCCCCACGGCTGCCAGGCGGTCCCAGCTGACAGAGATGAAACAGAAGGCCCTGCAGTATCAGCAGGAAGCGGAGGAGGCGGCCGGAAATCTCTCCGCCTGTCTGGATGCCAGGGAAGCCGTCTTCCGCTGCTTCTCCCCGGGCGCCCGTGTCACCCACCGCAGGGAAGGCGCCGGCGTAGTCACGGAGGGACCGGACAGCAGCGGCTCTGTCACCATCCAGTTCCAGGATCAGAAGCAGAAGCGCTTCAGCCTTCTCTTCCTTCTGGAGAAGAAGCTGCTGGCCCCGGAGGCCGGGGATGCAGCCGCCTGCGTCTCCGAAAACCTGCCCCTGGCCAGACAGGAATCTGCTCTCCGGGCGGCGGTGAGGCAGGCGGAGGCAAAGCTGGAGCCCTATCTGGAGTATCTGGACTGAGCTGCGCACCTGCCCCGGTCCCCGGCACATGAAAACTGCCAGCCTCCGCTCTCATGGGCGGGGGCTGTTTCCGCATGTCCCCGGCGGTCCGCCGCCCGGTTTTTCTGCCGGAAACCTTGACTTTTCCCGGTCCTCTCCATAGAATAAGGGGCACCTTGGATTACTGAAATAAGGACGTGAACATATGGCAAAGAACAGGAAAGCGGTGGAGCAGATCACCGACATGGAAGAGGACTTCGCCCAGTGGTACACAGATGTGTGCACCAAGGCGGACCTGATCGGATACACATCCGTAAAGGGCATGTTCATTCTCCGGCCCTACGGCTATGCCATCTGGGAGAACATCCAGCAGGAGATGGACCGCCGCTTCAAGGAGACCGGTCACAGCAACGTGTCCATGCCCCTCCTGATCCCCGAGTCCCTTCTGCAGAAGGAGAAGGACCACGTGGAGGGCTTCGCCCCCGAGTGCGCCTGGGTCACCATGGGCGGCAGCGAGGTCCTGGACGAGCGGCTCTGTGTCCGGCCCACTTCCGAGACCCTCTTCTGCGAGCACTGGAGCCATATCGTCCACTCCTGGCGCGACCTGCCTCTGCTCTACAACCAGTGGTGCTCCGTGCTCCGCTGGGAGAAGACCACCCGTCCTTTCCTGCGCCACCGGGAGTTCCTGTGGCAGGAGGGCCACACGCTCCACGCCACCGCAGAGGAGGCCATAGCGGAGACCGAGCAGATGCTCAACATCTACGCCGACATCTGCGAGAACATGCTGGCCATGCCCGTGGTCAAGGGTCTGAAGACAGACAGGGAGAAGTTTGCCGGTGCCGAGCGGACCTACACCATCGAGTGCATGATGCACGACCGCAAGGCCCTGCAGAACGGCACAAGCCACTACTTCGGCGACGGCTTCGCCCGCGCCTTCGGCATCACCTTTACAGACAGGGACAACCAGCTGCAGGTGCCCCATGAGACCTCCTGGGGCTTCACCACCCGCACCATCGGCGGCATCATCATGACCCACGGGGACAACCGGGGTCTGGTCCTGCCTCCCCGTGTTGCTCCCATCCAGGTGATGGTCATCCCCGTGGCCATGCACAAGGAGGGGGTCCTGGAGGGCGCCCGGGAGATCCTGGCCCGCCTGAAGGCGGCAGGGATCCGCGCCGGGATCGACGAGTCCGATCAGACCATGGGCTGGAAGGCCGCAGAGTATGAGATGAAGGGCATCCCCCTGCGTCTTGAACTGGGACCCAGGGACCTGGCCGCCGGCCAGTGCTGCATCTGCCGCCGCGACACCCTGGAGAAGGTCGCCGTCCCCCTGGACCAGCTGGAGGAGACGGTCCGGACCCTCATGGACGACGTGCACGACACCCTCTTCGCCCGGGCAAAAAAGAATCTGGACGACCACACGAAGGTCTGCCAGACGCTGGAAGAGGTAAAGGAGTTCATGGAGACCGAGGGCGGATTCGCCAAGACCATGTGGTGCGGCGACGAGGCCTGCGAGGTGGAGATGAAGGAGAAGGCCGGGGTCTCCTCCCGCTGCATGCCCCTGGACCAGACCCCCGTGGGCAGCCGCTGCGTCTGCTGCGGAAAGCCCGCCTCCAAACTCATCTACTGGGGCGTAGCATACTGATCTGCTGCCGGGATCTCTGCAGAAGCGGAGGTCCCGGCTTTCTGCATTCCTCCGGAGGTCCCGCAGGACGGAAGAGAGCCCGGTCCCCCTGCAGAGACCGGGCTTCCTGTTTCCTGCTATGCAGACGGCACATTCGCCGCCCGGTAGATGGCCAGAATGTCCTCCTTCTCCAGGGGCTGGAACTGGCCCACCTTTCTGGCGCCGTAGAAGGTGCAGCGCCAGGCGAGATCCTCCAGCTGCTCTTCGCTGATCTCCCCGGCCCCCAGTTCCGTCAGGCGCACCGGCATCCCGATGCTGCGGAAGAAGTCCTCCATGCCGTCGATGGCCTCCAGGGCCCGGCTCCGGAGATCCCCTTCCCCGCTCTGTCCCAGCACCTTCTCTCCCAGCCTGGCAAAGCGGCCGGGATCCCTGTCCACCACATAGCGGGCCCAGCTGCTCCACACGGCGGAGAGCGTCGCTCCGTGCGCGGCGTCAAACTTGGCGCTCAGCTCGTGGCCCAGCTGGTGGACGGAGAAGTCGCGGACCCCGCCCAGACCGGTAAGACCGTTGTGGGAGAGGCTGCCCGCCCACATCAGCTCGCTCATGGCTTCGCAGGAGGGAGCGGTGTCCCAGCTCCGGACCGCTTCAGCGCCCCGGCGGATGACCGTCCGCATGAGAGCCTCCGCCAGTTCGTCCGTCAGCGCATTCTCCCCGTCCATGGGCGGGTTGAAGTAGCGGTCCAGGGTATGCATCAGGATGTCCACCACGCCGCAGCACACCTGGTACTTCGGCAGGGTCAGGGTCAGTTCAGGATTCATCAGGGCAAACCTGGGACGGATGAGGTCGGAGTTGATGCCCCGCTTCTCATGGGTCTCGCTGTTGCTGATCACGGAGGAGTCGCTGCACTCGCTGCCGGCGGCCGGGATGGTGAGCACGGCACCCACGGGCAGGACCCGGTCCGGGACCTGTTTCTTCAGCCAGATGTCGTTCCAGATGTCCCTGTCAGGGCTGGCTGCCCCGACGGCGGCCGCCTTGCAGGTGTCCAGCACGCTGCCGCCCCCGATGCCCAGGATCAGATCCGCCTGGAACTCCAGAGCCCTGGCGATGCACTCCCGCACCAGGGTGAGGCGCGGGTTCGGCTGCACGCCGCCAATGCTCTCTGTCTCCATTCCCGCCTCCTGCAGGCTGCCCAGCACCCGGTCCAGAACGCCGCTCTTCCGGGCGCTCTGTCCGCCGTATATCACCAGGACCCTGGAGCAGCCCAGCAGGGCCGCCTGAGCCCCTGCCTGCAGTTCGGCGCCGCGGCCGAAGACAATCCGGGTGGGGGTGTAGAAGGTGAAGTCACGCATGCTGTCTCTCCTCCCTGCTGACCAGTCCGTCAGCTGTCAAGTTTCTGCTCCTCCTCCGCCAGCCAGGTCCTGAGCTGTTCGATGCCCTCATCTGACAGGGGGAAGGAGTTCCTGCCGTACACCTGGCTGAATTCCTTCGCCAGAGGTCCCCGCCAGATCTCTGCATCCAGCGTGGCCGCTCCGTCCCGGTCCTCATGCTTCACCGGCTGTATAAAGAAGCGGAGACCGCGCCTGCTCCCGTACCATGTGTTTCCGTTCTCCCAGAACAGCAGAGTCGGAATGTAGATTTCGTCCATAAAAGGCCTCCTGACCTGGTCTGTGTCTCTGCCGCCTATTATGCCAGTTCTTCCCTCCCCTGTAAAGACGAAAGGTCCGGTCCCGGTGTGTGAAACCGGAGCCGGACCCTGCTGTTTTCTCTGTTTACACAGGCTGTGAAGACCTGTCTGCAGTCCCTCTTCCACAGGGAAACTCCTCACACAGGGTGCGGGCTCCTTCAGCAGCTGACGCCCTCCTGCTCTGCGCCCGTGCCGCAGCAGACGGCAGAGAGTTCCTTCCTGCTGCTCTCTGCCAGTGCAGCCAGGAACTGACAGTACACCTCCCGGTCCGGTATGGATGCCGTCTGCTCTTCCTCATTCCAGGCCAGATACCCAAGGTACACCAGAAGCGTCAGGACCTGGTCCCTGCTTCTGATTTTGGAGAGATCACTCGGAAAGGTGCCGGGATTCA
>CAYYHY010000025.1:0-20647 GCA_964471855.1 uncultured Oscillospiraceae bacterium | reverse complement strand
CTTTCGCAGGGGAGAAGATTTAGCGCCGAAGGAGAGGCAGAGAGCTGCTTCTGGGTGGCAAATACGACATGTGAGAACAGCAAGTGTACAAATTGGTGGTACCGCTGCAGTCTGCATTCAAGGTTGTCTTTTTTCGGCTGAAATTCACTTGCGGAACAGCAAATCAGAAGCAGCAAGGAGGAGAAACATGAGAAAGAAACTTTGTGCAGTGCTGCTGGTCCTGACTATGAGTTTGACCATGCTGCCTGCAGCCGCTGTCGCCAGCAGTACGGAAGCACCGCCATTTGACGACGTCTCATCCTCGGACTGGTTTTATCCAGGCGTCAAGTACATGTTTGAGCATGGTCTGATGTCAGGAACCGGAAGCGGGAAATTCAGTCCCGATGTTTCGACCAGCAGGGCTATGGTTGTAACCATGCTCCACCGTCTGGAGGGAACGCCAAAGGCATCTAAGTCTGCAGGATTCCTTGATGTCAAAACGGGATCCTTCTATGCAGATGCAGTTGACTGGGCTGCAGAAGCTGGAGTATTCACCGGCTACAGTGAAACTGAGTTCGGTCCGGATGATGTCATGACCCGGGAGCAGCTGGCAACTGCTCTGTACCGCTATGCAGCATATAAGAAGTATGATGTCAGCAAGAAAGCCGACTTGGGCACTTACCCCGATGCCGGCGATGTTAGCAGCTTTGCAAAGGAAGGGATGGCCTGGGCAGTTGAAACCGGGCTTGTCCAAGGTGCAGACGACGGAAAACTCAGTCCTGCCGGCTCAGCAACCCGCGGACAGCTCGCTACTATCTTCAACCGTCTTGTTGTAAATGTCGTGGAACCTGCACAGAATGGTGAAAAACCAGGAGAGCAGAAACCTGACGACCAGGAACCTGACGATGAAAAACCAAATGACCAGAAACCCGGCGGAGGAACCGGCGGTGGCTCTGGAAGCGGATCCGGTGGCGGCTCCGGTACTGGAGGAAACAATGGGACAGCAAAGTACTCTGTAACAGTTACTGCCAAGCGAGGCGACGACACGCTTGGTGCAAACAAAGAACTGACAGACGGGGACGTTCTGACAGCCACTGTATCACCGTCCGCCACAGGTTATACCGTGAACTGGTATGTTGGCGGCGAGCTCAGAGCAACAAATGTGACAACATATACTGTAAGCAGAATGGACGTAGGGAAAGAAATATACGCAGAACTTGCAAGTGATGACACGCAGTTAAATGGAAAACAAAGCAAACCATTGACAGTTGGCTCTGTCTCATTCACGCATGATACAAGCGATAAGGAAAGTCCCGTTTCCGTTTCTGATAATGTCACTTACAAAGATAATGATGGAGAAAATGTTGATATAGCTAATAAAGAAGTTGTAATTACTGTTAGTCCAAGTAATTTCAGCGGGTCTAGTGGAGATGTTAAGCAAGGTATTGACAGTGCCTTCACATCCGTTGCAGGACAGTCCAATAGTGAAAGTGTTCTTGAAAAAATTAAGTACAGCTCAGTTAAAGTCAACCTTATAATAAAAACCAGTGATGAAAATGGTATTGTCACGGAAATACCAATACATCCAGATGGAACCGTAACTGTTACACTCACAAAAGCAGATTTGGGCATCAGCAGCGATGAAGATATCAGCAAGTGTGCTTTTTATGCCTACTATAACAGTACAGCAGTTGTTGGAAAATATGTTACTGTCAGCAACAATAGTATTGAGGCCATCAGTTTTGAACTGCCAGGGATCGGTGATATAAATTTTGGTTATATCCCCCCGCTGACAGTTAATTTTGATACACAGGGTGGCACAGAAGTTGGATCACAAACAGTAAAATTTGGGGAAACTGTTCAAGGTGTTATCACGCCGACAAAAGAAGGCTCAATATTTGCTGGGTGGACTCCAAGTATCGACAGCAATATTTACGTGGATACTACATTTAAGGCAACTTGGGTTGATGGCAGACTTGTTCCCTTCAACCGTATCATTGGTAAATGGAAAGCAAATGGTGAGGATGCAGGAATTCCTATTGATATACCTACTCCTAGTGAAATTGATGGTTTTACTATAATTTATCTTAAAGATGATGTTGCTTATAGTCCAAATCTATCATATTCACTCACCATTAATGGGTTTGAGGGAGTCGTCAAGTATGTGGTATCAGAAACTGCAGAAGGCGCTGTCAACGGAAATAATACAGTAGACGTTGAAACCAGTTACCCTGAACTTACAATTAATGTTACTGATGGAAATGGGAATGGAGTATCTGGAACAAAGTCTGTATTTATCAAGTGGCTTGACGCTAATGACAATACATTAGGTATTGAATCTCTCACAATAACTGTTAAAGTTGGTTATGAAACAAAAGTAGAGACTAGAGAAATTCAAGTAGATCGTGGATTTGGTCAATATACTTTGGCTATGATTATGCCAAAAGAATCAAGTCAATTAAATCTTGCAGGATATTTTGATGGATTTCTCTCTTATGATACTGATAGAAATTCATCACTGCCTATTCCGGACAAATATTCTTTCTTACTGCACGGATCATTTACACCGCTCTATTATGAGAGAACACAATACAGTTGTGATATGTATAAGAAGTTCCAACTTGTAGTTGAACCTTTCGATGGAGATAAGTTCACATCAGCGCCAGAAGTTTCGGCTTACTATCTTCCAAAGAATAACAGTATTGAAGAACCTGAGCATGTAGATATAACTAATCTCGAGGTTTCGCTTTCAAATGATGGTAAATGGATTATTACTGGTGACACACCGCCAGCGTCAGCAGCAGTAGCCGGCCAGCTTGACGCATTTATGACATTATCATACGCCGGTCAGGAGCAAAATATTTCATTCACTTTAATTTATACTCATATTTACGAACCTGAACCCGAGACTGAGCCAGGGCCCGAGCCAAACCCACCTGAACAAATTGAAGAACAAGAGTTTAGTAATTGGAATGCGGCGATTGCTGCAGTGAAATCCGGAACACCCACCGTCAGTTATACAGGAGAAGAAACCGCTGTACTCAATGAGGCACTCACAATGAAAGCTGGACAATCTTTGAACATACTGAATACTTCCTTAATTATTGAAAAAGATGGAGCTATAATTATAGAAGGCTATGAGTCCGACATAGATACATCCAATATCTTATCTTCCTATATAAATGTGTCCCACAGTTTGACTATTAAGGATGGAGGAATTATTAAAACTCAAGATACAAGTAAACTTATTACCGTAGCTATCTCTTCAGAAGAAGGCGATGTGAAAGTCGAAGACAGTGGAGTAATAGATGTTTCAAAAAATTGTGATTTCACCATTTACGGGAATAATGTAGTTTTCAGCGAAGGAAGCCTTGTTAAATGTGACGGTTTTCTTTCCTTCAGTATGCGTACAATTTTTGATGGTACCATGACAGGTTCAGGAGAAATTTATATTTATTATGGAGAGATATCTAAAAATGGATCTTTGCAGCTTAACAGTGCTCGAATTATATTTCAAACTCTAATCAATAATGGTACTATAGATTTAACTAATTCTATGTTATCGATATCAGAGTTTTTTTCCAATAATAGTGTACTTAATCTTAAAGAAAATAGTGAATGTATTGTAAACATTGGTTGGCACTCTTTCAGCAATACTGGTGCAATCACGGTGGATGATTCATCTGTCCTGACAGGCACCAATTTACAGAATACAGGATCAATTACTGGCGCTGGAACACTAAATCTCAATTTGCTAATCGTCGAACATGAATATGATACTGGCATAGAACACTATCGTGCAGAAGAGGAGAGTAAACCTGATAACTATAGTAGACCTGTATTTACACATGATCCTTCAAAAACCGGAGAGATTAAAATTATTTATCCTCAGATTTCTGGTCCCGGCACTTGTACATTAAAACAGAAAGTTTCAGGTCCAAACAATGGTAAATGGTACATAATTGGCAGTATGGCAACTTAATCTTTTCCAATACACGGTATATCTTAATATAATATTTGAATAGAATGCAATCAAGTTGAGGAGTAAACTGTTCCCGAGAACTATAACATTAATTATGTATAGCCACAGTAAAACATCGACGCAGTAAGTTTTTCATTTTTACCCACTGTTCTTTCAATACAACAATACAGCGGACACCCTGCAGAGGGGTGCCCGCTGCTTCTGTCTGTCAGTGAGGTCTGACAGCCTCAAAATCCGCCCTCACGGCCCGGACTTTCGCCGGGTCGCTGAAGATCTTTGCAATGAGCAGAGCGATGAGGGACGCTCCGTCCTGGAGAGCCTTGTGGGCCCGGTCCGTCTTCATCAGAGACTCAAACTCTCTGGTGTGGATGGCGGTGCCGGCCGGGGCCACCTGGAGGCAGGGATGGAAGGTGGGGCAGACGAAACTGACGTTGCCCACGTCAGACGATCCGAAGATCTTGTCCGGATCCCCGTTCAGCTCCAGCCCCAGTTCCCCGAACACCTCCGCCAGGGCTGCAAGACCCGTGGCGTTGGGCAGGAGGTTGTCGTAGGGTTCCGCCGTCGTCTCCTTGTCCCAGGTGGTCTGGGTGGCGATGGCTGCGCCTCTTGCGCAGTCATCCACCTTGCGGATCACATCATTGAGATAGGTGCGGTCCAGAGCCCGGACATACACCTCTGCGCTGGCCGCCTCCGGCACGATGTTGGGCGCCTCTCCCCCGTTGCGGATGACGCTGTGCATGCGCACATCCGGTGTCAGGTGCTGGCGGAGCATGTCCATGGCGTGGAGCATGAGCATGGCCCCGTTGAGGGCGTTGTTCCCGTCCCAGGGTGCATTGGAGGCGTGGGCTGACTTCCCGTGGAAATAGTACATGAAGGAGTCCATGGCCAGGAGCTTCGGCGCCGTCAGGTTGGCGTCGTACATGTGCACCATCACGGCCATGTCATAGCCGCTGAATACGCCCTTCCGGGCCATGATCGCCTTGCCCCCGATGTCCTCTTCCATGGGGGTGCCGATGATCTCGATGTCCGTATCCAGCTCATCCTGCAGATCCCGCAGGGCTGCCGCCGCCAGCATGGAGATGGAGCCGCTGAGGCAGTGGCCGCAGGCATGCCCCAGCTCGGGAAGGGCGTCAAACTCCGTGAGAATGGCGCATTTCCAGGTGTGCCCGCCCGGTCCGAAGGTGCCCCGGAAGGCGGTGTCCAGGCCGGCGAAGGGGTACTCCACCTCAAAGCCATACTCCCGCAGCAGCTGCACCAGGGTGCGGCTGGTCTCAAACTCCTTCCCCGAGACCTCCGGGTGGTCCGCCAGATGGTCGTTCAGGGCAGTCATCCGGGGGAGATCTGCCGCAACCCGGCTCAGAATCTTCCCCTTGAGTTCACTGTAGCTTCCCATGCTTCTCTTCCTGTCACGCCGGACCCAGCTGGATCAGGTGCGCTGCAACTACGAACACTGCACCCAGGAAGTACTCCAGCCCGATGAGAGGCAGGATCCACTTGGCCCACTTCTCCCAGGGGATCTTCGCCAGGGCCAGACCGGCCATGAAGTATCCGGATGTGGGGGTAAAGATATTGGAGATGCCGTCGCCCAGCTGGAATGCAATGCAGGCGGTCTGGCGGGTCACATGCACCAGGTCGCCCAGAGGGGCCATGATGGGGATGGAGACCGCCGCCTGGCCGGAGCCGGAGGGGACGACGAAGTTGAGCAGGCACTGGAACACATACATGCCCAGAGCAGATATGATGGAGGGCAGGGAGCCCAGCAGGCCGGAGGCCGCATGCAGGATGGTGTGGAGAATGGCGCCGTCTGTGAGCACCACCAGCACCGCCCGGGCAAAGCCCACAACCAGGGCGCCGGAGGCGATGTCAGCCATGCCGTGTGCAAAGATGTTGGCCCAGTTGTTGAAGCCCATTCTGGAGATGAAGCCGACGATGATGGCCATGCCCAGGAACAGGCCGGCGATCTCGTTCATGTACCAGCCGAACTTCACCACGCCGAAGATGAGCAGAACAATGGTAGCCAGGAACACCAGCAGGATGATCTTCTCCGTGGTGCCGAAGGGCTGCAGGTTGTTCAGGTCAATGGCGTCCTTCCGGGCCTGGTCGAACTTGCGCATGGAGGACAGATTGGGATTCTTCTTTACTTTGATGGCGTAGCGGAGCACGAAGAACACAGCCACGGCCACCATGACGATGTACATGACAACGCGGAAGCCCATGCCGGAGAGCAGAGGCAGTTCTGCAATGCCCTGGGCCACCTGTACGGTGAAGGGGTTCATGAAGGCTCCGGCGAAGCCGGCGCCGGCGCCGCAGAACACGATGGCTGCACCCGTAATGGAGTCATAGCCCATGGCGATGCAGAGGGAGACGAAGATCGGTATGAAGGGGATCGTCTCCTCCGACATGCCGAATATGGCGCCGCCAAGAGAGAACAGGACCATCAGAATGGGGATGATAACGATGGTCGAGTCCTTCATGACGGCTATCAGCTTCCCCACCCCGGCCTCTATGGCCCGCGTCTCCTGGAGCACGGCGAAGGCGCCTCCGATGATGAAGATGAAGAAGATGATCTGGCAGGCCTCGATCATGCCTCTGGGGATTGCCGTCAGGAAGTCCATGACGGTGGCCGGATTCTGTTCCACGCTGTGGTAGGTCTCCGCATCCACCACTTCCCTGTCCGCCACGATCTTCATGTCGTACTGGCCGGCCGGGACGATGTAGGTCAGCACGCAGGCGATGAGGACCATGGCCATCAGCAGGATGTACACATGCGGTACTGAGAACTTTTTCTTTTTTTCAGCTGTTTCCACGAGTTTGCCCCCTCCTTTTGATTGGTACTCATAATTATACAGCCGGGGCGCATAATGTCAACCGCTTTCAGCCTCACCCCCAGGCCCCTGCGCCTTCCCCGCCCCGGCAGGTCTCCCATGAATATGCATGGTTTCATCAGGGGTCTTCATGGTTCTGTTCCGCGCCGCCGCTCCCGGTCCCCCTCCCGCAGCGGCATTCCGTATTCATTTATGCAGGATATTCACTGATTTTTATGCATTTCCAGTTTCCGGAAGCTGCGGGAGACGAAATGAAAAGGGACGGACCCGCAGGCCCGCCCCTTTGCGCGTATCAGACGTTGAACCACTGATAGATCTTGTACTGACCGTTCACATTGTGGAGGTACACGTACATGTTGATGGGATCCGGGAAGTCCTCTGCAGCATCCCTGTGGAGGATCTGGGTGAAGGAGATGTGGCAGGAGAACTCCTCGTCGGACCACTTGTAGAACTCGCCTGCGTAGACGTCCGTGAAGTCGTTGCCGCTGTTGTTCTTCACCATCCACAGGTCGTTGGCCGCATTGGCCACGTGGCTGTACAGCTCCGAGTTGGGATCGAAGTAGTCGCGGATCTGGTTGAAGCCGGAGCCCGCCACCTTCTGCATGTAGGCCGCATAGCCCTCGATGGCTGACAGGACATAGTCGCTGTAGGCATCCTGCAGCTCCTGGCTGAAGGCCACGCTGGAGGTGTACTGCGCCCCGTCCTGGGTCACGTTGGTGTACAGCCCCTCGGGGCTGGTCACCGCCACCTCGCCGGGCAGCTGGGTGATGGCGCCCAGGGTGTAGATCTCATAATCCAGGGCCTGCTGTCCCTCCGGTGCGAAGGGCAGAGCGTGCTCCTCTGTGTAGGTGCCGGTAATACTGCTGCGGTCCAGCACCTGTCCGTCCACATAGACGGTGTATCCGGCAGGCACCCGGATGGTGGCGGTGCCGCCGGGGATCAGGCTGGGATCCAGGGCCAGCTCCAGGCTGGAGAACTCGTAGATGGGAACCCCGTGGCGGGTCCTCTCCCCGCTCTCCTTGAGCACAATGGAGCCGATCTGCTTGTTTCCTGCCTTTACAATGTAGCGGCTCTCATCCTTCGCAGAGGAGGAGCCCATGGACCAGGAGAACTCGGCGCCTCCCACCTCGGTCTCCAGGTAGCTGCGGACGGTATCCAGGGAGGCCAGACCGGCGTTGTAGGTGGCGTCCGCCAGCAGTTTGTCGTAGTCCACAGGGTTGAAGTACTGGTTGAAGACCTCTTCCGCCACGTACTTGGGCTGGGCGTCCTCGTACTCCCCCAGCATGCCGTGGAGATACCAGCAGATGCCGCCGATGACCACTGCGGACAGAAGGAGGCAGACAAAATAGATCTTCCAGAAGACGCCCTTTTTCTTCTTTACCGGGGTCTCCTCGTAGTCCCCGTAGTCGTAGTCATAGCCGTCCTCATATTCCCCGTATTCCTCGTAGCCCTCGCCGTAGTCCTCATACCCGTCGTCATAGTCCCCCTCCGCCGGGGGCGCGTAGCCGCCGTCATCGTCGTAGATGTAGTCGTCCTCGTACTCGTCGTAGCTCTCCTGCATGCGGGCCGCCCGGCGTACCAGGGAGGGGTCCTCCGCCGGCTGCTCCTGGAACTGGGGTCCGCGGCCGGCCGGCTGAGCCGCCCGGCTCTTCTGGGCTGCGCTTCTGGCGTCCGCCTCCCGGCGCTCCTGGGCTCTGTGCTCATCGATGATGGCCTGTACGGGGTCGTAGTCGTCCTGCTTCTGCTGCCGGGAGGAAGACGGACGGGAAGGAGGAGGGGACTGGATCACGTCGTCCTCGTAGTCGCCGTATGCGTCCGTTCCCAGTTCCCCGTAGAAGGGTCTGCTGGGTTCCCGGGTAGATTCGGGCGTCTTTCCCGGTCCCCTGGCGATGCGTTTTCCGCCTGCCATTGATCCGTCCCTCCTCTCAGCCTTCCGGCCTTACCAGCCAGAAGGTGGGCATGTAGCGGGGCTTGGTGAATGCCTTGTACCGGTTGGTAAGGCCCATGAGCTGGTACTCGTCCAGGGAGGCCTTGTCCACGTCGTACTTGTCATAGTAGTCCCGGTAGTACATCATGGCGGAGGAGCCGCCGTCCAGCATGGCGCCGGAGACAGCACCCAGCTCCACCAGCAGGTCAATCACGTCGTTGCGGGTAGCCCCCAGACTGGAGGCGCTGCGGCCGTCGGTGACCAGGAAGATGACCGTGCCGTCCTCCCGCTGGGCGATGGCGGAGCGCTGGGCCATGCCCACGTTGCCCTCCGCGTAGTAGAGGGTCACGTTGGTTCCGTCGTTGGAGATGAGGGTGTTGCCGTTCTGGAAGGAGACGGCGTCCCGGATGCCCATGGAGTCCGCATTGGCCCTGGTCATGGAGTCGTAGGAGACCAGCCGGTTGTCGTTTGTAAAGCCGATGAAGGTTCTGTAGGTGCCGTCATCCCAGACGCAGGAACCCTTGGAGTAGGTGAGGCCGATGGGGTTGGCGCCGTTGCCGGTGCCCCCGGTATCCGCAAACTCGCCTGCGTTGATGGCGGCTATGGCGCCCTCCCGGTCCACGATGTCAAAGATGCGCACGCCGATCTGGCCGCTGTGGTAGTCGCTGGAGGTGCCCACATAGACCCTGGTGGGGTCCTTGATCAGCAGAATATAGGCACGGTAGGTGGGGCCGTTGTAGGTCTTGTAGATCATCCCGTCGATGGCGGTCGCCCACTCGTCCGCGGGCTGCCCCGGGTCCGCGCCCTGGGAACTGTCCGCGGGGGTGTTCTGGTTGCCCATCTGGATGACCTCTTCCTGGACGTTGCCGCTGTTGGCGACAATCTCGTCCACGGCCTCCTGCCCGATGAACAGACCGGGGATCCACTTGGTGGCGCTGGCCTGGGTGGCGGAGAGAACCAGCATCTCCCGTATGGTCTGGCTGGGTCCCGTGGCCGCCGTGTAGACAACGGCCAGCAGACCGACTACGCCCACCAGCAGCGCCGTTACCAGCACCAGGATGGTCCGCAGAATAACCTTTTTGACCGTCAGCCCCTGCCTGCGTCCAGCTTTCCCGCTCATGCCGCATTACTCCTCTCGTCGATAAAACTCATCATTTTTCGCCTGCAAACACCCAGGCCCGCTGGACGCGGAAGCTCACCAGGAACAGAAGGACGTCCACCGGCAGCTTGATCAGGGTCCGCAGAAGGGAACTGTGTATCATAAGAACACTGGAAAGGAAGTACACCATCAGCCAGGATGCCAGCATGATGGGCACTGCCAGGCACACATAGCGCACCAGAGTGCGGGCTGCGCCCGCCTGGCTGTCAAAGACCAGCCGCCTGTTGACTGCAAAGTTGGCCAGGGCGGACAGGACCCGGGCGCTCACCGTGCAGGCGAACACGTCCGCCTGGGTGTCCCCCCGGAAGAGAAAGGTGCTGAAGAGAAAGAACAGAAACAGGTCCAGCACCGCCGAGAACATGGAACTGGCTGCATACTTCAGGATCAGACCGTAGACCCGGATGGAGTCCCGCACGGCCCGGAAGTGGCTGGCCCGGTTCTCCTCGTAGTAGATGGTGCGGATCTTGACCTCCCGGTACGGGATCTTCTTCTCCCCCATGGTCAGGAGCATGTTGGTCTCGTACTCGTACCGGGTGCCCTTCACCGCCAGCATCAGCTCCAGGTACTGAGCCGGTATGGCCCGGAGGCCGGTCTGGGTATCCGAGATCTTCATGCCGCACATGAGCCGGAAGACTCCGCAGGTGAGCTGGTTTCCAAAGCGGCTCTTCGGGGGCACGTCCGGGAGGGTGAAGTCCCGGCAGCCCAGGATGACGGCGGGTTCCCCCCTCGTCATCTCATCGGCGCAGGCGATCACATCCTCCATCTGGTGCTGGCCGTCGCCGTCCGCCGTCACGACTCCGTCCCGGTCCTTCCGGTTTTCCAGAAACCAGGCGAAGGCGGTCTTCAGGGCCGCCCCCTTTCCCAGATTCTTCGGGTGGGTCAGCAGCGTCACCTGGGGCAGCTCCGCCAGTTCCTCAAACCAGTGTCTGTTCTCCTCACTGCTGCCGTCATCGATCAGGACAATGTCATCGATGCCCGCATCCACAGCCGCATGGATGGTGGCCGACAGTTTGTCATCCGGATCGAGAGACGGAACCACCAGAGTAAATCTGCACTGCTCCATCACCATCTCTCCTGTCACGGCCTGCAGATTCTCCCGCTCTGCAGACCCCCCGGCCCGGTTTTCCCCCTGTCCGGAACCCGCGGGACGCCCCCAAGGGTTCCTGTCAGTTTACGGAAAACAAAGGCACAGACTTTTATACCACAGGAACCGTCAAAAGGCAAGACTGTCCGGCTGAATTTTCCCGGGGAAAGTGGCGGAAAATCCCCCCTGTCTCTGTTTCCCTGCGGATTTTCCCCGCCCTCCGGTCCGGCACTTGCAATGGATGCCCATGCAATGTAAAATGTGTCTGCCCGGGAGAGGAGGCGGAAGCCATGGCAGCAAGACACTATATTCCCGTCACGGAGGATGTGCCGGGGGTGGGCAGAGGGACAGAGACCTTCCTCAGGAAGGTCATCCGCACGGCCCTGGAGGTCCAGGGGGTCGGCTTCCCCTGCGAGGTCGACGTCTCCCTCTCCAGCGACGAGGGGATACGGGAAGTGAACCGGCAGATGCGGGGGGTGGACGCCCCCACCGACGTGCTCTCCTTCCCTGTCTTCGACCTGAAGCCGGGGGAACTTCCCTCTCCGGAGGATGCGGACCCCGGCACCGGCCTCGTGCCCCTGGGGGACATGATCATCTCCCTGGAGCGGGCGGAGGCCCAGGCAAAGCAGTTCGGCCACTCCCGGCGCCGGGAGCTGGCCTATCTCGCCGTACACTCCGTTCTCCATCTGCTGGGCTACGACCACCTGGACGAGGGTCCCATGAAGGCGCAGATGCGGGAGCGGGAGGAGGTCATCCTGGGGCAGCTGGGCATCACCCGGGAGGACGGCCCGGCAGCATCACCATAAGGAGTTCTGACAGGAATGGACATAAAGAAATCCGGCATCATCACCATCTGCGGGCGGCCCAACGTGGGCAAGTCCACCCTTACCAACGCCCTGGTGGGGGAGAAGGTGGCCATCGTATCCGCCAAGCCCCAGACCACAAGAAACCGGATCCGGGGAGTGCTGAACCGGAACGGCTGCCAGTTTGTCTTCGTGGACACCCCGGGTCTCCACAAGGCCCGCACCCGTCTGGGGGACTACATGGTGGGGGTTGTCCGGGACAGCGTGGCCGACGTGGACGCCGTGGTGCTGGTGGTGGAGCCGATCCCCAATGTTGGCATCCCGGAGCAGCAGCTCATCGAGCGGATTAAGAGCCTCGGCTGTCCCTCCGTGCTGGTGATCAACAAGATGGACACCCTGGAGAAGAAGGAGTCCCTCCTGGAGGTCATGCGGGTATACAGCGAGGCCTGCAGCTTTGACGAGGTGATCCCTGTCTCCGCCCGCACGAAGGAGGGGCTGGATGAGCTGGTGGAGGTGCTGGAGAAGTTCCTCCCGGACGGTCCCGCCCTCTTCCCCGAGGACATGACCTCCGACCAGCCGGAGCGGCAGATGATGGCGGAGATCCTGCGGGAGAAGCTGCTGTACTGCCTGGACAAGGAGGTGCCCCACGGCGTCGCCGTGGAGATTGAGCGCTTCGCCCAGCGGGAGGACGGGGTGATCGAGGTCCACGCCGCCATCTACTGCGAGAAGGAGAGCCACAAGGGCATCATTATCGGGAAGGGCGGCTCCATGCTGAAGAAGGCCTCCTCCATGGCCCGCGCCGACATGGAGAAGTACATGGGGGGAAAGGTCTTCCTCAAGACCTGGGTCAAGGTGAAGGAGAACTGGCGGGACAGCCCGGCGGCCATCCAGAACTTCGGATACCGGAACGAGTGACTTCCTCCCTGCCGGAAGCGGCAGAGGGGGGGAGGATCTGATATGAGCATAAACAGCCTGACGGGGCGGCCTGTGCCGTCCCTCTCTGCATGCACAGGGGAGGTGCCGGAGCATGCACACCGTCTCCAACGGCCTGGTGGTCCGCTCCGTGGACTACAGGGAGCGGGACTGCATCCTGACAGTCCTGACGGAGGAACTGGGCAGACTGACCGTCAGCGCCCGGGGCTGCCGGAAGAAGGGCAGCGTCCTGGCCGCCGGCTGCCAGCTCCTGTGCTGGTCCGAGATGGAGCTGTACGAACACGGGGGGCGCTGGAATGTAAAGGCCGCCTCCACCCTGCGCCAGTTTGAGGGTCTGCGGACCGACTTCGAGAAGTTCGCCCTGGCCTGCTACATCGCCGAGGCGGGGGAGGCCCTGTCCCCGGAGGGGGTGGACTGCACGGAGATCCTCTCCCTGGTCCTGAACAGCCTCCACGCCCTGGAGAAGCTGGACCGCCCCAGAGAACTGGTCAAGGCCGCATTTGAGCTGCGGGCCATGTGCACCGCGGGCTATGAGCCCATGCTGGACTTCTGCAGCGTGTGCGGGGAGGAGGACCCGGAGGAGCCCATGTTCCATCTCCTGGACGGGACCCTCCACTGTGACGGGTGCAGGGAGGAATCCGACTCTTCTGTCCGCCTGACCCCTTCCGTGCTCTCCGCCATGCGCTACATTACCTCCTGCGACCCCCGGCGGCTCTTCTCCTTTCGCATGAGCGACGGGGAACTGAAGAATCTGGGCCGGATCACCCAGCGCTACCTGATCACCCAGACGGACCGCAGCTTCCACACTCTGGAGTACTACCGCTCCCTGTGCCCCCTCTGAAGGGGCTGCTGGAATGAATATGCAGGGAAAAATGCATGTTCCTCCCGCTTTTTTCCTTTTCTGACAGTTTTCAGGGGATTCGAAGCCGATTTTTTGCATAATTCTTAGCTTGACGCCTTTCCGCCGGGAGGCGTATACTTTTCAGGAAGCCTGCAGAGGGCTTCAAGACTTGAACGTCATTGAGAAAGAGGAGACAAAATAATGAAAAAGGTTCTTGCCGTGGCCGTCGCCTTTGCGATGGTTCTGGCTCTGGCGGCCTGCGGGAGCAGCTCATCTTCCAGCGGGTCCAGCACATCCGGCTCCCAGGGTTCCAGCAGCGTGTCCGGTTCCGTTTCCGGTTCCGGCTCCCAGAGCTCCGGCTCCGGCAGCGTGTCCGGTTCCCAGGGCAGTTCTTCCAGCTCCGGCAGCTCCGCGCCGGCGGGTGACCTGACCACCGTGGAAGAGGGCAAGCTGATCATGTCCACCAACTGCGCCTTCCCGCCCTACGAGATGCATGCAGACGGGGAAGGCCCCTACACCACCGACGACGGCGTCAGCTACGAGGGCATCGACGTGGAGATCGCCCTGGCTCTGGCCGACAAGCTGGGTCTGGAACTGGTCATCGACGACATGGACTTCGACTCCGCTCTGGTTGCCGTGCAGCAGGGCAAGAGCGACATGGTCCTGGCCGGTCTGACCTACACCGAGGACCGTGACGAGGTCATGGACTTCACCACCAGCTACGCCACCGGCAGACAGGTTGTCATCGTCCCTGAGGACTCCGACATCACCGACCTGGACGGGCTCAACGACAAGATGATCGGCGTGCAGCGCGGCACCACCGGCGAGATCTACGCCTCCGACACCCCGGAGAACGGCGGTTACGGCGAAGATCACGTGCAGGGCTACGAGAACGGCGCCCTGGCTGTCCAGGCTCTGCTGAACGGTCAGGTGGATGCAGTCATCATTGACAGCGGTCCGGCCCAGGCCTATGTGGACGCCAATCCCGGCCTGAAGATCCTCCCCGCCGACTGGGTCACCGAGGACTACTGCGTAGCAGTCAACGAGGGCAACACCGCCCTCCGGGACGCCCTCGACACCGCTCTGGGAGAGCTGATTGATGACGGCACCGTCCAGTCCATCATCGACAAATACATCACATCCGAGGACTGATTTCAGGTTTCCTGCAGCGGGACGGCCCCGGCGGCCGCCCCGCTTTCAATCTTTTATAAGGAGCAGAGGGAGAGAGGGGAAGCAATGTGAATGTTGACGCACTGTACGAGAGCCTGTCCGCACTGGACAAGTCGAGCCTGACCTTCTGGCAGGACGCTTTCCTCAAGTTCTACCGGGCCTGGTTTGCCGAGGGGCGCTGGAAGAGCTACTTCCAGGGGCTCGGCACCACGCTGGAGGTCACCGTTGTGGCCCTGATTATCGGCGTTGTGCTGGGCGTGGCCGTGGCCATGGTCCGCACGGCCCACGACCAGCGGCGGCCGGGCACAAGAAACATCCTGCTGGACCTGGTCAACGGGGTATGCCGGGTCTATGTCACTGTAATCCGGGGCACCCCCACGATGGTGCAGCTCATGATCTGGGGCTTCGTCATCTTCTCCTCCAGCCGCAACCTGACCATGGTGGGCGCCCTGGGCCTGGGCGTCAACTCCGGGGCCTACGTGGCGGAGATCATCCGGGGCGGACTCATGTCCCTGGACCCCGGGCAGATGGAGGCCGGGCGGTCCCTGGGGCTCAACTACATGACAACCATGCGCTACATTGTCATACCCCAGGCCTTCAAGGCCATCCTCCCCTCCCTGGGCAACGAGTTCATCGTCCTGCTCAAGGACACCTCCCTGATCTCCGTCATTGCCGGCAAGGAGATCGTCTACTTTGCAAGGGCCATCGGCGCCCGTACCTATGAGTACATGTTCCCGTTCTTCATCACAGCGTTCATGTACCTGGTCCTGGTTCTGATCTTCAGCTGGCTCCAGGGAATTCTGGAAAGGAGGCTGCGGGCAAGTGATCAGCATTGAGAACCTTGTCAAGGCCTTCGGCTCCCATGTGGTGCTGAACGGCATCAACGAGCACATCTCCCCGGGGGAGAAAGTGGTTGTCATCGGTCCCTCCGGCTCCGGCAAGTCCACCTTCCTGCGCTGCCTGAACCTGCTGGAGGAGCCCACCAGCGGCACCATCACCTTCGAGGGTCAGGTCATCACCGACCCCAAGGTCAACATTGACCAGATCCGCCGCCAGATGGGCATGGTGTTCCAGCACTTCAACCTCTTCCCCAACATGACCATCCGCAGAAACATCACCCTGGCACCGGTCCAGACCAAGCTCATGAGCCAGGAGGAGGCGGACAGCACGGCGGAGTCCCTGCTGCGCCGGGTGGATCTGCTGGACAAGGCGGACGCCTATCCCGCCCAGCTCTCCGGCGGTCAGAAGCAGCGCATCGCCATCGTGCGGGCCCTGGCCATGCGGCCCAAGGTGATGCTCTTCGACGAGCCCACCTCCGCTCTGGACCCCGAGATGGTGGGTGAGGTGCTGGATGTCATGAAGGAACTGGCCCGGGACGGCATGACCATGGTAGTGGTGACCCACGAGATGGGCTTCGCCCGTGAGGTGGGCTCCCGCGTCCTCTTCATGGCCGACGGCAATATCCTGGAACAGAATGAACCCCACGAATTCTTCGCCAATCCCAGGGAGGCCCGCACCAGGGACTTCCTCTCCAAGGTGCTCTGATTTCCGCCGGGCGGCCGCTGCGCTGCCCGGCTTCTTTCTGCCCTGCGGCACAGCTGAAAACTGAGCTGAAAAAACCTGCTCCGCCGGGGGACAGGCGCCCCCGTTCTGCGTCATTAAGGGCAGATGCTGTTAAAGAGAGGTGACAGCCTGTGAACCCTTCCATGATCTGGCTGACAGTCTGCTCCGCCGGACATTTCTGGACCGACTTCTCCTGCGCCCTGCTCATGTTTTCCAGACTCTATTCGGGTCCGGAGCGGGCCCTGTGTGTTCTTCTGTACAATTTCTGCGCCTTTGCTCTGCAGATGCCCTTCGGTCTGATCGCAGACCGGCTGAACCGGAACTCCCGGCTGGCCGCAGCCGGCTTCCTCCTGGTCACAGCGGCCTGGGGTCTGTCCGGCATCCCGGTGCTGTGCGCCGTCACGGCGGGGATCGGCAACGCCTTCTTCCATGTGGGGGCGGGGCTGGACGTACTGAACA
This sequence comes from uncultured Oscillospiraceae bacterium, assembly GCA_964471855.1. Taxonomy (GTDB): domain Bacteria; phylum Bacillota; class Clostridia; order Oscillospirales; family Oscillospiraceae; genus Lawsonibacter. Next base: position 3,922 of record CAYYHY010000025.1, on the reverse strand, counting down.
TGGATACGGAGCACTGCGGACGCCTGGGCATCTTCACGGCCCCCGGGGCCATGGGCGTCTTCCTGGGCACCCTCGCCGGGCAGTCCGGCTTTTCCCCCGCCCTGCTCCCCCTGCTGGGTCTGGCAGGTCTTCTGCTTCCCTTCCTGGACAGGCGCCTCCGGGGCGCCGGGGACTCCGGCAACGCCCCTCTGGACCTGACTCCCAGTGGGGCCGGGACTGCAGCCCTGGTCTTCTGCTTCTTCATGGTCTATGCCCAGAACCTGACAGACGCCCTGCTCTCCTTCTCCTGGAGGACCGGAGCCTGGGCTGTGGCAGCTGCATGTGCCGTATTCCTGGGCAAGACCGCAGGCGGCTGCCTGGCGGATCTTCTGGGCCGCCGCAGGACCGCCGTCCTCACCCTGGGAGGGGCGGCCGTCCTCTTCCTCTTCAGCAGCGCAGCGCCCGCCGGCGTGCTGGCTGTCTTCCTGTTTAACATGACGGTGCCGGTGGTCTTCCACACCGCCTCCCGGATTCTCCCCGGGGCAAAGGGCTTCTCCTTCGGTCTTCTGAAGTTCGCCCTGTTCCTGGGTTTCCTGACCGCCTGGCTGGGGCTGAAGATCCCGCTCCCCGGATGGGCTGCATACGCAGGCGGCTGCCTGCTGTGCCTGCTTCTGCTCCTGGGCGGCCTGCGGAAGGCGGAGGCGGCATGAACCTCTTCCTCTCCCTCGGGGTCTCCCTCTTCCTGACCCTGGCACTGGAGCTGGCCTTCGGGACAGCTCTGGGGGTGGCAGTCCGGGACCTTGTCTTCGTAGCCCTCAGCAACATCCTTACAAACCCCGCAGTGGTCTGGTGCCACTCCCTGGTGTCCGCCTTCTTCCCCGCCCTCCTGATTCCTGCCACCATCGCACTGGAGGCGGCAGCAGTTATCGCAGAGGGACTGGTCTACAGGAAATGCACCGCCATCTCCAGACCCATGCTCTTCTCCCTGGGGGCCAACCTGTTCTCCTATGCTGCCGGATGCATCCTGAATGCTCTGATCTTCTGATCTGAGGGAGGTGAACCTGCTGTGATCCGGCTTCTCTCGCTTCTGTCTTCCCTGGTCCTGCTTCTCTGCCTCGTTCCCTCCGCCAGTGCCGACATAGTCTCGGACCCTGTCTCGGAGGCCGTCGGCACTGTTCTGGGACCTGTCCTGCTTATTGTCCTGCTCGTCCTTGTGACGGCTCTCATTATCCGCTTCTGGCGCAGAAAGAAGTGACCCTGGAAGCTGCGCCGGCAGTTCCCGTACCATTTTGTAACATGCAAGGAGGTAATGTGATGAAAAAGAAGCTTCTGGCTGTTGCCCTGGCGCTGTCCATGGCTGTCTCCCCGCTGCTCCCTGCCCTGGCTGCAGGGTCCCAGGATGAGCAGCTGGCCGCCGTGACGGCAGCGGTCAAAGACACCCTCGGTCTGGACACAGACCGGTACACCGAATTCTACGGGGAGGCGGACGACAGCCCCCTGGCCGCTGTCTGGAATCTCTCCTGGTCCAGCGCCGACGGGGAGCGGCTGAACATCGAGGCTCTCAGCAGCGGCAAGATCCTCTCCTATGATGCATACTCCCCGGAGGACGCCCCCTCACAGCCGGGCACTCTGCCTTCCCTCCCCGCCGGCAGTCCGGAGCAGGCAAAGCAGGCGGCCCAGGCCTTTCTGGACAGAGTGGTCACGGGCAGTGAATCCATACACTGGGATGAGAACACAGATGCAGCCTCCCTGGGTTCCACAGTTTACCGCTTCAGCGGCACCATCCTGGTGAACGGCCTGGAGGCGGGTCTGACCTTCCGCATCGCAGTCGACTGCGCCGACAGCACCATCCGCAGTTTCTCCCGGGACAGCCTGGAGAACATCATGACAGGGGACATCCCCTCCCCTGAACCCTCCGTGTCCCGGGACGCTGCGGCCAGTTCCCTGCGGGAAACCCTCAAGCTGAAGCTGGAGTACGTGCTCCCCTGTGAGAGCACCACCGCCGTTCTCCGCTACATCCCCGACAGTCCGGAGGACTGGTATGTGGATGCCGCCACAGGTCAGACCGTGAACCTGTCTGAACTCTTCCGCCAGTTTGCTTCCGCCGGAGGAGACATGGGCAACTCCAGCGGCGGGACAGAGACGCCGGAAGCCGGACTTGGAGACAGCCTGTCCCAGGCCGAGCAGGAGGGCATCAGCAAACTGGAGGGCGTACTCAGCCGGGAGACTCTGGACGCCGCTGCCCGGAAGATCACCGCCCTCGGCCTCAGCGGATACACCCTGGGAACCGCTGCATACAGCATTGACAGGGATGCCGAGAAGGAAGGGGTTTCCCCTGTTCCCGTCACCTGCATGCTCCAGTACGGCCGCCAGAGCGGGGACCGGACCGTCAGGCGCATCGTCACCGTGGATGCACGCACCGGCGGGCTGGTCAGCGTCAGTTCCAGCATGCCTGAGAGGGAGGTCAGTGCATCCGGCATATCCATGGAGCAGGCCCGGAAGACAGCGGAGTCCTTCCTCGCCGGGGTGAACCCGGAGGCGTTTGCAAAGACAGCACTCTACGACAGTACCGAGTTCGACCCTGAGGAGCCCTGGTCCTGGTGCCACAGCTTTGCATATGCGCAGAAGGAAAACGGGTACTTCTTCCCTCAGAGCGGCTTCAGCGTCTCCATTGATGCCGCAGACGGTTCCGTAGCCGAGTACAGCTGCACCTATGACGAAAAGATCACCTTCGACAGCGCAGAGGGCATCATCAGCATGGATGCTGCGGTCGACGCCTGGCTGGCCAGCCACACCGTCCTCCTCAGCTATGTGAGGGTCCCCACCGCCATCGACTTCTCCAGTCCCGTATATGCACCCCTGGAAGGCATGGGCATGGAATTCCTGTACCGGCTTGTACTGGGCTACACGCTTAAGCAGGAGGAATACGCCAGCGGCATCGATGCCAAAACCGGCGAACCTGCCGGTCCCGAATTCCCGGAGGAAGAGTCCTTCAACTACACGGACATCGCCGGCCACTGGGCCCAGACACAGATTGAGCGGCTGGCCTCCTACGGAGTCGGCTTCCCCGGCACCGCTTTCCAGCCCGCAAAAACTGTGACACAGGCCGACTTCCTGTCTCTCCTTCTCAGTGCAGAGGGCTGGCACGTCGACGAGGGGGATCCCGATTCGGTCGACAGCATGTATGTCCGCGCCTATGAGAGAGGCATTCTTACCTCTGAAGAGCGCAGCGAAGGCGCCAGCGTAACCCGCATGGAAGCTGTCCGCCTCATCCTCAACTCCACCGGCTACAGTTCCATAGCAAAACTGAGCGGCATCTGGAAGACGAACTTCACCGACCAGGCCCAGATCCCTGAGACTCTGCTGGGCTATGCCGCCCTCTGCGAGGGCCTGGGCATCATCTCCGGCACCCCGGACGGCAGGTTCATGCCCGCCAGTGTCTGCACAAGGGCCGAGGCCGTCGTGATGCTGTACAACCTCCTGAACCGCTGACCGCAGTCAGCAGAACAGCAGCATTTCCAGGACCTGCCGTCCTCTCCGGAGGAAACGGCAGGTCCTTCTTCCTGATGGTCCGGAATACCTGCATCTCCGCATGACCGGAAGCACAGGCAGAGGTACCCCGCCGGCTTAAGCAGCATGCAGGGTACCTCCAGGAGTGTCTAATCGAGTTTTATTTCATTGCCGCCCAGCAGTTCTGCGTACTCTTCCCTGCAGGTAAGGAAGATCACCTGATGGCGGGCTGCAAAGTCCTTCACCAGTTCGCAGGCCCGGTCCCGGCGCTCGAGATCCATGTCTGTAAAGGGATCGTCCAGCACCACCACTCCGCCTCCATCAGGGAACAGATGGTCCACGACAGCCAGGCGGAAGGCCAGATACACCGCATCTTTGGTCCCTTCAGACAGCTTGTCGAAGTCCAGCGGCGTACCGTCATGGGACAGCTGGA
>CAYYHY010000024.1:0-21083 GCA_964471855.1 uncultured Oscillospiraceae bacterium | reverse complement strand
CGCCGCAGTTCCAGCTGTTGTTGTCGTTGGCGCCGTCGGTGTTGTTCCAGCCGTTGCGCTCGTTGTGCTTGTAGTTGTAGGAGTACAGGTCCCACAGGGTGAAGCCGTCGTGGCAGGTGATGAAGTTGACGGAGGCGTTGTGCCTGCCCCGGACGGCGTAGATGTCCTCGGAGCCGGCGATGCGCATGGCAGCCGCCTGGGCGGTGCCCGGGTCCCCCTTCATGTAGCGGCGCATGTCGTCCCGGTAGAGGCCGTTCCACTCCGCCCAGCGGTTCCAGTCGGGGAAGGTGCCCACCTGGTAGAGACCGCCGGCGTCCCACGCCTCGGCGATGAGCTTGACTCCGGCCAGCACCGGGTCGAAGGCCATGGCCTGGAGCAGGGGCGGCTTGTTCATGGGGGTGCCGTCCTCGTTGCGGCCCAGGATGGAGGCCAGATCGAAGCGGAACCCGTCCACCCGGTAGGCGATGACCCAGTACCGCAGGCAGTCCATGATCATCTGATGCACGATGGGGTGGTTGCAGTTCATGGTGTTGCCGCAGCCGCTGAAGTTGTAGTACCTGCCGTCCGGGGTCAGCAGATAGTAAATGTTGTTGTCAAAGCCCTTGAAGGAGAAGAAGGGACCCCGCTCGTCCCCCTCCGCCGTGTGGTTGAACACCACGTCCAGGATGACCTCGATGCCCTGGGCCTTCAGGTCCCGGATCAGGCTCTTCAGCTCGTTTCCCTCCCGGTTGTACTCGGAGCCGGAGGCGTAGCTGGTGTTGGGGGCGAAAAAGCTGACGGTGGAGTAGCCCCAGTAGTTGTAGAGCTTCTCCCCGTTGTACTCCCGGTAGTCCAGCATCTCGTCGAACTCGAAGATGGGCATCAGTTCCACCGCGTTGATCCCCAGGGCCTTCAGGTAGGGGATCTTCTCCCGCAGACCGTCGAAGCTGCCGGGGTGGGCCACGTTGGCCCCCGGTCCCTTGGTGAAGCCCCGGACATGGAGCTCGTAGATGATCAGGTCCTCCATGGGGATGAGGGGGCTGGCGGTGTCCCCCCAGTCGAAGTTGTCCTGCACCACCCGGGCCCGGTACTGGCCTCCGTACAGGGGCCGCACCCCCCAGCGGTTCTGACCGGCCACCGCCTTGGCGTAGGGGTCCAGGAGGTATTTGCTGGCGTCAAAAATGATGCCCTTCTCCGGGTCGGAGGGTCCGCTGACCCGGTATGCGTACTCGAACTTGCGGATATCCAGGTCGAATACGATCATGGAGTACACGTTGCCGATGCAGTAGCGCCTGGGGAAGGGGAGCACGGCATAGGGCTTCTCCTCGCCTCTGTGGAAGAGGAGGAGGTCGATGGCGGTGGCCCCGTGGGAGTGCACGGTGAAGTTGACGCCCCCGGGGATGGCGGTGGCGCCGTTGATCTCGTAGAACCCGGGACGGACAGCAAAGCCGCCGACTTCGTCCATGGGCACCATGTGGACATACCTGGGCAGGGGCCGTTCGGTCCCCGGTACAGCGCCAGGGGAGGAAACGGATGTGTGTGGCTCCATGGGGTATCAGCTCCTTGCGATACTGTGCTGGATGAATCTGGAAGGTAATATTTTACAGATAATTCCAGCATCTGTCAAGAGCTGGAAAAGGATTTCGGGGGCGGAGGCGCAGAAAAGCCCTCCAGCACTAAGGGCGGAGGGCGGAGTGTCAGCCCGGAGGCCAGGTCATGTCGCGGCCGGAGAGGACGTGGAAGTGGAGATGGGGCACGCTCTGCCCCGCCTGCTCCCCGATGTTGGAGACGATGCGGAAGCTGTCCATGCCCTTCTCGGCGGCAATCTCTGCGATGACCTCGAAGATGTGGGCCACGGCGGCGGAGTTCTCCGGCGTGACCGCGGCGGCGGAGGGGATGTGGACTTTGGGGATCACCAGGAAGTGGACCGGGGCCTGGGGGTCGATGTCGTTGAAGGCGAGGCAGATGTCATCCTCGTAGACCTTGCTGGACGGGATCTCCCCGGCGGCAATCCTGCAGAACAGGCAGTCTGGCATGGGCGGAATACCTCCTTTGATGTCTGCATGCAGCGCTGTGTGCATGGAAAAATGAGAGGACGATTCTTTTTGAGAACCGTCCTCACTTGAAGAGCAGGTGAGGGGAATCGAACCCCCGTGTTCAGCTTGGGAAGCTGACATTCTGCCATTGAACTACACCTGCAGACCGCCTGCTTAATATAGCACAGCCCAGGGGGGATTGCAAGGGGGAGAATCAAAAAAAGGAGGGGTCCGCAGGAGGATTTCCCGTCCCTCCCCCGGGTCCCCGGGGCCGGGCAGGCGCGGCTTTCCGGCCGGTCTCCCCCGCTGGGACATCCGCCCCGGAATTCAAGACAGGCAGTGACTGTAATTCTGAAAATAGCCGCCCTGAAAATGCGAAAAAGGGTTGCGCCATGTGACCGCCGATAGTAGAATGGAGCCATGGGAGGTGAAGAATCTTGTTTGAAGTCAAGAACTCGAAGAAACCGATGATCTTCTACTTCTGCCTGATCCTGATCCTGCTGATGCTGTTCAACTTCATGACGGTGCCCTGGCTGCTGGAGCGGCAGATCCGGGAAGTGGACTACGGCACCTTCATGGACATGACGGAGAAGAAGCAGATCGGACTGGTGGAGATCCAGGAGCAGGACAACCAGATTATCTTTACGGACAAGTCAGGGGAGAATGTCTACAAGACCGGCATGCTGCCCGACCCGGACCTCACGGAGCGGCTGTACAGCTCCGGGGCGACCTTCTCCGGGGAGATTGTGGAGCAGGCCAGTCCCATGGTCAGTTTCCTGCTGACCTGGGTGCTGCCCATGGTGTTCTTTGTGGGGATCTGGATGTTTATCTCCAAGCGGATGACGAAGAACATGGGCGGACCCAACGCCATGGCCTTCGGCATGGGCAGGAACAACGCGCGGGTCTATGTGAAGTCCGCAGAGGGCATCAAGTTCTCGGACGTAGCTGGAGAGGACGAGGCGAAGGACAACCTGAAGGAGATCGTGGAGTACCTGCAGGATCCCTCAAAGTACAGGGAGATCGGGGCGTCGATGCCCAAGGGCGTGCTGCTGGTAGGCCCTCCGGGGACCGGCAAGACGATGCTGGCCAAGGCGGTGGCCGGCGAGGCCAGCGTTCCCTTCTTCTCCATCTCCGGATCTGAGTTTGTAGAGATGTTCGTGGGCATGGGCGCCTCCAAGGTGCGGGACCTGTTCAAGCAGGCCAAGGAGAAGGCCCCCTGCATCGTGTTCATCGACGAGATCGACACCATCGGCAAGAAGCGGGACGGCCGCGTCGGGGGCAACGACGAGCAGGAGCAGACCCTGAACCAGCTGCTCACGGAGATGGACGGATTCGAAGGAAATACGGGGGTCATCATCCTCGCTGCCACGAACCGCCCGGATTCTCTGGATCCTGCTCTGACACGTCCCGGACGGTTTGACCGGCGGGTCCCGGTGGAACTTCCCGACCTGAAGGGGCGCGAGGAGATCCTCAAGGTCCACGCAAAGAAGATCAAGGTGTCCGGCGATGTGGACTTCGCGCAGATCGCCAGGATGGCCTCCGGCGCTTCCGGCGCAGAGCTGGCCAACATCGTAAACGAGGCGGCCCTGCGGGCGGTCCGGAACGGACGGAAAGCTGTCGTCCAGGCCGACCTGGAGGAGAGCATCGAGGTGGTCATTGCCGGCTATCAGAAGAAGAACGCGCTCATGACCGACCAGGAGAAGTGGACGGTGTCCTACCACGAGATCGGCCATGCCCTGGTGGCGGCGAAGCAGACCCACTCTGCGCCTGTGCAGAAGATCACCATCATTCCGCGGACATCCGGCGCCCTCGGCTACACCATGCAGGTAGAGGAGGGCAACCACTACCTGATGACCAAGGAGGAGCTGGAGACCAGGATCACCACCCTGACCGGCGGACGGGCCGCGGAAGAGGTCCGGTTCGGAACCATCTCCACCGGCGCTTCCAACGACATCGAGCAGGCGACCAAGCTGGCCCGGGCCATGTTCACCCAGTACGGCATGAGCGAGGAGTTCGACATGGTCGCTCTGGAGACGGTCTCCAACCAGTACCTGGGCGGCGACGCATCCCTGGCCTGCTCTGCGGATACCCAGACCCAGATCGACCGCCAGGTGATCGGCTGCGTAAAGGCCTGCCACCAGAAGGCCATCGGAATCCTGCAGGAGAACCGGAGCAAGCTGGACGAGCTCGCCCGTTACCTCTATGAGAAGGAGACCATCACCGGGGAGGAGTTCATGGACATCCTCAACCGGAAGTGAGCCGTCAGGTGACGGACTCTGCTGCGGCGGTCCATGGTCCCGGGGACGGGCGGGCAGCTGCTCTGCAGAGAAACCCATGCCAGGAACAGATTAAAATTATGTTAAGAAACGGCAGCATTTGTTGACAGACCAGGAGAGGACTGCTAAACTTACTGCCCTGCCTCAGGGAGGCGGCAGACCGTGTGCCGGGACGCCGCCGCCAGGCAAAGTCACAGTTTCCATACCCGCATGCAGCGGTTCTCAAGTGCGCCGGGCGCGCTCCTGCATCCCTCTGCGGCATAATTCCCCGACGGTTCACCAGCATCCGGACCGCCGGGTTTTTCCTGCTTATGCACAGACTTCGCAGCGGCACATCCGGTTTCTCAGTGGAAACCTCCTTCCTCCGGGCGGAAAATTGCGGAACTGGAGGAGGAATTCCGGAGGGGTTTTCGTATACAGTAGATGGAGTACTGTCCGCATGCACATGAGCGGTTCAATGGAGGCGGGCCCAGTGACACTTCGGGAACAGATTCAGAAGCGGGAGGAGGAGATCCTCTCGCCGTACGCATGTCTCTCGTCCGCAACCCGGGGCCGGGAGCGGCCCGAGGAGGAGTGTCCCGTGAGGACACCTTTCCAGCGGGATACGGACCGGATCGTCTACTCCAAGGCCTTCCGGCGCCTGAAGCACAAGACCCAGGTCTTTCTGCAGCCGGAGGGGGACCACTACCGCACCCGCATGACCCACACCCTGGAGGTCAGCCGCATCGCCAGGACCATTGCCCGGGGGCTGGGACTCAACGAGGACCTGACGGAGGCCATCGCCCTGGGGCACGATCTGGGACACACCCCCTTCGGCCACGCCGGGGAGCGGGTGCTCAGCGAGCTGATGCCCGGCGGCTTCGCCCACTACCAGCAGTCCGTGCGGGTGGTGGAGCGGCTGGAGCGGGAGGGGGAAGGTCTGAACCTGACCTGGGAGGTGCGCAACGGCATCCTCTGCCACACCCGGGGTCCCCGGGCGGCAACCCTGGAGGGCCAGGTGGTGCGCCTGGCGGACAACATCGCCTACATCAACCACGACATCGAGGACGCCATGCGGGGACGTGTGATCTTCCCCCTGGACATCCCCGTGGAGATCTCCTGGGTGCTGGGCTTTACCCTGGGCCAGCGGGTGGACACCCTGGTCCGGGACGCCATCGAGGCCAGTCAGGGGAAGGACTGCATCTGCCAGTCCGACGAGGTGGGGCAGGCCATGATGGACCTGAAGGACTTCATGTTTCAGAATGTGTACACAAACCCCCTGGCCAAGGGGGAGGAGGGGAAGGCCCAGGAGATGCTCCGCTCCCTGTTCCAGCACTATGCGGCCCATCCGGAGGAGCTCCCCGGGGACTTTCAGAGCATATGCGAGGAGGAGGGGCCGGAGCGGGCTGCCTGCGACTACATTGCGGGCATGACCGACCCCTATGCGGTTGAACAGTTTACCAGACTCTTTGTGCCTGCCGGCTGGTCAGTGAAGTAGCAGCGGCAGGCGGGATATCTGCGGTGCGGAGGTGAGACCGTGGCATTTCCCCGTCAGTTTCTGGACGAGCTCAGCAGCAGGCTGGACATTGTGGATGTGGTGTCGGAGTATGTGCCCCTGGTTAAGAAGAGCGGGCGCTACTGGGCCTGCTGCCCCTTCCACAGCGAGAAGACTCCCTCCTTCACCGTGTCCCCGGAGAGGCAGATCTACAAATGTTTCGGGTGCGGCAAGGGAGGCTCCGCCATAAACTTCGTCATGGAGTATGAGCACCTGAGCTTTGTGGATGCCGTGGCCGTCCTGGCGAAGAAGGCCGGACTGGAGATGCCGGCCTACAGCGCCTCCCCGGGCCAGTCGGAGAGGCGGAAGCGCCTGCTGCAGATCACCACGGAGGCGGCCCGCTGGTACCACAGCGTCCTCCGTTCCCCGGAGGGCCAGCCGGGGCTTGCGTACCTCAGGGGCCGGGGTCTGTCCCCGTCCACCATCACCCGCTTCGGTCTGGGGTTTGCCCCGGACTCCTGGGACGGTCTCATCCGGGCCATGGCAGGGAAGGGCATGGACAAGCGGGACCTGCTGGACGCCGGTCTCTGCACAACGAACAAGGACGGCCGCATCTACGACCGCTTCCGGGGCCGGGCCATGTTCCCCATCATCGACGTGCGGGGGGACGTGATCGGATTCGGCGGCCGGATCATGGCAGACGGGGAGCCGAAGTACCTGAATTCCCCGGACAGCCTGATCTTTGACAAGGGCCGCAACATGTTCGGGCTGAATTTTGCAAAGAAGACGAAGGCGGACCATGTCATCCTCACCGAGGGGTACATGGACACCATCGCCCTCCACCAGGCGGGGTTTGACAACGCGGTGGCCTCCCTGGGCACCTCCCTGACGGAGGAGCAGGCCAGGCTCCTGGTCCGCTACTTCCACAGCGCGGTCATCTCCTACGACGGAGACCAGGCCGGCATCAAGGCGGCCCAGCGGGCGATCCCCATTCTGGAGAAGGCCGGGATGAGCGTGCGGGTGATCCAGATCACCGGCGCCAAGGACCCGGATGAATATATTAAAACATACGGCAGAGATGCCTTCGCCCGTCTCGTAAACCAGAGCGAGAACCAGGTGGACTACCAGCTGCGCCAGATGAGCACCCGCTACGACCTCAGCAGGGACGACCAGCGGGTGGGCTTCATCCAGGAGGCCGCCCGGCTGCTGGCGGCTCTGCCCAGCGCGGCGGAGCGGGATATCTACGGCCGCCATGCGGCGGAGATGGGAAAGATCTCTCCGGAGGTCATGGCGGAGGAGGTCAGGCAGGCTGCGGCGGTGAGAAACCGGAAGGAGAGGCGGCAGGCGGAGCGGCGGGCCATGAATGTGGCGGCGTCCATCCAGCCCGCAGCCAGGCAGCTGCGCTACACCAATCTCCGCTCGGCGCCGGCGGAGGAGGGGATCATCAGTCTTCTCCTCTCGGACCCGTCCCTGATCGGCAGCATGGACGGGCTGAAGGAGTCTGACTTCTCCTCCCCCATGCTGGGCAAGGTCTACCGCCTCATAGAGGAGCGGGCCCTGCAGGGACTGCCGGTTCACCCCATGGCTCTGACGGAGGAGCTGACACAGGACGAGATGAATCAGCTGGTACGGATTGCAGACAGACCAGTCTCCCAGTCCAACAGCGCCCAGGCGGTCCGGGACTGCCTCGATGCAATCCGGCGGGAAGCGCTGCGGCGGAACACCGACATGGATGCGGACGAGCAGCTGCGGGCCATACAGAAGAACTACCAGACCAGGAAATCTTACACGGAGGGCTGACATGAGTACAGAAAAGAACGGCATGAATCTGGATGTCCGGCTGGATCAGACGGCCGGGCAGGAGGGGGCGCCGGCTGAGACCGGACTTCCTCCGGAGCCGGAGATGTCCGGGGAGCCTGAAGCAGCCGGCGGGAGGACTGTTCAGCCTGCAGAGGGGATCCAGACCTCTGCGGAGGGACCGGAACTGACCGGGGAAGAGCCTGGCCTGTCTGGCGGGGAGCCGGAGGCGCCGGCCGCTGAGGAGCCATGTGAGTCTGACGGAGAGGGGCCGGAACCGGTCCAGGAGGAATCCGGCGGTTTCGAAGGAGAGCCGGATCTGTCCGGAGACGGCGGACTGGACGAGCTGTACGGGGAGGAAGAAGAGGAAGAGGAGGAACGGTCCGCCGGCGAGCTGGAATTTGAGGCTGAGCTGGAAGATGAGGACGAAGATCTGGAGCTGGCCGGGGAAGACGTGATGCTGGCTGTCGAGGAAGGCGGTCTGCCGGAGGAGGAGCCGGGCATCATGGAGGAGGACCTGGTGCTCACCGACGCCGGACCGGTGCTGACCGGGGACGGCAAGGAGCTGGGAGAGGACGGAGGAGACGCCGAAGACGAGTTCCTGGCGCGGATGGATGCCGGCAAGGCGGAGATTCTGCGGCTGGTGGGCAACGTTAACGGCGCGGACAAGCTGGCCGAGCTCATAGAGCAGGGCAAGAAGAAGCGCAGCCTCTCCGCCTCCGAACTGCTGGACGTGCTGGAGGACATGGACCTGGGCGCCGAGCAGATGGACAGAATCTACGACGCCCTGGAGAACCTGGGCATCGAGGCCACCGGCGAGGAGTACTCTTCGGGCATGCAGGAGACCACCAGCGAGACCATGGAGATGATCGAGAACATCTCGGAGATCCCCGAGGAGGAGCCGGCGGACACCAGCGCCATGGCGGACAGCTTCGGCACGGACGACCCGGTGCGGATGTACCTCAAGGAGATCGGCAAGGTGGACCTGCTCACCTCCGAGGAGGAGGTGGCCCTGGCCAAGGAGATAGCCGCCGGCAACGAGGCCAAGGCCCAGCTGGAGGAGATGGAGAAGTCGGGGGAGGAGATCCCCGAGGATGTCCGGAAGGAACTGAACCGCCAGATCAAGAAGGGGGAGAACGCCAAGCAGCGCCTGGCGGAAGCCAACCTGCGTCTGGTGGTGTCCATCGCCAAGCGCTATGTGGGCCGGGGCATGCAGTTCCTGGACCTGATCCAGGAGGGAAACCTGGGTCTTATCAAGGCCGTTGAGAAGTTTGACTTTACCAAGGGATTCAAGTTCTCCACCTACGCCACCTGGTGGATCCGGCAGGCCATTACCCGGGCCATTGCCGACCAGGCGCGGACGATCCGCATTCCGGTGCACATGGTGGAGACCATCAACAAGGTAATCCGCGTCTCCCGCCAGCTGCTCCAGGAGCTGGGCCACGACCCCACCCCGGAGGAGATCGCCGCGGAGATGGACATGCCGCCGGAGCGCATCCGGGAGATCCTGAAGATTGCCCAGGAGCCGGTCTCCCTGGAGACCCCCATCGGCGAGGAGGAGGACTCCCACCTGGGGGACTTCATCCCCGATGAGGATGCCAGCGAGCCCTCGGAGGCGGCCTCCTTCACCCTCCTGCGGGAGCAGCTCAAGGAGGTTCTCTCCACCCTGACCCCCAGGGAGGAGAAGGTCCTGAAGCTGCGGTTCGGCATCGAGGACGGGCGCACCCGCACTCTGGAAGAGGTGGGCCGGGAGTTCAACGTGACCCGGGAGCGCATCCGCCAGATCGAGGCCAAGGCGCTGCGCAAGCTGCGCCACCCGAGCCGCAGCAAGAAGCTGAAGGATTTTCTGAACTGAGATATGGGATCTGCAGAGGAGACTGAAGCATCTGACATGTCTGGGAAGGAGACTGAGATGTCCGCTGAAGAAACTGATGTGACGGCAGAGGGGACCGGACTGACTGACAGCGGAGCTGACCTGCCCGAAGGGGCGGGCGGGACAGCCGCGGAAGAGCCTGAAACAGGCGCCGGGGACGGAGAGCTGTACGCGGGAGCGGCCGGCGGTGCGGCAGATGTCCCGGAAGAGGACCCTGATACAGCGGAAGAAGAGCCGGAGGAGGGCGGGGAGGCGTTCCGTTCCCGCCTGGATGCCGGCCTGGCAGAGATCCTGCGGCTGGCGGGCAGCGCCCGGGGCGCTGAAAGGCTGGCCGCCCTGCTGGAGCAGAGCAGGAAGAACCACAGCCTCTCCGCCTCCGAGCTGCTGGACGTGCTGGAGGAAATTGACCTGGACGCCGAGCAGATGGACCGGATCTGGGACGTGCTGGGAAACCTGGGCATCGAGGCGGCCGGCGGGGAGTTTGACTCCGGCATGCCGGAATCTGCAGGCGAATCCATCGAGATGATCGAGGACATCGAGGAGATCCCGGAGGAGGAAAGCAGCGATATCGACGCCATGGCAGACAGCCTGGGCACGGACGATGCGGTGCGGATGTACCTGCGGGAGATCGGCCGGTATGAGCTGCTCACCTCCGAGGAGGAGGTGGCCCTGGCCCGGCAGATGGCCGCCGGCAACGAGGCGAAGGCCCAGCTGGAGGAGCTGGAGCAGTCGGGGGAGGAGATCCCGGAAGAGGTCCGGAAGGAGCTGAGCAGCGAGATCCGGAAGGGGGAGAAAGCCCGGCACCGGCTGGCGGAGGCCAACCTGCGTCTGGTGGTGTCCATCGCCAAGCGCTATGTGGGCCGGGGCATGCAGTTCCTGGACCTGATCCAGGAGGGAAACCTGGGTCTTATCAAGGCCGTTGAGAAGTTTGACTTTACCAAGGGATTCAAGTTCTCCACCTACGCCACCTGGTGGATCCGGCAGGCCATTACCCGGGCCATTGCCGACCAGGCGCGGACGATCCGCATTCCGGTGCACATGGTGGAGACCATCAACAAGGTAATCCGCGTCTCCCGCCAGCTGCTCCAGGAGCTGGGCCACGACCCCACCCCGGAGGAGATCGCAGAGGAGATGAACATGCCGGCGGACCGCATCCGGGAGATCCTGAAGATCGCCCAGGAGCCGGTCTCCCTGGAGACCCCCATCGGCGACGAGGACTCCCACCTGGGGGACTTCATTCCGGACGAGGATGCCAGCGAGCCCTTCGAGGCGGCCTCCTCTTCCCTCCTGCGGGAGCAGCTCATGGAGGAGCTCTCCACCCTGACCCCCCGGGAGGAGAAGGTCCTGAAGCTGCGGTTCGGCATCGAGGACGGGCGCAGCCGCACCCTGGAAGAGGTGGGCCGGGAGTTCAACGTGACCCGGGAGCGCATCCGCCAGATCGAGGAGAAGGCGCTCCGCAGGCTCCGCAGCCCCAGCCACAGCAGAAAGCTGGCGGATTTCCGGAGCTGAGCGGCGGGACCGGACAGGCGGAAGTCCGGTCTGCAGCGGCAGATGCCCGGGGACCGGCTGCGGCAGGGTCCCCGGTTCCGACAGAAGCTAGGAGAGGGTGACGAGGATGGAAAACGAGAGCGATATCAGCTCGGAAAACAGACAGTCCAGGGACGACGGACAGGTCATGATGTATATCAACCCCAGGCTGATGGAGTCGCTGGCCAGCCTTGCGGCAAGGAAGCAGGAGTTCATGCAGGAGCGCACCGAGGAGGCGGAGGACCAGGGGCCGGATGAGTGGCTCGCCATGGGCTTCGCCTGCATGCAGGGCTCCGGCGGCATGCCGGTGGATCCGGAGAAGGGGTTCTACTGGTTCAGAAAGGGAGCGGAGGAGGACCACCCGGCCTGCATGTACCAGATGGCCCGGTGCCTGCTCTACGGCGAGGGGACGGAGAAGAATCCGGAGCAGGCCGTCACGCTCCTCCGGCGGCTGCAGGAGAAGGACTATGTTCCCGCCATCTGCGAGCTGGGACTGTGCTACGAACTGGGCACCGGCGTGCCCATGGAGAAGGGGAAGGCGGCGTCCCTGTACCGGGAGTGTGCGGAACGGGACTATGCGCCTGCCCAGTGCAACCTGGGTTTCTTCTACTATCAGGGAATCTACTTCGAAGAGGACAACGACGAGGCATACTACTGGTTCAGCAGAGCTGCGGAACAGGGGTACCCCCGGGCTCAGATGCTGCTGGGGGAGTGCTATGAGTTCGGCTACGGTGTGGAGAGGGATCCTGACAGAGCCCTTGAGTACTACACCGCCGCCCACGAACAGGAATATGATGACGCGACCTGCTCCCTGGGCCTCTGCTACGAGCGGGGCGTGGGGGTAGACCGGGACCCGGAACAGGCTGTGAAGTACTACGCCGCCGCCGCCAGCCACGGCTCCCCCCGGGGCCGCTACCTGCTGGGTGCCTGCTACGAGGGCGGCATCGGCGTAGAGAAGAACGTGGAGCGGGCCGCGGAGCTCTACCGGGTCAGCGCGGAGCAGGAGTTCCCTCCGGCCCTGTGCGCCCTGGGTCTGTGCTATGAGACAGGCGACGGGGTGGAGATGGACAAGACCAGGGCCACGGAGTACTACCGGAGGGCTGCGGACGAGGGACACGTCCCCGCCATGTGCAACCTGGGTTTCTGCTACTACCAGGGCATCGGCGTGAAGGAGGACGACGGCCGGGCTGTATACTGGTTCCAGAAGGCGGCGGACCGGGGCTATCCCCGGGCGCTGAGCCTGCTGGCGGAGTGCTACGGAATGGGCTTCGGTGTCCGCAGGGACGAGGAGAAGGCGTTCCAGCTGCTGCAGGCCGCTGCGGACAGGCAGTATCCGCCTGCAGTCTGCTCCATCGGTCTGTGCTACGAGATGGGCACCGGAGTCAAAAGGGATCTGAAGAAAGCCACGGAGTACTACCGGAAGAGCGCGGAGATGGGCGACTACCGGGCCATGTGCAACCTGGGCTTCTGCTACTACCACGGCATCGGCGTGGAGGAGAACAACGAAGAGGCCTTCAAGCTGTTCCAGATGGCGGCAGAGGGGGACTACGGCAGAGCCGTATACCTGCTGGGCGAGTGCTACGAACAGGGCTACGGGGTTGAGCAGGACAAGCCGAAGGCCATTGAACTCTACAAGCGGGCGGATGATCTGGGATTCATCCCCGCCACCACCGCCCTGGGTCTGTGCTATGAGACCGGCAACGGCGTGGAGGTCGACAAGGAAAAGGCGGTGGAGTGCTACCGGAAGGCGGCGGAGATGGGAGACGCCCGGGCCCAGTGCAATCTGGGATACTGCTACTACCAGGGCATCGGCGTCAGCGCCAGCGATGAAGAGGCCTTCAGGTGGTTCAAGGTGTCTGCGGAACAGAACTTCCCCCGGGCCCAGTACCTGCTGGGGGAGTGCTACGAGAACGGATACGGGACAGCGGTCAACAGGACCAGGGCCTTCCAGAACTACCTGGCATCCCACAGAAGCGGCTTCGTCCCCGCCACCTGTGCTCTGGGTCTGTGCTACGAGCTGGGCGCCGGCGTCCTGGAGGACAAGAAGCGCGCCGTGGAGCTGTACCGGATTGCGGCAAACCAGGGCTTTGCAGGGGCGCAGTGCAACCTGGGGTTCTGCTACTATGCGGGCATCGGCGTAAAGCAGGACTTCAAGCAGGCCTTCCAGTGGTTCTCAAAGGCCGCCGCCCAGGATCTGCCCAGAGCCATCCACCTCCTGGGGGAGTGCTATGAGGCTGGCCGGGGCGTGGACAGGAATGAAAATGCCGCCTTTGAGATGTATGAGAGGGCCCACGCCATGGACTACCCCCCGGCGACCACAGACCTGGGTTCGTGCTATGAGCGGGGCTTCGGGACGGAACAGGACCTGCAGAAGGCGGTGGAGCTGTACCGGATTGCGGCAGAGCAGGGCTACTCCGAGGCCCAGTGCGATCTGGGCTACTGCTACTATGCGGGCAACGGCGTGGAGGAGGACAACCGGGAGGCCTTCCGCTGGTTCGAGAAGTCGGCGAGACAGGGGCACCCCCGGGCCCAGCAGCTGCTGGGGGAGTGCTACGAGTTCGGCTACGGGACAGAGAAAAATCTGAAGCGGGCGGCGGAGTTCTACAGGCTGAGCTCGGATCAGGACTATCTCCCGGGCATGACCGCCTACGGCATTTGCTGCCAGCAGGGGATCGGCATGCAGAAGGATCTGTCCAAGGCCGTGAAGCTCTACCGGACTGCTGCCGACCGGGGCTGGGCCAAGGCCCAGTGCTGCCTGGGCTTCCTGTACTACCACGGTGAAGGTGTGCCTCTGGACGAAGAACAGGCGGTTGCCTGGTTTAAGAAGGCTGCCGACCAGGGGTACCCCCGGGCCCAGCAGCTGCTGGGCGAGTGCTACGAGAACGGCTACGGAATCAGGATAGACTACAGACGGGCGGCGGAGCTGTACAGACTGGCCGCTCAGCAGAACTATCTTCCCGCCGTCTGCAGTCTCGGCTTCTGCTACGAGTCCGGCCGGGGGGTTGAGAAGGACCCGGAGGAGGCAGTCCGGCTGTACAGCGTGGCTGCAGCCGGAGGCGACCTCAAGGGCATCTGCAATCTGGGTGTCTGCTACGAGCAGGGCATCGGAGTCGAGGCGGACAGGGAAAGAGCGGCGGAACTCTACAGTGAGGCGGCTCAGCAGGGATACCCCCGGGGCATCTGCAACCTGGGTGTATGCTATGAGTTCGGCTACGGCGTGGAGAAGGACGAGGAGAGGGCTGTCCAGCTGTACAGAGAGGCGGCGGAGACCGGCTACGCCCGGGCCCAGTGCAGTCTGGGCTGGTGCTGCTACACCGGCATCGGCATGGAGGCCAGTGCGGAAGAGGCGTACGACTGGTTCGTAAAGGCTGCGGCACAGGGATACCCCCGGGCCCTGTACCTCCTGGGTGAACTGTGTGAGAAGGGCCGGGGGACCAGGCGCGACCTGGAGCAGGCCAGGGCCTGCTACGCACGGGCTGCAGAGCTCAACTACCGGGGTGCCCGGGAAGCTCTGGCCCGCCTGACAAAGCCAAAGCACGAGCGCCCGGAAGCGAACAGAAAGCCCGCGAACACAAAGAAGAACCAGAAGAAGGATGCAGAGGGGGAGCGGGGCTCCGGCCAGACCGGGCGGAAGGCTTCGAAGTCCCCTGCGCAGAAGAAGAAGGTCCAGCCGGCTGCCCCCGATGACAAAAAGCAGGAGCAGGACAGGCCGAACAGGCGCAGCGGCCGTTCCGGACTGGGAAAGATGTTCCGCGGCGGCGACTGACAGCTGCCTGCAGCAGGTTCAGAAGACAGAAAAATCAGGTGTTCCGGACGCTGTGCCGGGACACCTGATCTTTTATTTTTTATTCTTTTCCAGGGATGCAATGGCCGCCCTGGCGGCATCCTGCTCCGCTTCCTTCTTGCTGCGGCCGGACCCCTCTCCGATGCAGACGCTGTTCAGGTCCACTGCAACATGGAAGAGCTTGTTGTGGTCCGGACCCTCCTCGCTGACAAGGCGGTAGCGCAGCACCTGACCGCTCTCCCGCTGCACCAGTTCCTGCAGGGCGGTTTTGCAGTCTCTGGGGCTGTTGAGCCCCTCCACTTCACGGCTCAGGATAAAACGCTGTATGATTTTCCGGGCGGGCCAGAGACCGCCGTCCAGATAGACTGCAGCCAGCAGGGCCTCCACAGCGTCCGCCTGGATGGAGGGCCGGTTGCGGCCGCCTCCAGCCTCTTCCCCCTTGCCCAGCCGCAGGTAGCTGCCCAGGCTGAGCGCCCTGGCTGCTTCCACCAGGCTCTCCTCGCACACCAGGGAGGCCCGGACACGGGTGAGCATGCCCTCCGGGAGGTCAGGGTGTGCGCGGTAGAGATGGTCCGCTACCACCATGCCCAGAATGGAGTCCCCCAGGAACTCCAGACGCTCGTTGCTGACCAGCCTTCCCCGGCTCTCATTGGCGCAGGAACTGTGGGTCAGGGCGTTTTCCAGCAGGCTGCGGTCCTTGAAGGTATAGCCGAGCCTGGTCTCCAGTGATTCCATGAAGCTTCCTCCGGGGAACAGCCCTCAGCCCAGTCTGCTCTGCAGGAACTTGACCAGATCGCCCACGGTGACAATGGCGGAGGCGTCCTCGTCCCCCAGATCTTCGATGCCGAACTCCTCCTCCAGGGCCATGGACAGGTCTACGATGTCCACGGAGTCGGCGGACAGGTCGTCGGTGAAAGAGGTGTTCAGGGTGATGTCGTCTTCCGATACGCCGAACTGCTCGGCTACGAGACTCTTCAGCTTTTCAAAAATCATAGATTTTCCCCCTGATGACTGTGCCGGGAGGCACAGCGATATCTGCCATTAATATATGCATCTCCGCCGGTGATGTCAAGTGCGGCGCCCGGTTTATTTCAGTCCGGACAGGGGCTCGGACCTGTCTGTGCTGCAGGAAAGAAGGCACAGGCTCCGGGGAGCCTGCGCCTGCATGTCAGTTGCTGTAGATCTGCTGGGTGGCCATGAACTGCTGCTGCTGGGCGTGGGTGCGGAAGAAGTGGTGCATCCCGTCGTCGCCCAGGGCGTAGTAGTAGTCCCGGGTGGTCTCCGGGTGCATGGCGGCCTCGATGGAAGCCATGCCGGGGTTGGCGATGGGTCCCGGGGGAAGACCCTGGTACATGTAGGTGTTGTAGGGGGAGTCGATCTGCCGGTCCTCCGGCACGGGCTCCTTTCCGCCGTTGATGTACACCAGAGTGGCGTCCACCTGCAGGTATCCGGCGGTCTCCGCATTGGGATTGTTCAGACGGTTGTATATGACGCCGGCGATGTGGGCCCGGTCCGTGCCGTCCGTCTCGCGCTCGATGAGGGAGGCGATGGTGATGATCTCGTGGATGGTATGGCCGCTGTCCAGGATCTCCTGGCGCATCTCCTCCGTGATGTTGGCGTCGAAGGCCACCAGCATCTTGTTGATGGCGTAGAGGGCGCTGTGGGGTGTATAGAAGTTGTAGGTGCTGGGGAACAGGTACCCCTCCAGACGGCCGGGGTCCCCCAGGGGGATGCTCTGAAGGAAGGAGAAGGCGTAGTTGTGATTTGCCGCCTGTTCATTGAGCTTCTCCACATCTGACACGCCCTTCTCCTCCAGAAGGGCGAAGATCTGGGCCAGGGTGTAGCCCTCCGGTATGGTGACGGAGATCTCCTGCCGGGTGGTGGAGTTGATGCCCATGCCCATGATAAGAGCCCGGTAGTCCATGTTGGTGTTCAGGGTATAGGTGCCCGGGGCAATCTCGTCCTCCATGTGGGTGAACTGGGCGAACAGCTTGAACAGCCAGTCAAACTCGATCATGCCCTCATCCTTGAGGCGGGCGGTGACATCATCGAAGGTCTCGTTCTTGTCGATGGTGATCTCGATGGACTTCTCAGGCTTGTTGAGAGCGAGCACATCGTTGGCCATCATCCAGCCCACGCAGGCGAGCAGTATGGAGACGGAGATGACCGCAGCCACGTAGAGCACAACAAAACTGATGGAACTGCCCGCACTGCGGCGCTTTCTCTTCTTTGACCGTTTCTTTTTTGCCATGAGAAATCCTCCCGAAATGCTCCGGTCCGCTTATGAGCGTGTGCATGCAGACCGGGGAACTGCCGCATCAGCGCTGGTAGAAGATGCCGGCAGCGACGGACGCCGCCTTCTCCTCCCCGGCAAGCCGGGCCACAAGGCGCAGACCGAAGTCAAATGCGGAGCCGGCGGCCCGTCCGGTGGTGAAGGTGCCGTCTTCCACCGTGCTCCTGTCCGGATGGGGGCGGGCAGAGGTGATGCCCTTCTCCAGACCGGGGTAGCAGACGAAGTCCCTGCCGTCCAGGATGCCCCAGCGGGCCAGCATGGCGGGGGCGGCGCAGATGGCGCAGACGGGAATCCCCTCTGCTGCGGCGCTCTCCAGGAGTTCCTTCAGCCCGCTGCTCTTCTCCAGGTTTGCAACCCCGACGGTGCCCCCGGGGAGCACCAGCATGTCCGCGCTCTCCAGGGTGACAGCGGCGAAGGGGATGTCAGCCCACACCCGGATCCCGTGGCCGCCGGTGACGGTCAGGTCCGGGTTCATGCTCACCGTGGATGTTTCAATGCCGGCCCGGCGGAGCAGATCCACGGGCACAAGGGCCTCGGCCTCTTCAAAGCCGTCCGCCAGAAACAGGTATACCATAGATGAAAACCTCCAGATGTCAGTTCAGACCCAGCAGGGGGGCGGTCAGAGACCAGATCTCCCCGTGTATGTCGTCGACGCTCCGCAGGGAACCGTCTTCCCCGAGGCAGGAGACGGTGCGCCAGCCCAGCAGCTGTGCGGCTGCGCGGCCTGTTCTCCGGCAGGCGGAGAGGTAGGCGCTGTCCTGCTCATGGATGTCGGCACTGGTGTGGGTGGCGGCCTCCCGGGAGCGGAGCAGGGCCACAGAGGCGCCGGTG
Organism: uncultured Oscillospiraceae bacterium; assembly: GCA_964471855.1. Classification (GTDB taxonomy): domain Bacteria; phylum Bacillota; class Clostridia; order Oscillospirales; family Oscillospiraceae; genus Lawsonibacter. The sequence goes on along the minus strand of CAYYHY010000024.1, from coordinate 3,213 downwards.
GGCATGTCCAGGTAGATGACAAGATCGGGGCGGGGGAGCCCCAGCCTCTCATATTCAAAGTCGTCCAGCCAGCGGAGAAACTCCGGCAGTTCCTCCGGGGTGCACTTGCTCCCCTGGTGCACCGCATTGGACGTGGTGTAGCGGTCGGACAGCACGAGGCCGCCCTCCTGATACCAGGTGCCCCAGACCTTCTTCATGGAGGCGTAGCGGTCCACGGCGTAGAAGGCGGAGGCGGCGTATGCATTGACGTCCCCGGGTCTGGAGCCGAACTCCCCGCCCAGGTACATGCGGATGAGAGCGGAGGACTCCTCCTGGTACTGGGGGAACACCAGGCGCTGATAAGACAGCCCGGAGTCCGAGACCCGGCGGCACAGCCGCTCAAACTGAGTGGACTTTCCGGACCCGTCCGTGCCTTCCAGAACGACAAGCCTGCCGGACATCAGGAATTACCGCCCTTTCTGCCCCTCGAAAAACGCTCCCCTGCGGCCTTCACCAGCACCAGGGGCAGCCGCGCCATGCGGCCGATGCGCCGGGGCTCCTTTACCAGCCGGTAGGCCCACTCCAGCCCCAGCCTGCGCCAGGACTCCGGGGCCCGCTCCACATTGCCGGAGAACACGTCCAGGGCGCCGCCCAGGCCGATGGCCATGCGGGCGCCGGTGAGGGAGCCCCATCTGGACATCCAGAACTCCTGTTTCGGGGCCCCCAGGCAGACGAAGATCAGGTCCGGACCGGCGGCTGCGATCTCCAGCAGGAGGGCGTCCTCGTCCTGGAAGTAGCCGTCGTGGGTCCCGCAGAGCACCAGCCGGGGGTATTTTTCACAGATGGCAGCTCCCGCCTGCTCCGCAACTCCGGGCTTTGCCCCCAGCAGGTAGAGCCGGCCCTCCCGGCTGTTCAGACAGTCAAGCATGTCCGAGGCAAACTCGATGCCGGGCAGACGCTCCTTTACCGGTGTGCCCAGAATTCTGGAGGCATACACCACCCCGATGCCGTCCGGCAGGACCAGGTCGGCGCCGTTCAGCACATCCCGGAAGGCCTCGTCCTTCCCGGCGGCCAGGATAAACTCCGGGTTGGGGGTGACTACGTAATGGAACCGGTTCTCCTCCAGCAGACGGGCGCCCGCCTCCGCGGCCTCCTGCCTGGTCATGCTGTCAAACTGGATCCCCAATATTTCTGTCTTCACTGCGTCCTCCAGGGGCCGGCGGCGCACAGGGCAGCCCTGCGGCCGGAAATTCGAAGACATAATAGCATGATTTGCCGGCCCTGTCAAACGCTGTGCCATCCTTTTCCCTGCCAAACGTCTTAATTTTCAGCGGTAACAGCCTCTGAGACGCATTTTTGGCAATTGACAGGGGGGCGGACAGAGAGTAAACTGTACGGAAGGAATCTGTCCCCCGGCAGGGGCATGGCGGGATTCCCTGCGGCCGGCGGGAGCCGGCGCATGAAACTGTACAGACTGCGAACTTCGCTGCGGTCCAGCGTGACGGTACGGACGGAGAGAAGTGCGGGAGGACAACTGGACGACATGAAGAAAAAGAAGTATTGGAAGATCATCTGCGCCGTACTTGTACTGGCTGTGCTCTGCACCGCAGCCTACGGGGCCGCTTCGGGGGACTCTCTGATCTCCCTGACCTACATCCGCAACACGTTCATACCCGATGCGGTCAGCAGAGGCCAGGGGGATGCGGAGGAGGATCTGCAGGGGACCTACGACAAAGCCAGAGAGGACCTGGACAGCGCCCTGATTGAGACAGGACACGCGGTGGGGGGCGGCTTCCTCCCCGGCGAGTGGAAGGAAGGGGACACCCTCTCCCTGGAGACCGGGGCGGGGTTCACGCTGAATGCAGGCTCGGCCGCCGTGGCCCACGAGGGTCACCTGATTGATGTTACAGAAGGCAGGGAACTGGCAAACGGCGAGAGAGCGGCTGACGGACACCGCTATCTGGTCGGGGAAGACACCACCGCCACGGTGGCGGTCATGTCCGGCCGGGCGTCCATCCTGCTCCAGGGCAGCTTCACGGAGAACCCCTCCAGAATTGACATCACACCTTTCTACGACGTATCTGCCGGGGACTGGTTCCACGACAGTGCGGCCTACGCCTACCAGCAGGGCCTCATGACCGGTACCGACGCCAATACCTTCAGCCCCTACGGGAGCACCACCCGGGCCATGATGGTCTCGGTGCTGCACCGCATGGCGGGAAAGCCCGCCTCGGCGGCGGGGGTCCAGACCTTCGCAGATGTCCCTGCGGGGGAGTGGTTCTATGAGAGCGTCCTGTGGGGCTCCGGCGCAGGCGTCACCAGCGGCACCGGCGACGGGATGTTCAGTCCGGCCGGTCCCCTGACCAGAGAGCAGGCTGTCACCTTCCTCTACCGCTACGACACCCTGGTGCTTAAACAGAAGGAAGTGGGCAAGCCCAGCCTCGGCGCCTACCAGGATGCGGCGCAGGTCAGCAGCTGGGCGGAGGCGGCCTTCACCTGGGCGGTCCAGAACGGCATCGTGAAGTCCACCTCTGCGGACGAGCTTCTGCTCAGCCCGGCCCAGGGCTGTTCCCGGGCGGAGCTGGCAGCCATGATTCAGAATTTCTCCAAACTTGCCTGACATGCAGGCAGTACGGCTGAACAGTGCGGCGCCGTCTCCTTGAAGGAGGCGGCGCTGCCGCTTTATGGGGAACGGCCGGATCTGCAGGCTGCCCTGCATGCTGACCGGACCGGAGCACGAAAAACCGGCTGGAAAAAATTTGCAGAAGAGCGGAACAGACCGGCAGAAGCCCGCCGGAGGAGACGGGCGGCAGGGAGGAGTTTCCGCGCTTTTTCTGCCAAAAAGACGCTGAGAACAGGCTCTGAGACGGCTTCTGCGGCACGAAGAAGGCGGTCTTTTTGGAAATCTTCCTTGCATTCGAGGCACTGCGGGTGTATCATAACGGTTGTCAGCGCGACCGGTATTCATGCCTTCGTTCCAGAGAGGGAGGGAAGGCCGGCGCGCATTGTCATGCATCCGCACGTGCGGGGCGGGGCTGCAGATACTGAGGAGAGGGAATCATCTCCCTGGCCGGAAACTCCGGAGAAGGGAAGGACAGCCTGCAGTCTTTCATACCATGACAGCAACAGGGAGGTCGAAATCTGAATGGGCAAGTTTCTCAGACGTTCCGCACAGGGCGCGGGAGTGCCCCATGAAAAGGGCACTTCCAACCTTGCGACGGTAGTGATGCCGCT
>CAYYHY010000023.1:0-21094 GCA_964471855.1 uncultured Oscillospiraceae bacterium | reverse complement strand
GCTCCGGAGAGCGAGAGCGCCTGATCTTCCAATTCTGACAGCAGGAGGCGTCTGCTTGAATCCGGTTACAGTAATCGGCGCAGGGCTGGCGGGCAGCGAGGCCGCCTGGCAGCTCTGCACCCGGGGGATCCCCGTAGTTCTGCGGGAGATGAAACCCGGCAGGATGAGCCCTGCACACCACAGCGGGGACTTTGCCGAGCTGGTCTGCTCCAACTCCCTGCGCTCGGACCAGCTGGAGAACGCGGTGGGACTCCTCAAGGAGGAGATGCGCCGCTGCGGCTCCCTGATCCTCGCCTGTGCGGATGCAAACCGGGTGGAGGCCGGCGGGGCGCTGGCCGTGGACCGGACTGCCTTCTCCGGCGCCGTCACCGCCCGGCTGCGCAGCCATCCCCTGGTCACCGTTCAGGAGGGGGAGGTCACGGAGATCCCTCCCCAGGGGGACGTGATCATAGCCGCCGGTCCCCTGGCCTCCCAGGCCCTCTCGGACGCCATTGCAGCCAGATTCCCGGAGGGGAAGCGCCTGAGCTTCTTTGACGCTGCAGCCCCTCTGGTCTCCTTTGAAAGCGTGGACATGGACAGCGCCTGGTTCGCCTCCCGGTACGACCGGGGCACCCCGGACTACATCAACTGCCCCATGACGGAGGAGGAGTACCAGGCCTTCTGGGAGGCCCTGTGCACCGCCCGGGAGGCGGAGGTCCACGGCTTTGAGGACTCCGGCGTCTTTGAGGGCTGCATGCCCGTGGAGGTCATGGCCCGCAGGGGCCGGGACACCCTCCGCTACGGTCCCCTCAAGCCGGTGGGCCTGAAGGACCCGAAGACCGGCCGGGAACCCTATGCGGTGGTGCAGCTGCGGAAGGACAACGCCGCCGGCTCCATCTACAACATGGTGGGGTTCCAGACCCATCTGAAGTGGGGGGAGCAGCGCCGGGTCTTCTCCATGATCCCCGCTCTGAGGAATGCGGAGTATCTGCGCTACGGCGTGATGCACCGCAACACCTTCCTGGACTCCCCCCGCCTGCTGGACCGCTACTACCGGGTCCGGGGGGAGGAGCGGCTGATGTTTGCCGGCCAGATCACCGGGGTGGAGGGCTATGTGGAGTCCGCCGCCTCCGGACTCCTGGCCGCCCTGGAACTCTCCCGCCGCATCCGGGGGCTGCCCCCTGTGAACTTCCCCCGGGAGACCGCCATGGGGGCTCTGGCCCTCTACGTCAGCGACGGGAGCGTGACCAGCTTCCAGCCCATGAACATCAACTTCGGTCTGATACCGCCCCTGGACCGCCGGGTCAGGGGCAAACGGAACAGAAACGCGGAGCTCTCCCGGCGGGCCCTGCAGATTCTGGACACTCTCCCCCTGGAGCGGGATCTCCCGGGCTGAGCGCAGCTGCAGTGCGCCTCCTCCTGCAGGAGGCTGCAAAAGAAAGAAGGGTTAGTGTGAGGATTATCGTCGATGCCATGGGCGGAGACAATGCCCCTCAGGCCCCTGTTCTGGGGGCCATGGATGCCAACAAGGAATACGGCGTTGAGATCACGCTGGTGGGCCGGGGCGAGGAGATCCTGAAGGTTCTCGAAGCCAGCGGCTTCAGCGAACTTCCCGCCGGAGTCGCCATCGCCCATGCCAGCGAGGTGGTGGAGATGTGCGACGACCCCGCCACCGCATTCCGCAGAAAGAAGGACTCCTCCCTTACGGTGGGTCTCAACCTGGTGAAGGACGGCGACGGAGACGCCTTTGTCTCCGCAGGCTCCACGGGAGCCCTCCTCTCTGCAGCAACTCTGATTACCAAACGCATCAAGGGCATCCGCCGCGCCGCTCTGGCCCCGGTGGTCCCCACCGGAGGCGGCGGCTCCGTGCTCATTGACGCCGGCGCCAACGCGGAGTGCCCTCCGGAGTACCTGCTCCAGTTTGGATACATGGGCAGTCTGTATGCAGAGCACGTGCTGGGCCGGAAGAGCCCCAGAGTGGGTCTGCTGAACATCGGCGCCGAGCCCTCCAAGGGGACGGATCTGCAGAAGAACGCCTGGGCCCTGCTGGACGAGGCCTCCAGGGCGGGCCGCATCAACTTCACCGGCAACGTGGAGGCCCGGGAGGCCGTGGAGGGGGCCGTGGATGTCATTGTGGCAGACGGCTACTCCGGCAACATCTTCCTCAAGGCCATGGAGGGGACCGGCCTCTTCCTCAGCAGCGAGCTGAAGAAGATGTTTACAAAGAGCCTCCTCACCAAGGTGGCCGCCGTGCTGGTGAAGGACGGCATCAACAATCTGAAGAAGACCATGAGCTCCCGGGAGGTGGGGGGCACCCCCCTGCTGGGCATCTCCAGGACCGTTGTAAAGGCCCACGGCTCCTCCGACGCCTATGCCTTTAAAAACGCCGTCCGCCAGGCCAGGGACTCCGCCTCCTCCGACCTGATCCAGACCATCACAGACAACGTGGAGCACATGCGGGTTGTCCCGCCGCTGGCCCAGAAGCAGTCCTGATCTGCACAGATGCCGCCCTCCTTGCCCTGCCCCAGCCGGCAGCCTCCGGGGGCGGCTTTCCTCTTCCGCCACTCTGATTCCGGAGGTGTCTCCCCATGGTCCGCAGGTTCTGCGCTTCCTTTCTTCTCCTCTGCTCCCTCCTCATGCTCTCCTGCTCCGCCGCAGCAGCCCCCCGGCAGGCGCCCGCCCCTGTGTCCTATCCGGATGTAAAGAGCGGCGCCTGGTACTTCAGCACCGTCATGAGCATGACGGGAAAGGGGTGGCTGGCAGGCTTTGAGGACGGCACCTTCCGCCCGGACAGCGTCATCTCCGCTGCGGAGTTTGTCACCGTGGCCGCCCGGGCCGCCGGGCTCTCCCCCTCCCCCGTCTCCCGCTTCAGCGGCTGGGCCGCAGGTCATCTCCAGGCCGCCATGGAGCGGGGCTGGTTTGACTGGGATGAGATCCCCCCGGACAGCGGCGCCCCCGGGGAACCCCTCTCCCGCCAGCTGGCGGCGAAGATCATCATGAGAGCCCTGCTCCCGGATCTCCGGGGGGACTACGCCGTACAGAGCGCGAAAATCCGGGATTTTGACCGGCTGAACGGCCGCTATTATGAACCGGTGCTGGCCGCCTATGCGTACGGGGTCCTGACAGGGGACGAAAACGGGTATTTCTCCCCGGAGGGGACCCTGACCCGGGCCGCAGCCTGCTCTGTGGTCTGGCGGGCATGGGAGTGCGCACAGGGCCGGACACCGGCCGGACCCCAGAACCCCGCCCCGCCGGATGTGCCCTCCGGACCTGTGCAGACCGTCAGCGGAGGGGTGTCAGAGAACGGCCGCCTCCAGGTCATCGGGAACCGCCTCTGCAGTGCTGCGGGAGAGCCTGTGGTGCTGCGGGGCATGAGCACCCACGGTCTGCAGTGGTACGGACAGTTCGCCTCGGAGGGGGCCATGGAGAGCATCGCCGCCCGGGGGGCCAATGTGATCCGCCTGGCCATGTATACGGCGGAAAACGGGTATCTCAGCCGGCCGGAGCTGAAAGAGCAGGTCACCGCCGCCGTGGATGCGGCGGTGCGGCAGGACCTGTACGTGATCATCGACTGGCACATCCTCTCCGACGGGAATCCCCGCGCCAGCCAGACCCAGGCGGTGTCCTTCTTCACGGAGATGGCCCGCCGGTACCGGGACACCCCCAATGTGCTCTACGAGATCTGCAACGAGCCCAACGGGAACGTCACCTGGAGCGGCGACGTGAAGCCCTACGCGGAGGCGGTGACCGCCGCCATCCGGGCTGAGGACCCCCTGGGGGTCATCCTCATCGGCAGCCCAACCTGGAGCCAGGACATCGGAAGCGCCGCTGCCGACCCCGTTTCCGGCACAAACCTCATGTATACGCTCCACTTCTACGCCGGAACCCATGGCCAGTCCCTCATGGACCGGATCGACGCCGCCATGGATCAGGGGATCGCCGTCTTCGTCTCCGAGTGGGGCACCAGCACAGCGGACGGCAGCGGGGGCGTCTTCCTGGAGGAGTCCGCCCGCTGGCTGGACTTCCTGAAGGAGCGGGGCATCAGCTGGTGCAGCTGGTCCCTCTGCGACAAGGCCGAGACCTCCGCCGCCCTGGTCCCCGGCGCCAGCCCGGAGGGCGGCTGGACGGACGCAGACCTCAGCGAGTCCGGGCGGTTTGTATTCTCCCGCTTCCGGGACTGAAACAGCGTGGAAAAGGCCGGGGCTCACGAGGAGTCCCGGCCCTGTGCCGCAGGCCTACGCCTGGTCTTCGATAATTCCGTAGTCCCCGTCCACGCGGCGGTACACCACTGCGAAGGCCCCGTCCGCATCCTCGTCCCTGAAGGCGAAGAAGCTGTGCTCCAGCAGGTTCATCTGCAGGATGGCCTCGTCCCGGGTCATGGGCTTGATGGGGAAGGTCTTGCTGCGGACAATGCGGTACTCCCCCTCCTCCGGCTCGTCCGGCGCAAAGGTGGCGCTCTCCTCGTCCACAGCCCGCTCGAAGGCGCCCTGGCGCAGCCGCTTCTCCAGGCGGGTCTTGTTCTTGCGGATCTGGCGCTCCAGGGTGGCAACCGCGGAGTCAATGGAGGCCCGCATGTCGGAGGTGCTCTCGGACACCCGGAAGATCGTGCCGCTGGACCGGATGGTGATCTCCACCTTGTTCAGACGGTCCTTCTCCAGGCTGAAGGTAACGGACGCAGTTGCGTCCTCTTTGAAAAAGCGGTCCAGCTTTCCGACCTTCTTCTCCGCATAGGCGTGAATCCGGGCGGGCATGTCCACCTTCTTGTCGGTAAATACGAATTTCATGAAATCCGCTCCTTTCGCTGTCAGGGAACTGGGCGCAGGGGAAGCTCCCCTGTATTGCCTATTATACCAAAAGCTGCCGCGGATTTCCACTGTCTTTTGTGGATTTTTCCGTCCCCCCTCCCTCCGGAGCCGGAGAAGCCCCTGCCCCGCAGGAACCTGGAGACCAGCTGCCCTCTGACCGGACCCGGTCCGCACCGGGGGAAGCCGGAGGCAGCATCTTGTGGATGCCGGCTGCTGCTGCACAAGATATCGGGCGCCCCGGACTCCTGCCTCCGGGGCGCAATTTTTTTGAAAAAACTGCTTGACAACCACCGTTTCCCTTTGCTATACTACGCGTTGCTGCTGGACAGTTCCATGTGCTGGTGTAGCTCAGCTGGTAGAGCAGCTGATTTGTAATCAGCAGGTCGGGGGTTCGAATCCGTCCACCAGCTCCACGATATGGATGAGTTCCCGAGTGGCCAAAGGGGGCAGACTGTAAATCTGTTGCGTGATCGCTTCGGTGGTTCGAATCCACCCTCATCCATCCGGAAGCAGCCGTGAGTAAATTCTCACGGCTGCTTCTTTTCTTTTCTGCCAGTACAGAGCAGACTTCGTTGAAATTTCTTTCAGCCGTGTGTATAATCGGCAGTACTGAAGGACAGATGGAAAAGGAGGAAAATGGAATTGACTGCTTCGCAGAAAGCGGCCTACGGCATAGGCGCCGTGGGCAAGGACATGGTGTACGCCCTCTCCGCATCCTACGTGATGTACTTCTACCAGGATATTCTGGGTCTGCCGGCGTCCTTTGTGGGTCTGATCCTGATGATCGCCCGGGTGTTCGACGCGCTGAACGACCCCCTCATGGGCATTCTGGTGGCCAAGACCAGAACCCGCTGGGGCCGCTTCCGCCCCTGGCTCATCAGCGGCACCGTTCTGAACGCCTTTGTCCTGGTGGGGCTGTTCGCAGCACCGGACCTGGAGGGCGTTCCCCTGATGGTGTACTTCTCGGTGGTGTACATCATCTGGGGCGTCACCTACACCATGATGGACATCCCCTACTGGTCCATGATCCCCGCGGTCACGGAGACCCCGGCGGACCGGGAGAACCTGTCCGTAATCGGCAGGACCTGCGCCGGCATCGGCTCCGCCCTGATCCAGGTGGGCACGCTGCTGTGTGTCAGAGCCCTGGGCGGCGGCAGCGAGCGCACCGGCTTCGGCCGCCTCGCTCTCATCATTGCGGTGCTGTTCGTAGTGGCGGAGGTGATCTGCTGCTCCCGGGTGAAGGAGCACGACCTGGGCCGGATGGAGACCTCCTCAGTGCGGGAGATGTTCCAGGCCCTGTTCCGCAACGACCAGGCCCTGATCACGGTTCTGGCCATCCTCATGATCAACGGGGCCCTGTACCTGACCAGCAACCTCGTCATCTACTTTTTCAAGTATGACTTCGGCGGGGAGAACTGGATGGGCAGCTATACCATGTTCACCACTGTGGGCGGCGTCTGCCAGATTCTGGGGATGATGGTCCTGTATCCCCTGCTGCGGAAGAAACTGGACAACACCACGCTCTTCAAGGTGGCCCTTGGCCTGGCCATGGGCGGGTACGCCCTCATCCTGGCGGTGTGCTTCCTGGGGTTCAGCTCCAGTCTGCCCCTCCTGTGCCTCTGCGGCGCACTGGTGTTCACCTCCAACGGAATTCTCACCGTGCTGACCACGGTGTTCCTGTCCAGCTCCGTGGACTACGGCCACCTGAAGACAGGCAGGCGGGAGGAGAGCGTGATCTTCTCCATGCAGACCTTCGTCGTAAAGGCCGCCTCCGGCGTGGCCGTGTTCATCACCGGCATCGGCCTGGACCTGATCGGTCTCGTGGGGGATACCTCCGAGACGGGGGCTGTGGCGGCCCAGAGTCCCGAAACCATCATGGGTCTGCGGCTGCTGATGACCATTCTCCCCATCCTGGGGCTTGTGGTCGCATTTTTCTTCTTCTCCAGGAAGTTCATTCTTACTGACAGCAAGGTGCAGGAGATCTCGGAGGCCCTCCGGAAGAACCGGGAGAAAACAGAGGCCTGAGGTCCGTCCCCTCTGTATCCAAAAACAGCGCCCCGCCGTCTCAGGCGGGGCGCTGATCCTGTTCCTTGTTCTCGGGGCTGCTCTCCTCCGCCGCAGCGGGGGGAGCCGGGTTTGCCAGGTCGGCAATGGTGACGTTGTCCAGGTAGTCGCTGATCACCTTGTCCAGCCCCTGCCACAGGGGCAGCGTCCGGCACTCAAAGGCCCTGGGGCAGGAGTCCGCATCCTGCTCCAGACAGGCCACGGGGGCCAGGGACTCCTCGGTCAGCCGCAGAAGGCTTCCCACTGTATACTGGTCCGGCGACCGGGTCAGGCGGTATCCGCCTCCCTTGCCCCGCACCCCCACCAGCATCTTGGCCTTCACCAGCAGCTTGATGATGCTCTCCAGGTACTTCTCGGATATTTCCTGCCGTTCTGCAATCACCTTCAGAGGAACATAGTCCTCCGTCGGGTGCTCTGCCATATCCACCATGACGCGAAGCGCATAGCGGCCCTTTGTTGATATCAGCATCTTCGCATCCCTTCCTCTCTCAACCCATAATACTACATGGTAAGTAGGAAATCAACAGGAAATTTCCCGGACAGCAGAAAGCAGGAGCAGGCGGAACCTGTCCGCTGCCCCTGCTGCAGTTCTGTCAGACCTTCCCCGCCATGCACTGCACCGGCACATCCGCGGGGTTCTCATGGATCATGATATGCTTGATGCTGGGATACCGCTGCTCCACGGCGCTGTGCACCTGCTCCGCGATCTCGTGGGCGTCCCGGAACCGCAGGTTTCCGTCCACGGAGATCTCCGCGTCGATGTAGACCTTCTCTCCGAACTTCCGGGAGCGGAGCACGTCCAGACCCGCCACTCCCGGCAGGCAGGAGATGAACCCGGCCACCTCGTCCTCAAACTCCTCCCCGCAGGAGGTGTCCAGCATCTTCTCCACGGAATCCCGGAGGATGTCGAACCCCACCTTGAGGATGCACAGGCTGATGATGACGCAGGCCACGCTGTCCAGGACGGGATATCCCATCCGGGCCCCTGCGATTCCCAGCAGGGAGCCCACGGAGGACATGGCGTCGGAGCGGTGGTGCCACGCATCCGCCATGAAGGCGGAGGAGCCGATCTTTCTGGCATAGTACCGGGTGTACCAGAACATGGCCTCCTTCGTAACGATGGAGACTGCGGCCGCGGCCAGCGCTATGCCGCCGGGCACGGCAAGACGGGCATAGTCCCCCGCCAGGATGGTCTTCACGCCGGAGAGGCCGATCCCCAGTCCTGTCCCTGTCAGGATCAGACCCAGGGTCAGGGAGGCCAGGCACTCGAACCGCTCGTGCCCGTAGGGGTGCCCCCGGTCCGGCGCCTTCCGGGAGAGGACCGCGCCGATAAATGCGATCGCTGTTGCAAAGACATCGGAGAGGGAGTGCACGGCATCCGACACCATGGCGCTGGATCTCCCTGCGATGCCTGCGTACAGCTTGAATGCTGTGAGGATAATATTTCCAGCCACCCCTGTCAGGGTCACGCGCTGGATAACCTTCTTTTCGTCCATGGGGCTGCCTCCGAAATCAGATTTCTGTATGCCGCAGAAGAGAGAAAAAAACACCATCTGCGGGAAGTACTGCTGTCCCGCAGATGGCGTGCAAAAACCTCTCTGCTGCTGCACAAGGCAACCCGGCCTGCGGTATTCTGTACCGCCGCCTGCTCAGTCTGTACTGGGGATTGCGGTTCCGGGGATAAGGGGAGAACGCAATGCAGTGCAATGAATGAGTGTATTATATGCGCAATTTATCCGCCTGTCAACGGCATTTTCAGAGCTTTCCGGCGGGTTTCACCGCCGGCCCGTCCGCTGTCCGGTCAGCTGTGCTCCTCCAGCCAGCGCACGGCGCAGTGGGCCAGCTCTGCAGCCCCCACAGGGAGGACGTCCTCGTTGAAGCGGACCTTCGGGTGGTGTGCGCTGTAGGCTCCCCGCTCATCCGGGAACCCGGCGGAGATGTAGATGAAGCAGGCGGGGACCTTCTCCGCCACAAGGGCGAAGTCCTCGCTGGCGCTGGACACCATGCCGGGCAGGGGCGTCAGACCGGGGACGGGCAGCTCCTGCATGTAGCCGACCATCTCACTGGTGAGGGTTCCGTCGCAGACAAGGGGCGGCACCTCGGAGATCATCTCCACCTCGGCCGTACCGCCGTATACAGCCGCCACCGATGCGGCGACCTCCTTCATCCGGCGGACCAGCTTTGCCCTGGCCTCTGGGTCGTTGGTGCGGATGGTCCCCTGGAGCTCCGCCGTATCGGGAATGATATTGGCTGCGGCCCCCGCCTGGAACTTGCCCACGGTCAGGACGCAGGCCTTGCCGGGGTCGCTCTCCCGGGCGATCAGCTCCTGCAGAGCCAGGTGGATGTGAACTCCGATGTTAATGGGGTCGATGCTGTTCTGGGGGTAGGCCCCGTGGGCCCCCTTGCCCTGCACCGTGATTTTGAAGCCGTCCACGGAGTACATCATGACCCCGGAGTCATTGTAGAAGAAGTATCCCACAGGGAAGTTGCCGGGGGCGACGTGGAAGCCAAAGGCCGCATCTACGCCGTCCAGGATCCCGTGCTCCATCATGTTTCTGCTTCCCTCGAAGGTCTCCTCGGCGGGCTGGAACATGAAGCGGACCGTGCCTTTGAGGCTGGCCTCGTTCTCCTTCAGCATCTTCGCCGCCGTAAGCAGCATGGCGGCGTGGTTGTCGTGGCCGCAGGTGTGGGCCTCGGTGCCGGTGGTGCAGGCGAAGGGCTCGCCGCTCTCCTCCCCCATGGGCAGGGCGTCCATGTCCGCCCGCAGGAGGATGGTTCTGCCGCCCTTTCCGAGGCTGGCCGTCACCCCTTCCCCGCAGGGCTGCGGGTCCAGTCCGTACTCCTTCAGCTTTTCCAGCACATAGGCCTGGGCCTTCGGCATGTGGAGGCCCACCTCCGCATGGGAATGGAACCAGCGCCGGTTCTCTGTAACCTCATCGCGCAGCTCCAGTGCGCGCTCATAAAAGTTCATTTTTAAACTCCTCCCGTACCATGGATTCCCGCCGCCGGGCGGGCAGGATGGATGCTGTTTCCAGATGCTGACAGTTTAGCACCTGCTCCCCGCCCTGTCAACGAGACGCAGCCGGCCGGAGGCCGTCCCCCGGGGTTATCTGCGGTCCCGGCATCCCCTTCAGCTGCAGCGGCTGAGCAGCTCCGGAATCACGGTCAGCCTCGATTCCGGCACCGGCCTGCCCTCCGCATTCAGCATGCCGGCGGGGGTCTTCTTGTTGGTGCCGTGATAGTCGCTGCCCCCGGAGACAAGGAGGCCTCTCCTCTCCGCCTCCCCCTCCAGGGCGAGGCAGCGCTCCTCCGGGTACAGGGAGTACCAGCACTCCAGCCCCGCCAGTCCGGCTCCGCAGAGCCGCTCCATCAGCGCCTCAAAGGTCTCCCGGTCCATGGGCTTCTCCCCCACCCCGCCCAGGGGGTGGGCCCAGACGGGCACGCCGCCGGAGGCCCGGATGGCCCGCACCGCCTTCTCCCCGTCCACTCTGCTGTTTTCCGTGGGGCACAGGTTCAGCACATCCCGGATGGCCGCGTCCCTGGTCTCCGCATAGCCGTATTTTACCATCAGGTTGCCCAGGTGGGGCTTGCCTGCGCTGCAGCCCTCCCGGACCATTCTGCGCAGCTGCTCCGCATCCTCCGGCGGCAGGGGCATCCCCCGCTCCGCCAGGAAGTCCAGCCGGACATTCAGCTTCTGGAGCCGCAGCCCGGCCCCCTCCTCCAGCACTTCCCGGAAGGCCCCGTTCTCCGTATCGCAGCAGTAGCCCAGGATGTGGCACTTCCCCTTCTTCCCTGTCCCCAGATCCGGCACGATGCAGGAGAACTCGATGCCCGGGATAAAGGTCAGATCCTCCGGGGGATTCTGCTTCAGCTGCTGCGCACCCCGGACCGTATCGTGGTCCGTGAGGGCGAAGATTTCGATGCCGGCCTGACGCATTCTGTCCGGCAGCTGCAGGGGCTCATCCGTCCCGTCGGAGGCCGTGCTGTGCATGTGGAGGTCAGCCCCTGTCATCCTCTGCCTCTCCCTTCGGGCGGTTCTCCGCCGGGCAGCGGATCAGCAGGGCCTTCTGGGTCTCCAGCAGGCTCAGCATCTGGTACTTCAGCAGGAAGGCCGCATCGTTCAGCTCCGGATAGCCCGCAGACAGCCTCTCCAGCAGGGGGAGCACGAAGCGCTCCGTCTCCTCGATGTAGTGGCGCATGCCGGACATGGAGAAACTGCCCGCCATGGTGGACAGGTTCTGGCACCGGTCCAGGCACTTGACCAGCATGGCGTTCCTGCTGCCCTCCAGTGCATGGAAGTACTCCTCCTCTGCCGCTTCCTTTCCGATGGCCCGCCTGCGGCTTTTGTCCCTGGTCAGCAGGGCCACGGCCTCCTGCACGCCGCTGGAGAAGGGCAGGTCCCCGGGGGCCACGCCGCAGTCCTCGCACACGTCGTGGAGCAGGGATGTCGCCAGGACCTCGTCGTCCCGGATCCCCAGGGCGTGGGCCTGGCATGTCATCATAAGGGGGTGAATAATGTAGGGGGTCCCCTCGGAGGAGCCCGCCACCGGCTTTCTGAGCTGGCTGGCATGCTTCTCCCGCATGTAGGGCAGAGCCCGGTACGTCTCCCGCAGGTTCTCCACCTGGGCCAGGGTCTTCAGACGGGTGTACATGCTCTCCACGGAGAAGAAGGCGTCGGACAGATGCCAGCGGGTCAGCCCCTCCTCCCGGAGGGTGTCCTCCGCAGTCTGCAGGAGGGCATCCACCTGCTTCATCTTCTCCGCCTCCGCCGGGGAATCCCCCTCCCAGCGCTTGACCGTCCAGGCCGTCTCGTAGAGCCTCTCTGCCAGTTCCTCCTGGGTCAGTCCCAGCTTCTCCAGCCAGTTCTTGATGCTGTTTCCCTGAGCCATGGCGGCTCCTCCTTTCTGTCCGCCGGGACCGGCGGCCCCGGATTTCTCGTCAGTACAGATCTGCATCCCTCATGCGCGCACTGCATGCTCCAGCCGCTCCAGGGCCTCCTGCAGCAGGGAGCGGGGGCAGGCCAGCACCATCCGCTGGAACAGGTCCGCGCCGCCGCCGAAGATGCGGCCGCTGTCCAGCCACAGCTTCGCCTTCCTGGAGATCAGCTCCTCCAGCCCGCTCCTGTCCAGGCCCAGACCCGAGCAGTCCAGCCAGGCGAAGTAGGTCCCCTCCGGCTCCACCAGGGAAATCTCCGGGAGGCGGGTGTCCAGAAACTCCCGCAGGAAATCCAGATTCCCCCGGAGATACTGTTTCAGATCCTCCAGCCACTCCCGGCCGCCCTCGTAGGCCGCCTGGCAGGCCGCAAGCCCCATGGCGTTGATGCCCCCGCAGCCGGTGCGGGACACCTCCCGCCTGAACTTCTCCCGCAGCGCCCCGTCCGGAATCCAGATGTTCGACGTCTGCAGGCCGGCCAGATTGAAGGTCTTGCTGGGGGCCGTGCAGATCACGGTGCTGTGCTCCAGCTCCGGGCAGGCCTGGAGGAACACCGTGTGGGGGTGCCCGGGGAGTGTGAAGTCGCAGTGGATCTCGTCCGAGACCACCGTCACCCCGTACTTCCCGCACAGCTCCCCCATTTTCTGCAGCTCCTCCCGGGACCACACCCGGCAGACCGGGTTGTGGGGGGAGCAGAGGATAAACATGCGGACTCCGTTCTCCCGGATCTTCCGCTCAAAGTCCTCAAAATCCACACTGTACCGGCCGTTTTCATATGACAGACGGCTCTCCGCCAGGGTGCGGCCGTTGCCCCGCACGCAGGAGAAGAAGGGATAGTACACAGGCGGCGTAATCAGAACTCCGTCCCCCGGCTCCGTAAAGGCCCGCACCGCACAGGAGAGGGCGAACACCACCCCCGGCGTCCTGACCAGCCATCCGGGGTCCGGCTCCCAGCCGAAGCTGTCCCGGAACCATCCGGCCGCCGCCTTTACATATCCCTCCTTCGCGTCGCTGTAGCCGAAGATGCCGTG
Organism: uncultured Oscillospiraceae bacterium; assembly: GCA_964471855.1. Classification (GTDB taxonomy): domain Bacteria; phylum Bacillota; class Clostridia; order Oscillospirales; family Oscillospiraceae; genus Lawsonibacter. The sequence goes on along the minus strand of CAYYHY010000023.1, from coordinate 8,283 downwards.
CTCCACCTTCTTCTGCAGGGCCTGCAGGACACACTCCGGGGCCTGGAAGTCCATGTCCGCCACCCACAGGGGGAGCACATCCGGGGGATACCCGTTCTCCACCGCGAAGTCGTATTTCAAGCTGTTCGTGTTCCTCCGGTCGATGCGCCGGTCGAAATCGTGCATGCCGCTGCACCCCTTTCCTTTCACTGTCTCCTGCCGAGAGCTTAGCATCCCCGCCCCCTGCTGTCAACCGGGCGGGCCGGGGCGCAATCTTGACTTTTCCTGCCGCTGAAACTACAATGACACTGCAGACCGGCACCGGAGCTGCAGGAGGATGTGACAGGATTGGCCCTTAAAATGACCACATACACCGAGTACGACCTGGACTGCCTGGAGGAGCTCCAGTGGGTGGTCAGCAGAACCATCGACTCCTCCGTCGCCCGCAGGGAGTGGATCACCGCTCTGGTGTGGACCGTCTGCGCCTTCCTCTGCAGCTTTCTGGCTCTGCGGGCCAGCCTCCACCCCGCGGTGGTGGCCTTTCTGTTCGTGGCCGGTCTCTTCCTCGGCCGCAAGGTGCTCAACGTGTACCGGGCCATGGCCAAAAAGTCCTGGAACAGCATGGACAGGAGCGTCGTACGGAACGACTACACCCTGGACAAGTCCGGCATCACCGCCGAGAACTCCAGCGGCAGCGCCAGGTATCCCTACTCCCACTGCTTCCGCCTGCTGGAGACCCGGTCCCGCTTCTACGTAATTCTGAAGGAGGGGCAGGGCATCGTCCTGGACAAGGGCCACATCGGCGGCGGCTCTGCGGACGAGATGCGCACCCTGCTGGAGACCCGCTGCGGAATGAAGTTCGAGTTTCTCACGTACCGCCGCCTGCTGCCGGGAATCCGGCTGCCCGGCAGCGGTTCCAGCCGCCTCTGACCAGTCCTCCCCGCAGAGCCCCGGGTTCTGCGGGTTTTCTTTCTCCCCATGGAGCAGGAAGCGTGTCTCTCCCGTCACGGGCGGAGGCACGCTTCTTTCATTCTTCTGGATGCCCCCGGGCTCCTACCAGGCGGCGATGGAGCCGTCCGCCCGGGGCTCCGTGCCTCCGGTCAGAGTTCCGTCCCTGCTCCGCCAGATGATCTGTCCCCGGCCCATGCCGGTCCTGTCGCTGACTGTCACAACCCGGTGCCCTCTTCTCTCCAGGTCCCGGACGGTCCGCTCCGGGACCTCCCGCTCCAGCTGGATGTCCCTGCCTCCGGTCCACTGGAACCGGGGGGCATCCAGGGCCGCCTGGGGATTCATATGGTAGTCCAGTGTGTTCACCAGCACCTGCACGTGGCCCTGGGGCTGCATGTAGGCGCCCATGACGCCGAAGGGACCCGCCGCCTGCCCGTCTCTGCATAGAAAGCCGGGGATGATCGTGTGATAGGGTCTCTTCCCGCCCTCCAGGAAGTTGTCGCTCGCCGGGTCCAGGGAGAAGCCGACCCCCCGGTTCTGGAGGCTGATGCCCGTGCCGGGCACCACGACGCCGGAGCCGAAGCCCATGTAGTTGGACTGGATGAAGGAGACCATGTTCCCCTCCCCGTCTGCGGTGCAGAAGTATACGGTGCCCCCGCAGGAGGGGTCCCCCGCCTCCGGCTGCAGAGCCCGCTCCCCGACCAGCCGGCGCCGCCGGTCCGCATAGCCCTCTGACAGCAGATCCTCCACCCGGGTGCGCATGGTGCGGGGATCCGCCACATACTTCATGGTGTCCGCAAAGGCCAGCTTCAGCGCCTCGATCTGGAGATGGAACGCCTCCCCGCTGTCTCTGTCGTCCGGCAGGGACAGCCCCTCCAGGATGTTCAGGGCCATGAGCACCGTGATGCCCTGGCCGTTGGGGGGAAGCTCGAACACGTCATATCCCCTGTACCGGACAGATACCGGGTCCACCCACAGGGGACTCCAGGACTCAAAGTCCTCCTCGCTGAAGAAGCCGCCGGTGGCTCTGGAGAAGGAGACGATCTTCTCCATGATCTCCCCCCGGTAGAAGCTCCCGCAGTCTGTGGCCGCCAGGGAGCGCATGGTGCGGGCGTACTCCGGGGACCGGAACGTCTCCCCTGCGCGGTACGGAGCCCCGTTCTTTGTAAAGCAGTCAAACCAGGGCCTGAACAGCTCCGGCTCCCTCCCGGCTGCAGCCTCGCAGCGGCGCACCGCCGCTGCCCAGCTCCTCTCCCCGCTTACAGGGACAGCAAACCCCTCCTCCGCATAGGAGACCGCGGGGGCCATCAGTTCCTCCATGGATTTCGTGCCGAATCTGCGCCGCAGGGCAGCCCAGCCCCCGGGTGCGCCGGGGACCGTCACGGGACACCAGCCGTCCCTGGGCATCTCCCCGCTGTTCCCGCTGCGCTGCCGCACCTTCTCCGCAGAGAGGGCCATGGGGGCGGTGCCGGAGGCGTTGAGTCCGTACAGTTTCCTGTCCTTCTCCATCCATACCAGGGCAAAGCAGTCAGAACCCAGGCCGTTGCTCCCCGGTTCCGCCAGGGGCATGAGGGCCGCCATGGCCACGGCAGCATCCACGGCGTTCCCCCCGGCCTTCATGACGTCCAGACCGGTCTGGGACACAATGGGGGAGGTGGAACACGCCATCCCTCTCCTGGCAAAGACCGCATGCCGCTGCGAGGGGTACGGATACTGCAGAGCGTCATATTCAACCACAATTCTCTCCTCCTTATCAGCAGACATGCCCGGACTGTTCCCTGCCCCGGCAGGGCATGCACCTGAAACGGACGCCCCCGCTGCCGCAGAGGCGCCCGCCGGCTGTGTGTTTCTCGGTTCAGGTTTCCTGCTTAACGGGAGCCCGCTTCCTTCTCTGCCCCAGTACAAGGGCGGACACGGGCTCCAGCAGGGCGGTACCCCGCAGGGTCTCCGGGTTCTGCCAGGCGAAGCTGGACTGCGCCGTTACCAGCGTCTCCCAGTCCCCCTCCGGCAGCTTTGCGGTCACGGGCTTCCCCGCCGCACTGAAGGCCAGCAGCAGGAGGTCCCAGGGACTGTCCCCGCCCCTGTTGTCCGCTGTGACCAGGACGCAGTTCTCCGCCTGCTCCGGCAGCAGCTTCAGCCTGGACCCCGCTGTCATGCTCTTGTCGCACAGGGCCGGCAGCTGCACCCGCAGCGCCATCAGCCCCCGGTACCAGTCCGCCAGCTCCCGGTTGCGCCAGGCGAGTTCCCAGTCCAGCCGGTTGACCTCCAGGGGGGCATTGTAGGAGTTGCCGTTTCCCAGCTTGGTCCGTCCGAACTCCTCTCCGGAGAGAAGGAACAGCATTCCCTGGCAGCAGAAGCAGATGGCCGCCGCAAAGCGGTTCTGCCGCAGGAGCTTTTCGCTGACCCGCCCGTACCGCTTCTCCGGATCCCCCAGATTCACCAGTCTGTCCCACAGGGTCAGGTTGTCATGGCAGGACAGGTAGGTGACCACCTGGGAGGGCCTCTGCCCCGGCTCCACGCACCAGGCCCGCAGGCAGTTCAGAAGCTTCTCAGGCTCCAGGGCCGCCCCGCTGGCAAACCCCGGCTTCTTTCCGCTCCAGAGCTCCCCGTTTACTGCATCCCGGGTGGAGTCGCAGAAGGCCGCCACCAGGCTGTCCAGCTGCCCCAGATTCCCCTTGGAGGCCAGCACGGTGCCCGGCGCCGCAGCGGTGGGACCTGCGGCCCAGGGCTCCCCCAGCATCACCTTTTCGCCCCGGCCGTACCGGTGGTCCAGCTCCTGGCGGATGCGGTTCATGAGGGGAACGTCCAGCAGACCCATGAGGTCAAACCGGAACCCGTCCATGTGGTACTCCTCCGCCCAGTAGAGGACGGAGTCCAGAATGTAGCGGGCGCACATGCTCCGCTCCGAAGCCAGGTCGTTGCCGCAGCCGGAGCCGTTGGAGGCCTTCCCGTCGGGCTGCCGCCGGCAGTAGTACCAGGGCACCGTGCGCCACAGCCAGGAGTCCAGCCGGAAGGTGTGGTTGTACACCACATCCATGATCACCCGGAGTCCGCTCCTGTGCAGGCTCTGAACCGCCTGCTTCAGTTCCCTGATCCGGACCGCCCCGTCAAATGGGTCGGTGGCGTAGGACCCCTCCGGCACGTTGTAGTTTACAGGGTCATATCCCCAGTTGAACTGGTCCGGGCTGCCCGCCTCGTCCACGGAGCCGTAGTCGTATACGGGCATCAGCTGCACATGGGTGATGCCCAGCCCCTTCAGCCAGTCCAGCCCCGTGGGGTGGACGCCGTCGCCGTTGAGGGTTGTGCCCTCCTGGGTCAGGGCCAGGAACTTCCCCCGCCACTCCGGCTTCACCCCGGAGGAGGGGCTGCAGGAGAAGTCCTTCACGTGCACCTCGTAGATGATGGTCTCCGGTGCCGCGGGAGGAGGCACATCCTCCTCCCAGCCCTCGGGGTCCGTCCGCCGCAGGTCCACCACCATGCTCCGCCTGCCGTTGACGCCGCAGGCCCGGGCACAGGGGTCCGCCGTCTCCCTGGACTCCCTGCCGGTGTCCACCAGGTAGTCATAGTACATGCCGTCCAGGTTCTCCGGCACCATGCGGGTCCAGCGCCCCTGGGGTCCCGGTTTCATCCGGTACTCCCGGCAGCTCCCGCAGCCGGAACCCTTCTCGTAGAGGCGGAGGGTAATGCTCTTGGCCGTAGGCGCCCAGATGCTGAATACAGTCCGTTCATCGCTGCACGCAGCACCCAGAAACGCATCTGTATGGTAGCGGAGCTGAAACTCCCGGGAATCAAAGTTTCTGCCCCGCCTTGAACTGGTCATTCGCCCTCAGCTCCGTCCGCCTGGGGGATTTCCTTCGGAGGCTGCGGGATTTCCATGTAGCCTTCTGTCCGAACTGGAAGGTCCTGAGTCTTCAGGGAGTACTCCGCCACTCTCTTCACAACGTAGTAGATGGATGCAAACAGCGGCACGCCGATCAGCATGCCCAGGAAGCCCATGAGCTTTCCGAACACCAGCATGGCTATGGTGACGTACAGGGCAGACAGCCCGGTGGAGTTGCCCAGGATGCGGGGTCCCAGAATGTTGCCGTCAAACTGCTGGAGGATGATGATAAACACCAGGAAGATCAGGCACTTGACCGGCGATACCAGCAGCAGGAGGAAGGCGCTGGGTACGGCGCCGATCCACGGACCGAACATGGGAATGATGTTGGTGACGCCCACAATGACGCTGATGACCAGGGTATAGGGCATCTTCATCAGGGACAGACAGATGAAGCAGATGATCCCCACGATGACGGAGTCCACCAGCTTGCCGCGGATGAAGCCGCTGAAGATCAGGTTGATCTGATGGGCGGTGTCCAGCACCACAGCCTGCAGCCGGCGGTTCCGGCATGAGGCACAAAACAGCTTCCGGAGCTGGGCAACATACCGCTCCCGGTCCAGCATCAGATAGACGGTGACAATTCCCGACAGCATCACATTGATGACAGCCGAGCCGATGGAGAGCACCTGCCCTGCCACAGAGGTGATGGTAGAGAGCAGGTTTGTCTTGATCCAGTCCGTCAGGTAGGTCTCTGCAGCGGTGAGCATCTTCAGCACTGCAGCAGTGGCCTCGTCGTTGCCCTGCAGATAGGCCTTAAGTCTGCCAAGCTGGGTCTGGAGCATCTCCGGCAGGTCCTGAACCAGCCCGCTGACGCTGCTGACAAGTTCCGGCAGCATCAGAGCGCAGAAGGCGCCCAGGACCGCAAAGGCAAGAACGAAGCTCAAAATGATGGACAGCAGCCGGGCGAACTTTGAAATGACCGGCACCTTCTTCAGCCACTTCTCCAGCATCCTGGCCACGGGGGTCAGGAGATAGGAGAATACAATGCCAATCACCAGGGGCTGCAGCGCGCTCATGATGGTGCTGATAAAGTTCCTGATAACATCAAACCGGTACAGCACAAAGAAGAATGCGATGGCGCCCGCCAGTGCAAGGAATATGGCGGTGCCCATGCGGATAAAGTATTCCCTGTCCTTATCCCTGTTCATTACGTATCTCATCTCACTTTCGGCCGTCCAGCGGCCGGTATCTGCCTGCCTGTCCGGTTCCCCCCTCTGCCGGTTGACAGTTCCCTCCCCGGGGAGTATCATGGACCAGGTGCGGCATCCATGCCAATTTTACATGGAGCGGCCGCATGCGTCAATACAGAAGGCCGTGAAAACGGTCTTCCCCATTCTGAACTGTTCCGAAAGGAGGCGCGTCACAGTGGAGTTTCTCTCCCGCAACAAGAATCAGATCCTCCTCTTTGTGCTGGAGGCTCTGGTGGGCATCCTGCTTCTGCTTGACCCCATGTCCTTCACCTCGGGAATCATCATTGCCGCCGGCGTCATTCTCCTGATCGCCGGCATCGCCTCGGTCATCAGCTACTTCCGCACAGAGGCGCTGCTGGCGGCCCAGACCAGAAAGCTGGCCACAGGGCTGGTCCTGCTGCTGTTCGGCATCTTCTGCATCACCCATACAGACTGGTTCATCGCCACCTTCCCCCTGCTCACAATCCTGTACGGCGTCGCAACTCTGCTGGCCGGTCTGAACAAGCTGCAGTGGGCTGTGGACTCCTTCCGCCTCCACATGGGCAGGTGGTACATGCCCGCAATCAGCGCCGCCCTGTCCATCGTCTGCGCCGCCATCCTCCTGGCCAACCCCTTCGGAACAACGAAGGTGCTGTGGATGTTTGCAGGCATCTCCCTGATTGCAGAGGCCATCTGCGACCTGATCGTGATGATCTTCACCAGCCGCAGGCCGGAGGAAGAGACCGCCGATGCCGAATAATCCGTCTTTCCGCCGCCGGCTTCTGCTGCTGCAGGGGCCGGTCCTGTCTGTTTGGTAACAGTTTGTTCACAGATTCCCCTCCGGGCTTTGTGCATTCTGCACATGCAGCGCCTCTGTTTCTGCCCCGTCTTTGTGCGTTTTCACTGTATTTGCCTGGGAAGCTCCCGGGGCGAAAAAAGTGATTGACGGGTGGTTACAAAAGTGTTACTATTGTAACAAACTTGAGAACTTATGCTGCATGCCCGAACTTCGTTCCGGACCTGCAACTTGTCCCTGTGTCAGGGCGATGGCTGGTTTCAGCGGTCCGGACACACGATGCCCGCAGGAAAGGAGTCCTCACCCTTGCACTTCCGAAAACTGGCACAGAAACTGGCCTGCACCGCAGCGGCCGCCGCAGTCCTCGTCACTACTGTCTTTGCAGCGGCCGGAACGGTCGATGCCGGCGGAAGCCGGCTGAACCTCCGGTCCCAGTGCAATACCAGCTCCCAGATCCTGGCCAAGATCCCGGACGGCAGTCAGATTGAAGTCATCGCCGTCGCCGAGGATGCCGGCTGGTATCAGGTGAGCTACAACGGGATCACAGGCTACGTCAGCGGCGACTATGTGGTCCTGAACGACGGCGCAACAGCGTCTGCACCCGCCAGCGGCACCGTCACGGCAACGCCCGCTGTTCCGCCGGACCCGGCGCCCGCACAGACACCCGCTGCCCCTGCAGCGAGCACGTCAGTCCCTGAGAGCGGCTATGTCAAGGTGACCTGCAGCGTCCTGAACATCCGGGAGGGTGCAGGAACAGACACCCGGGTTGTGGGCAGTCTGTACGCCGGGAACATCGTCAAGGTCATCGATGCTCTTCCGGGCTGGTACCGGACAGAGCGGGGCTACATCAGCGCCGACTATGCGGAGCCCTCAGGCGCCCCTGCGGCTGAACCTGCTGCCGCCTCCTCTTCCGGAGCCTCCAAAGGAGAGCAGGTTGCCCGGATGGCCTGGCAGTACATCGGCTATCCCTATGTGTATGCAGGAAGCAGTCCGGCCGGCTTTGACTGTTCCGGATTTACCTCCTACCTGTACAGACAGTTCGGCGTCAACCTCAGCCGCTCCCCCGCCGGTCAGCTGACACAGGGCACAACGGTGTCCAGAGACAGCCTGCGTCCCGGCGACATTCTGGTGTTCAGCAACGGCTCGAACTCCAACCCCTCCCATGTGGGTCTGTATGTGGGCGACGGCAAGTTTGTCCACGCCTCCACCCCGGCGACAGGGGTCAAGGTCAACAGCCTCACCGATTACAACTATCCCCAGCGTCTCATCTCCTGCCGGAGAATCTTCAACTGATACAGACTGGACCGGATCCGAAAGGACCCGGTCCGTTTTTCTGCCAGGACAACAGCAGCTGCAAGTCCGGCCGATATTCCATCAGAACACCTTTCCCTGCCGCACCATCATGGCGCCGTCCACAGCCAGGTCCATGTCCAGAGGCTGCATCCCCCGCCGCTCCCCTCGGAGCAGTGGCAGGAACGACCACAACCACTTGCTGCAGTTGCAAGTCC
>CAYYHY010000022.1:14919-22443 GCA_964471855.1 uncultured Oscillospiraceae bacterium | reverse complement strand
CTCCGCGCTCCACACCATCATCATAGAGTGTCCTGCCCTGATACACAACATCGATCATATTGATATCACCCCCTGCATAAAAATCGTATTCAACCCCCTTAAGCGTCAGCAGAGCGATGACATGCGCCACAAGGGGTTCCACGTGGCTGAACTCGCTCCCTGCGAGCAGATCGGTCATCGCCTTCATCCTGTCATCAGAGTCGGGATTGTTGCGGTATGTTCTGACAGCGAGGGCGACAAGCCTGAGGCTGGAACGGAACTGATCTGCGTTTTCCGCAAAATCAGCAAGCGTGACCACCTTGACCCTGCAGTCGACGATATGCTGCAGGATTTCATCCCGCGCTTCGTCGCTCAGGAAGGGGCCGGACGGCTCCAGGGAGAGCATGTCCTGCAGCGAGGCGGCAGCGTTCCAGTCCTTGTCTTCGGTCAGGAAAAAAACCGTGATGGACGGTACAAGCCTGTCCTCCTGTGCAAAACCGCTCAGGAACTCATCGTCCCTGAGATCCTTTGCTGCTGCGTGGCTGCGGCGAAGAGCATCCAACTGATGGACGAAGTCGAGGTCGCTGTAGTCGCTGGCACGGACAGGTGCCCTGTAGTCGACGTATGAGGAGAGCTCGATGCCGGCGTGCATGTGCAGTGCTATGCTGCCGTCGGGGTTGCTGACCTTGATATCCTTGTACACATCCCTCTGCCTCAGGGTGCCGCTGACTGCAGGTTTGCTGCTCCCAGTCTGCACCTGCAGGGAGGATGCTGTGGACTCACAGTCCGATACATCTGACGCCTGGATTACGTTGGCGCCTTTCATCAGCGTGAAATTGAAAAAGTCGGATGCAACTTCCGGCCTGTTCAGAAACTCTCTGAGAGGGGGATCAAATTTGGCCAAAGCTGCACCTCCGGACAGCCCCGCGCAGGAAAACCATGCCTGCTGCCCGCCCCGGACAGAAATCCGGGGCACGTACTGAGCCGGATGCAGACTCTGACAGTTGAATTATACCATGGACTGCACCTGCAGGCAAGAGACGGGGCGAAAAAGATAAATTTTGCTTCTGCACGGGCACAGCCCGGAACGGGGCTGGGATGTGCAGAGCGGGCGGCGGTCTGCCCGGCGGAGCCGGACCCGCGGTGCATGCAGTCTGGGGCTGCATGCCGGGACTCCCCGCATCAGACACTGCCGGTCTCTTCTGCGTACGGCCGGGACCCATGCAGACTGTCTGCAGGACCAGCAGGGCAGCAGCGAGGATAAGAAAAACGATCAGGATCATGGGCGGAGCGCTGCTCCCCGGGCAGGACCCGGGAGGCGGAGCGCACGGTTCCCTCCTTCTTTGTGATGTGATTCCGGGATGCCGGCTGCCGGTAAGGTGGCGGCCGGACCATGCGGACAGAAACGGCTGCATGTCCCCGTCCTTTCCTGGACGGCGGATGCGAAGGTCACTCCCTCCGGAAGACTGTCAGAACCGTGCCGGCTTCGGCGGACAGTTTCGCGGGCGGGAGATGCCTGCCGGGTGTGCTGCCAGGTCAGCCGTCCGGCTGCGGGATCAGCTCCCGACGGCGCGGACCGGGGGGATGGAGATCAGAACAGGGCGGCGGCTGACCGGCGGGGACCTCGAAATCACGGACAGACGTCCCGTCTGCCCGGTACCCGCATTATACCAGATGCACAGGGGCTGATACAGCCCGGAGGGGCAGTTTTGGAAGAAGTCACAAAACGCGGGGCTGATCCGGGCCTGAAACATGTAAGGGGCGGTGCACCTCAGTTCCCAGCGGGAAGCCCGCAGGTATCCCTGCAGAAATGGGGGACGGGGGCAGGACACCGATCCGCAGAAAACTGGACATTTCTGCAGTTTCCGCATCCGGTGCCCCCGGCGACCTCCGCCCCCCGGATCCAGGGTCTTGACACCCTGTCCGGCGGGTGATACGTTAGGCAGCGACAGCAGCTGTGCGGAGAACTGGAAGAGGCAGCAGGCACTGCTGTGCATTTCCGGTGCCGGGAGCGGCCGGGATATCGGAGACCGGACCGGCCGGAGCCGGTCTGGAGGGAAGGAGGGCTGGTGATGCCGGAACTGCCGGAGGCAGAAACGGTGAGGAGAGTGATGCAGGCCCAGATCTGCGGCCGGACCGTGACGGGAGCGGATCTGCGTCGGCCGGAGATTGCAGCATGGCCGGCCGGGGACCCGGATGCATTTGCAGACGGCCTCCTGGGCAGAACCTTTGACCGTGTGGAACGCAGGGGCAAGTTTCTCAGGTTTGTCTTTACCGACGGTGCAAGGCTGGTACTGCATCTGCGCATGACCGGGTGTCTTCTGGCCGTCCCGGCGGACTGGCCGGAGGAGAGGCACACCCATCTGGTGCTGACACTGGACAGCGGCATGCAGATCCGCTATGAGGACCCCCGGAGATTCGGCCGGTTCTGGCTGCTGAATCCCTGGGAGGAGGACACCGTCAGCGGCATCGGAAAACTGGGTCTGGAGCCCTGGGACCCTGCGCTGACAGGGGAGTGGCTTCAGAAGAAGGCGGCGGGAAGAAGAATCCCGGTGAAGGAGTTCCTTCTGGACCAGAGCGCTGCAGCCGGGATCGGGAACATATACGCCGATGAGATCCTCTTCGAGGCCTGCCTGCACCCGGCCCGCAGTGTCAGGGACCTGACCGGCGCAGAGTGGGACAGGCTTGCTGCGCTGATCCCCCAGGTGCTGGAATACTTTATCGAGAAGGACGCTGTCACCCCCGGGGAGTATCTGGAGAGCGGCGGAAGAGAGTACCGGAACGGCCCGTTTCTGAAGGCATATGGACGGGCAGGGAAGCCGTGCCTCCGCTGCGGTGCTGTGCTGCAGCGGACAGTCATCGGAGGGCGCAGCGCAGTGTTCTGCCCTGCGTGCCAGAAGTGACGGAGGCGGCGGAACTCTGCCGGATGCTCCGGCAGGCATACGGTCCTGTCCCGTGGTGGTCGGATGACCCCTATACCGTCCTGTTCCAGTCCGTGCTGGTGCAGAATACAACATGGCGCACCGTGCAGAAAGTAACCGCCGCCATGGGGGACAGACTGGACCCCCGGTATGTGCAGCAGCTTCCGCAGCAGGAACTGGAAGATCTGATCCGCCCCTGCGGCCTGTGCAAATCCAGGGCTGCCACCATCCGCAGACTGACAGACTGGTACGCAGCCTCCGGCTTCGACAGCGGGGAGGTCTGCAGGAGAGAGACCGGACAGCTGCGCCGTGAACTGCTGGCCCTGCGGGGCATCGGGGAGGAGACGGCAGATGTGATCCTGCTGTACGCATTCCGGAAGCCCGCCTTTGCCGTCGATGCGTATACCCGCCGCTTTCTCCGGCGGTTCGGGTACGAGTTTGCAGACGATGCAGCCATCCGGCGCTTCTTTGAGCAGGGACTCGGACAGGACGTGCAGATGTACGGGCAGTTCCACTGGCTTGTCCTGGAACACGGCGGCCGCTTCTGCCGGAAAAAGCCTGCGTGCAGCGGATGCCCCCTGAGGGATTCCTGTGCCCGCAGGACGGAGGAATCTCCCGGCACACAGGCGCAGCCTGCCAGGCTTAATGACGGCCCGGCAGCTGAACAGAGCTGCCCTGTCCCCGGGGAGAAACTGCCACCGGCGGTACCGCAGAAGAGGGGATGAAGGAATGCACTCCTTGACTTCCCCTGCTGCAGGCGCAGTTTCCTGGGAACGGAAGAGAGATCAGCTGGAAGCTGATATGGCAGACAAGGTCCGCAGCACATCGGGTGCTGCGGACCTTGTCCGTGTCAGTGTTCTTTTTCCGGGGTGCTGCGGGAGGTCAGACTGTCCAGAAGCTCGTGAAGAATCCCGTGCAGAGCAAGGGCCTTCTCCGGCTCCAGACTGATGCAGGCGGCCAGGCGGGCGGGTACGGTGAGGGCCTTCTCCCGGAGGGCCTGACCCAGGGGGGTAATGGTCACAATCAGGTCCCGCTCGTCTTCCCGGGAGCGGCGGCGGGTCACATAGCCCTTGGCCTCCAGGCGCTTGAGCAGGGGTGTCAGGGTGCTGGAGTCCAGATACAGAAGCCGGCCCACCTCCTTGACCCGGAGTTCTCTGTGCTCCCACATCACCATCATGGTGATGTACTGCGTGTAGGTCAGGTCCAGTTCCTCCAGATAGGGGCGGTAGGCCCGCACAATCTCCTTGGCGCAGGCGTAGAGGGGGAAGCAGAGCTGGTTTTCCAGCTTCAGGGGATCAAAGTCTTCCGGCACAGGCGCCTACCTCTTGGACAGGATCTTCCGGGCAAACTCCGCTGCAGCCCGGCAGTCCTCCTCATCGGGATGCCCCCTGTGGAGAACCGTGAAGGAGCCCCGGCAGGCGAACTCCTCCTCCGAAACGGGGATGCCCTTCGCCTCCAGCAGCGGAGCCGTGTACTTCCGGGTGGATTTGATGACAGCGGCGGTGCTGAAGCTGACCGCCTGGCCTACCCGGACCGAGATGCCGGAAATAAAGTCCTTGACGGCATTATCCACATCAAAGGCGTAGGGGGAGCTGCCCAGGAACAGGATGTCGATGTCCTCCTCCAGAGGTACGGAGACAGGTTCCGCCGGGACGCCGGCAGCCCCGGCTATGGCCTCGGCGATCTTCTTCGTGTTCCCGCCCCGTGTGAAATAGCGTACGGCGGTTTTCAAGCCAGAACCTCCTCCACCTTCGCCTTCACCTTGTCCATGGAGTCGGTGGGCTCAAAGCGGGCGGCGATATTGCCGCTGCGGTCGATGACGAACTTGGTAAAGTTCCACTTGATGTTTCCGTTGTTCTTGTAGTTCGGGTCCATCTTCTTTGCAATGGGCTTCAGGACAATCGCCATGGGGCCGCTGAAGCCGCCGAAGGTTGTGCTGGAGGTGAGGTACTGGTACAGAGGGATGGCGCCCTCCCCGTTGACCTCAATCTTGGTGAACTGGGGGAAGGTGATGCCGTAGCGGCTGGAGCAGAAGTCGTGGATCTCCTCGTCGCTGCCGGGGGCCTGCTCTGCAAACTGGTTGCAGGGGAAGTCCAGGATCTCCAGACCGTCCGCCTGGTGCAGCTCATACAGGGCCTGCAGGTCCGCGTACTGAGGGGTGAAGCCGCAGCCGGTGGCCGTATTGACAATGAGGAGCACCTTGCCCCGGTAGCTGGAGAGCGGCACCTCGCTCCCGTCCTGAGCTTTGACCGTGAAATCGTAGATGCCCATGTGAGGACCTCCTTCAGTTGTTTCAGATTAAATCGCGCGCGATTGATATGACAAGTATAGGCTGTCAGCGGACAGAAGTCAACCCCCCTTTTCTGGAAAACTGGGGACAGCGGCACAGGCGGACGGCACCGGGACCGTCCGCCTGTACCGGCCGGGCAGATGGGAAGTTTCCGGAAGGGGATGTCAGGTCACCAGGCTGACCGCCAGGCCGGTGAGCAGGGAGAAGGCCATGACGAAGACGAGGTAGAGGACAAAGCTGCGCAGGCCCAGCACCGTCTTCAGGGCACCCAGGTTGGTGATTTTGGTGGCAGGACCCGTGATCATGAAGGCGGAGGCGCTGCCCAGACTCATGCCCATGGACAGCCACTCCCGGATGAGGGGGATGGTTCCCCCGCCGCAGGCGTAGAGGGGAACGCCGATGGTGGCGGCCATGAGAATGCCGAAGCCCTCGTTGTTTCTGCCGAAGAGGGAGGCGAACTGCCCGGCGGGCACATACCGCTGGAACAGAGCGGACAGCAGCACCCCCAGCAGGAAGAGGGGACCGGTGGCCCGGAAGTTCCGCCCCAGATTGAACAGGAAGCGGAGGAAGGGACTGGGGTTCGTGTCGTGGCTGGGCTGCGGCTCAAACCCGTCGAAACAGAAGAAGGACCTGTCCCGGCAGAAGAAGTGGAGCATCAGTCCGGCGGCAATGCCGCAGAGGGTGCAGGAGAGGATGCGGATGGCCAGAGCCGCAGGTCCCAGTGCGGTGGAGTACAGGATCAGCTGGGGATTCAGCAGGACGCTGGACATCATGAAGGCGGCCAGCCAGTCCTGGCGCATGCCGTGGCGGGAGAAGGAGGCGGCAATGGGAACGGTGCCGTACATGCACAGGGGAGAGGCCACTCCCAGGAGGCTGGCGGGGATGACGCCCCACAGGCCCCATTTCCTGTCCCGCATGCTGTCGAAGGCGCCGTGGATTCTGTCCTTTGCAAACACGGAGATCAGGGAGCCGATGACCATCCCCAGGATCCAGTATCCGGCAATCTGCCGCAGCTGCACCATAAAGTAATACGTGATGTATGTCAGCTCCCGCCGGAGGATGTCAGGCATTGATGTCCACCAGCTCATAGGTGCGGCTGCCCAGACCCAGTTCCTCCGCGTGCTCCAGGGTGTGGAGGCCGTCCTGCTGTTCTACGCGCCTCCGGAGGGACTCGCTCCCCTCCGCTGCAAAGCAGAGGTCGATGGAGGCCTGGTCGATGGCCACAGGGTCCGCTGAAGCAAGAATGCCGATGTCGTGGATATCCGGCTCGGCAGGACTTCCGTCACAGTCGCAGTCGATGGAGAGGTTGTTGAGCACGTTGATGTAGACGATGCGCTCTCCCCCGCCCAGCCAGTCGGACACTGCACAGGCGGCCTCGGCCATGGATTCCGTGAAGGCCGTCTGGTCGCCGCCCCATGCGTTGGTGCGGCTCTTCCCTCCGCTGTGGATCAGGCATTTGCCCTCGCTGGACCCCAGCCCGATGGAGGCATTCTTGATGGCGCCGCCCATCCCCGCCATGGCATGGCCCTTGAAGTGCGAGAGGATAACGTAGGAATCATAATTGGTGAAATGGGCGCCCACCCAGTCGGTTTCCAGCCAGTTTCCGTTCTTTACCGGCAGCTGGACCGAGCCGTCCGCGTCCAGAATGTCCACATCAGCGATGGCAGTGAAGCCGTGGTCCTCCGCAACCTGCATGTGCATGGCGGTCTCCGAGCGGGAGCCGCCGTAGGCGGTGTTGCACTCCACGATGGTTCCGTCCAGCAGTTCCACAACCCCGTGGATGAGTTCCGGGCGCAGGTAGTTGGAGGCCGGGGGCTCCCCGGTGGAGAGCTTGACGGCCACTTTCCCTGCGGGGGTCCAGTTCAGGGCCTGGTATACCGCCACCATGTCCTCCGAGGTGAGACCGGATGTGAAGTACACCACAGGGGTTTCCTCTTCCGGGCCGGCGCCGGGGGACGCTGCGCCGCTGGATGCGGCAGGTTCCGGCGGCTGCACCACAGGGGCCTCAGACTCTGATGCGCCGCCCGGACCGCCGCAGGCGGCAAGTGTGATGATCAGCAGAAAGGCCGGTATGACACAGAGCAGTCTTTTCATGTCCGTTTCCTCCCGAAAACCGGCCGGTCCCCTCTGCAGGACCGGCGGTACTGTCAAAGATGAGCGGGGTCAGGTACTGGATTCCCTGCAGACCGGAACCCGGAGGTCCGGAGCGGGCGCCGCATGTCCTCTTCCGTTCCGGCAGGGAACAGCCGCTGCCTTCCCGGGAAGCGCCTGTTTCCCGCTGCTTTTCTGACAGCATATCACACGCCGCTGCGCAGGGCAAGTGCAGGGGGACAG
>CAYYHY010000022.1:4442-14819 GCA_964471855.1 uncultured Oscillospiraceae bacterium | reverse complement strand
ACAGGCAGAAGAGAGACAGAGCGCCCGCAGGCAGAGAGCCTGCGGGCGTACTGTTCTGGGACGGCGGCGTCTTCCGCCGGATCTGGGATGTCAGGACATGGGCACGGGCTGGTCCGCGGAGGCAGGCACCAGCTGGAACTCCGGAGATACCGGGTCTGTGTACCGGTTCATGACAGCCTCGTAGTCCGCCCTGGAGGCGTACTCCGAATTGATCATCCATACGGTCAGGGAGGTGTCCGTCTCCTCATAGAGACCGGCCATGGTTCTCAGGTCCTCGATGTCGGTCCCGTACATGGTCATTCCCTGCTCGTCCGTGGAGTAGGACATGGTGATGATCTCGTTCTCCTCGCTGGTCATGGCTCCGTCATAGACAATCAGATAGCTCTGGTTGTGGAACCCGCCGTCGTCGATGGCCCCCTCCAGCGCCAGCTTGTGGATCTGGCTCTGGGTGTCATACTTGAACAGGAGACGGTCGCCCCCGGTGTTCTTCATGTTGCCGGACTGGAGGATGGAGACCGAGCCCCCCTGGTTGTCCAGAATGGCGGTGAAATTCTCGCCGTCCTCGTGCTCGGGGTAGGTGATGGAGATCAGGAGCTCCTTCAGCCCGTCACCGTCGCAGTCGACCAGGCAGGAGGCCACTTCCGTCGCATTCTGCGTGATGTCATACTTTCTGCTGTATATGTCGGTTCCGCCCACGATCTGGGCCCATCCGCCGCCGCTGAGCCAGGCGGTAAACAGCCCGGCCTCCGTGCTGGTGTCAACCGGCGCAGGGGGATTCTGCTCCTGGGTCCCGGGGTCCGGCACCGCAGCGGAGCCGTCCGGCGGAAGCTGCATCTGCAGCTGCCTCATCTCCTCCCCCAGGGCCTCGTCCCGGGTGGCCTCATAGCCCTGGTTGAGGATGTTCACTGCGTCCTCCAGCCTGCCCAGGGCCTGGTCGATCTCGGCGCAGCGGCGGTACCAGTCCCCCACGCTGCTGTCCATGCCGATGGCGGCGAGGTAGTCCGTGAGGGCGCTCTCATAGGCGCCGGCCGCTCCTTCGGGCAGGGGGGATGCGCTCCCGGCCTCCTCTGCCAGGGAGTCGCCCATGGCTCTGTAGGCTGCGCCCCGTCCGGCACAGGCGGCGGCCTGGGTGCTGTCCAGTTCCAGCGCATCGGTGTAGTCCTGGATGGCATCCTCGTACCTGCCCTCGCTCAGGTGCTTCTCACCCTGGTCGCACAGTTCCTGCCAGGTGGAGGCCTTCCTGCCGCAGGCGGTGAGAAGCAGGAGCAGCGCCAGCAGCAGTGCGGTTGTTTTTCGAATCAAAGGTGCTTCGTCCTCCTTTCAGACGGCCGCCGCCGGACAGCCGGCAGCGGCATGGGGGTCCGCAGGAGAGGACCGGGGAAGGTCAGCCCCTGGGGACCGGGGAATCCAGGGTAACAGGCGACAGCTCAAACTCCGGAGAGACAGGGCCGGTGAACCGGTCGGAGACCGCATAGTAGTCCGCCTCGGAGACATAGGCCCCGTTTGCCTGCCAGGCGTAGAGGGCCCCGTCGGCCTCCTGGTACTGGTCGGTGGCGCTGCGCAGAGCCTCCACCTCCCCGCTGTAGCTGCTCCCCAGGCTCTCGTCCGTGGCGTAGCAGAGGGCCGCCGCGGTGACGGTCAGGCTGCCGCCGCTGTACACCTCCAGGTACTCCCTGTGGTAGAACTCCCCGTCCTGGGTGTACCCCTGCACGGCCAGCACATGGGTCCGGTTCTGGGTGTCATAGAGGAAGGAGAGGGTCTCGCCGCCGGAGGCGCCGCCCCCGTGGTAGGTGGTCTTTACAATGGAGACAGAGCCGCCGGAGCAGTCCAGAAGCGCTCCGAAGACCTCGCTGCCCATGGGACCCACGTGGTCGGTGTATACAACAGAGACGAGAAGCTCGCCGGTGCCGTCCCCGTCGATGTCGGCCAGGCTGGTGGCGATCTGGGCGGCTGAGGAGTGGATGTCGTAGCCGTAGGTGGTTCCGCCGGAGATGCTGGCCCAGCCTCCGCTGCTCAGCCAGTCTGCATAGATGTCCGCATCGGTTTTTGGGGCTTCGGGTTCCGGCTCCTCCGGCTCCGGTTCAGAACTGGAGGCGGCGGGGGTGCTGGTCTCGGGTTCCGGCTCCGCCTCCTGGCTGCTGTCGTCCCCGCTGCCGGGATCTTCCTCCTCGCTGCTGCTGCCGTCAGGAAGGTTCAGATCGTCCGTGAAGTCAGGAAACTCATAGCTGGTGGAGAGCTTCATCTGGTCCAGCTGGTCCTTCAGCTCCGCACTGCCGGTGGCGTCATAGCCCTGGGCGAGTATGGAGAGGGCCCGCTCCGAGCGGCCCATGGCCACATTGATGTCGGCGGCCGTGCGGTAGTAGTCCGGCTCGCCGGGTTCCAGCTCGATGGCCTTGCGGAAGTCCGCCTGGGCGCCCTCGAAGGCGGAGATGGCATCCTGGGGCATCCTGTCGTACTCCGTAATGTCGCCTGCGGCCGCCAGGGCCGTGGCCAGGCTGGCCTCCCCCCGGCCCGCATAGGCCTGGGCCCGGCTGTCATCCAGATCGATGGCGGCGGTGAAGGCGTCCACGGCCTCGTCATATTTCTCTTCGCTCAGACATTTGATGCCTCTGTCATACTGCTTCTCCCAGCTGGAGCTCTTTGAGCAGGAAGAAACAGTGAGGAGCATCACCAGGGCAAGCAGCAGAGCTGCGGTTTTTCGAAACATTTCTATCTCCTCCAGTTTCGGTGCAGCTGCGGCACAGCCCTCCGGGGAAGACCGGCCCGCCGCCGCATGGAAAGAGTACCACAGTTCCCGGCAATTTGCAATGGAGAAAGAGAGCTCCCCGCGGGAACAGAAACTCCGCCGCAGACCCTGGCGGCCTGCGGCGGAGATGGATGCTCTCAGCGCTTCTTTTTCTTCTTTTTGACCTTCCTGACGTGGGGAGCTGTCTCCTTCTTCGGGGCTGCTGTCTCCTCTTCCTCCCCGCTCCCGGGCTCCGGACCTGCGGCGGTGAACTGGGGCGGGTCTCCCTTCAGGGGGACGCACTTTCCCTCACGGAAGAAGGAGTGGTAGAGGCACCACTGGAGGGGAGTGCGCTTCAGGCAGATTTCCGCTGCGGTCAGGATCGTCTCCAGATCCCAGGCGATGAAGTCCACATAGCCCCTCCGGGTTCCGGCGCAGAAGCCCGTGGGCTGGATGCTCTCCCGGCCCGCGGCCCGGAGGAGGACCGCACTGAGATTCTCCGCCTGGCGCATGGTCTCTGACAGACTGCTGCCTGCGGGGAAGCAGAGGAAGCCGGCGGAAGCTCCCGCCACATTGAGGCGGTCGCTGATGGGGTGGTCGCCGATGCTGCGCCCGCTCTCCCGGAACTCCTGTTCCAGTCCGGGCAGACGGGAGGCGTACCGGCAGATGTCTCCCCGCAGCTGGTCCTCCCGCCGGGGGTCCGGGGTCTCCTCCCATCTCAGCAGGCAGGACTCCGCCAGCTCTGCGGCGTCTGCGGGGACGGGGTACCCCATGTTCTGCAGGGTGGATTTCAGGGAGAGCAGGGAGACCGGCTCCCCGGGCAGAGGTTTCCTGACAGCGGTTATGTCCTCCACCAGGAGCAGGCTGGCCGCATCCCCCAGGGCGAAGGATACCGCTCTTCTGAGGGTCTCCCCGTCGGAGTCCGGCCCGAAATCGCCCCCCCGGATATACAGGTGCACCCTGCTGCGGCCGGTATCCTCCACCCAGATCTGGATCTCCTCCGCCTTCCTCTTCAGACCGGGCATGTCTTCGAGGCAGGAAATCTGTTCTTTATAGCCGAGCTCGAAGCGCCACTCTTCGCGCAGACTCTCCGGCATGCTGCTGACCAGGCTGAAGTCGGCATACATCTGCTCCAGCGTTCCGTTTCCTGTCATGGTGAACTCCGCCGCAGGCTGTTTCCCTGTGATGCCGACCACCATGTGAACCTCGTTGATGGCTTCCATGACAGCCTCCCGGAAGAAGGTGGAGAATTCGGCAGCCGCTTCACTTTCTCTGGTGCGGCTGTGCTGGATACGGGACACCAGATCAGCCATCTTCGGGGTGCCCTCAAAAATGACATCCCAGCATTTATCAATTCTTTTCCGGGTGCAGGGGCTGATCACCGGCCTTGTCAGGAAATCCCGGCACCTGTCCATCATGATGGAGACCTGCCACTGCCCCGGTCTGAGAGAATCCACGATCTTCAGATTGTCCAGGGCGGCGGCCCGGGCGAAGGTCAGGTACTGCACAATGGCGATCTGGAAGCTGTATTCAGCGTCATGCTGTTCCGGCTCCAGTTCGAAGAGAATCCCGGAGGCGTCCGCAGCAGGCCTGATGTCGCCGTCCAGCATGGCCTGCAGGTTGCAGCACTGGGACTGGTAGAGGGCCAGCTTCGGGGTGAACCTCTCCTCGGGAAGCTCGTCCAGGGCGGCCAGAATTTCCACGGCATCCTCGTGTCTGTCGATCATGCCCTCGATCATTTTTGCTGTTAAAGCCATTGATGCCGGCGCACAGATGCCCGGTCTGTCCGGGGAATGCGCCGTCCTCCTTTCTGCTCTGCTGGGTATTCAGGGGACCGCTCCCTGTTCTGCCTGCATCCGGCCTGGGCGGGATGCAGGACCATGGGTCAGCGGCCCTTCTTTTTCTTCCTGTTCTGCTTCTTCCTGCGGGCAGGTGCTGCAGTCTGCGGA
This sequence comes from uncultured Oscillospiraceae bacterium, assembly GCA_964471855.1. Taxonomy (GTDB): domain Bacteria; phylum Bacillota; class Clostridia; order Oscillospirales; family Oscillospiraceae; genus Lawsonibacter. Next base: position 10,145 of record CAYYHY010000022.1, on the reverse strand, counting down.
CTGTCTGACTTCGGCTCTGTTCCGGACTCTGTCCGGGCTGTGCCGGTGTCCGCTGCGGGTTCAGGCGCCGGCCGGGGTCTCGCCCTCACCTGCGGGGCTCCCCGTGCCGGACGGGGTGTGTCTGTCACGCAGGGCGATTCGGGGATGCGGTCCGGCATGCCCCAGAGCACCAGGCACTTCCCCTCCGGGAAGAAGGAGTGGTAGCATCCCCACTGGCAGCCGCTCCGGGAGAAGCAGGCTGAACCTGCCTTCAGCACCGGCTCCAGGTCCCAGGCGATGAAGTCCACGTACACCCGGCGGGTGCCTGCGCTGACTCCCAGCATCTGGATACAGTCCGCGCCGGCGGTCTCCAGCAGGGATGCGGAGAAGGCTTCCCCCTGCTTCATGGCGTCTGACAGATTCTCCGGCGCAGGGAAGAAGAGAAAGCCGGCGGAGGCCCCGGCCTTGGTGAGCTCGTCCAGCTCCCAGTACTCCCCCCTCAGAAACTGCTGTTCCAGAGCGGGGAAGCGGGAGGTGCAGAGGCAGATGTCCTCCCGCAGCAGGTGCTCCCGTCCGGGCGCCGGCGTGCGCTCCCATCTCAGCAGGAAGGACTCCGCCAGTTCCCAGCTGTCTGCAGGCAGGCGGTACCCCCTGTTCAGCAGCTCCTGCGCCAGACCCTCAAGGGGAATCCCCCCCTGGGGACGGGGTTTCGGCAGACCATAGACATCTTCCACCAGGATCAGGCTGGCGGCTTCCCCCAGGGCATACGCAGCCAGTGCCCACAGGATGTCCAGATCATAGAACGGGCCCAGCCCGGGGTACCAGAACTCCAGGAGCACCCTGCCGCAGTCCGCGCTGTCAGCCCAGACCTGCACTCCGCTGCGGATAATGGAGGTCAAGTTAAAATTCGACGACATTTGGACCTGGCCCCGGGCGGTTCCAGCCGTGAAGGTCCAGCCGCTGTGCAGCTCGGGGGGCATGCTCCGGATAAACCGGCACGAGGCATACAGAAGCCACGGGTATCCGCTGCACCGCAGGGTGATCTCTGGCTGCGCCGTGTCGAACGAGATATCAAAGTGGAACTCGCCCATCGCCTCAGTGAGCATGTCCCGGACAGTGGAGTACAGATGCTGCTGCATGAAATACTGCTGTGCAGGCGAGGCCTGGCGGGACAGCTCCTGGAACGTCCGGGCCGGACCGGAAAAGGATTCCCAGGCCTCCCTGAAACGCCGGGAGGCGGGGACGGAAAATACAGGCTCCGAGGCAAACTGCAGGCACCGCTCCCGGATCAGAGCAGCCCTCCACCCCCCGGGTTCCAGACACTCCATGATCTTCAGGTTCCGGAGAGCAGCCCCCTTCAGCTCCAGCAGATACAGCGAGAGGGCCGTTTGAAAGTAAAGCTCGGGGCTGTTCGCAGACACGGTGAAGGAGACCAGCATATTGCAGGCCTTTCTGATTTTTTCCCTGCTGCCGTCCAGGATGCCCGCCAGATTGAGGCACTGGCCGTAATACAGGGCCAGCTTTTCGGTGAGCTGGTCCGGGGGCAGCTGCTCCACGGCGTGCAGGATCTTTGAGGGGTCTTCTCCGCTGTCGATCCAGTTTTCTATCGTTTCAGTGGAAACAGTCATGGCAGCCGGCGCAGGCGCCTCCCGGGAAGACCGGCAGGACTGCGCCTCCTCCTTTCTGACGGGTGTTCAGGAAGCCGCTCCCTGTTCTGCCTGCATCCGGCCGGGGCGGGATGCAGGACCATAGGTCAGCGGCCCTTCTTTTTCTTCTTGGTCTTCTTCTTTGCAGGGGTGACCGTCTGCGGCCAGTCCGCCCTCACCTTCGTTTCAGATGCGGACGTCTGCGGTCTGTCCGTATTCAGCGCCGTTCCAAGCGCGGCTGCCTGCGGTCTGTCAGCCGTTTCAGGCGCCGTCGGTACCAGGGCTGACGAACGGGGCATGTCTGCCACGCAGGGCGCTTCGGGGAACTGGTCCGGCGTGCCGTGGAGAACGATGCTCTCCCCGTCGGGGAAGAAGGAGTGGTAGCATCCCCACTGGCAGCCGCTCCGGGCAAAGCAGGTTTCAGCAGCCTTCAGCACCGGTTCCAGATCCCAGGCGATGAAGTCCACGTACACCCGGCGGGTGCCTGCGCTGACCCCAAGCATCTGGATAAAGTCCGGACCGGCGGTCTCCAGCAGGGATGCGGAGAAGGCTTCCCCCTGCTTCATGGCGTCTGACAGATTCTCCGCCGCAGGGAAGAAGAGAAAGCCGGCGGAGGCCCCTGTATCGGTGAGGTTGTCCAGGTCCCAGTGCTCCCCGGTCAGAAACTGCTGTTCCAGAGCGGGCCAGCGGGAGGTGCAGAGGCAGATGTCCTCCCGCAGAAAGTCCTCCTGTCCGGGCACCGGGGTACGTTCCCATCTCAGCAGGAAGGACTGCGTCAGTTCCCGGGCGTCCGCCGGCAGGAGGTACCCGCTGTCCCGCAGAACCTGCCCCAGGTCCTCCAGGGGGATCCCAGGCTGGGGCCAGGGCCGTGGAAGCACACAGACATTTTCCACCAGGATCAGACTGGCGGCTTCCCCCAGGGCCCAGGCGGCCAGCGCCCACAGGATGTCCGGATCTGCGCCGGGCTTAAGCTGCCGGGACCAGAACTGCAGGCGCACCCTGCCGCAGTCCCCGGTGTCGGGCCAGACCTGCACGCCGCTCCTGACTGCCGGCCTCGTGTCGAAATCCTTCGTGACAACGTGACGGCCCCGGGGAGCTCCCACAGTGAAGACCCAGTCCCGGCGCAGCTGGGAGGGCATGCTCCGGACAAGCCGCTGCGAAGCATACAGAAGCCACATGTTTCCGCCGCACCGCAGGGTGACCTCCGACTGCGGCACGCCGAACGCGACATCCAGGTGGCCCTCACTCATGGCCTCAACGACCAGGTTCCTGACAGCAGATGTCATTTCCTTCATCGGCAGGGAGTGCGCTTCCGAGGGGCTGGCGCGGGACAGACTGTCCTGGAACTCCAGAGCAGGTCCGGAAAAGTTCTCCCAGGCCTTCTCATAGCGCTGGCAGGCGGGCACGGAAAACACAGGTCTTGTGACAAACTCCAGGCACTGCTCCCAAATCGGGGCAGCCCTCACATCCCCGGGTTTCAGGCTCTCCAGGATCTTCAGACTCGTGAGAGCAGATCCCTTTGCCTCCAGCAGGCAGAAGGACAGGGCCAGGTTGAAGTACAGCTCGGGTTCATCCATGCAGTCGGAGAAGGGGACAAGCATGGAGCAGGTCTGCATGAGCAGCTCTCTGCTGCCGTACACGATGCCCGCCACAGTGAGGTACTGGCCGTAATACAGGGCCAGCTTTTTGGTGAACCGGTCTTCAGGAAGCTCGTCCAGGGCGGTCAGGATCTTGTCGGGGTCTTCCCCGCTGTCGATCCACTTTTCAATCGTTTTCGCCGAAACAGCCATGGCAGCAGGCGCAGGAGCCTCCCCGGGAACCGGCGGGGTGCGCCCTCCTCCTTTCCTGTACTGACGGCCGGGACCCGGGAGCCGGGCCTGTGCGGCACGTCCTGTGGAAAGAGTACCACATTCCGGGGAACAGTGCAACGGCAGAGAGAGAAACCCCGGGGAAAGGGAGGCTGTGCCGGCGGAGAATAACCAGATTTAAGAATCTGCTGCTGATTCTGCGGGGAACTACCGCCCCGGAAGCGGAGATGCTATAATGGCAGCGGGGACAGGAAGGGGTCCGGAACTGTCAAAATTTGCCAGACCTGCACCTTGCGGCGGAGACAGATTTCGGGTATAATGAGATATTCGAAAAAAATCCCGCGGCACAGCGGGCAGAAGAGAGGAGGGGGGCAGCCGGTGTCATCGTTCAGCCATGTAAGCCGGTGGAACGGCCGGAACTGGCAGCCTGTGACGGAGGGGGATGATGCATCCCTGGCGCTGGAGAGCGACCTGTTCATGTGCGACCTCTGCGGCCAGCAGGTGCGGCCCAGGCTGCTCCGCTCCCGGGGGCTCACCTTCTACCATCTCCGCAATGCAGAACTGTGCCCGGGGTGCGCGGTTCCCGGGACCCCGAAGATGCGGCAGGTGGAGCATGTGCTCCCCATCACCCTGGATCTGCGGGAGGGATTCCAGTTTACCCTGCACCTCCCCGGCCTGCCGCCGGCGTTCCGGGAGCAGGTGGGGGAAGAGGTGGAGATCCGGGGCTTCAGTCCGGACTTCCCCCCGCGGATGGTCCCCCTGACGGTGAAGAGCTGGGACCGGGGGGAGATCACCGTGCCCCTGGGGCGCCTGCCCTGCGAGCGGTTCGGTCTGCGGGTCCCGGGGGCCGGCTCGGAGATGAAGTACTTCTGGCCGGAACAGTTCCCGGGCATCTGCCCGGACGGGGCGGTGTTCCGGGCGGACACCATGGAGCTGGTTCAGCCCGGGTCCGGGTTCCCTGCCGGCAGGGCCTGCGTCCTGCTCACCACGGAGGAACTGTCGCAGACCCTCCCCTTTGCGGAGACCGCCCAGCTCATGCGGGTGAAGACGGGTCCGGACCGGATCTGGAACGCGTATCTCCTCTCCCGCATCCGGGTGGGGGATGCAGCGGCCAGGATGTTTCTTGAACTCGGGGTCTGCCTCAGTGCAGAGGAGAACACCATGACGGCCCTGTGGCCTCCGGTGGCCGTGGGCCCCGGATACATACGTACGGAGGGGGACAGAGTCATCTTCCGCCTGAGCGACGGCTCCCTCCCCGCCGTCCTCTACCCGGAGTCGGAACTGGTGCAGGACCAGTCCGGCAGCGGCCAGACGGTCAGCATCCGTACGGGGTATGACTGCCAGTTCTTCGGCGCCGGCCGGAGGGAGAACCTCAGCGGGGTCACCGTGGTGCATGACGGCATCCCCCCGGTGGACCGGGCGCCCCGGATCCAGGTGACGGAACCCGGGGGCGCAGTGCTGGAGGAGGACATCGTCCCCTTCGTTCCCCGGAACAGGATGGTGCGCATCCTCTCGCCGTACAGCGGCAGGGCCGTGCTCCGCAGAGACGGGTTCACCTTAAACCGCATCCCCCTGGAGGGGGGAAAGCCCGCCTACGTGGACAGCCTCGCCCCGGGCTGCGACCTGCGGATCTGCTGCGGCATGGACTGCGTCCGGACGCTGCGCTTTGTAACCCCGGACATGCTCCCGGTGCGGGAGACGAGACCCGCTCCCCCGATGCCGGAGGAGGACGCTCTGGAGCAGATCAGCCTGGACGACCTCTTCGGTCTCACCGCCGCCGGGGAGACGGAAGAGCAGGAGAGTGCAGTTTCCCCGGTACAGCAGCAGAAACAGCCGGAGCGGGAGGAAGACCGGGAAGAGGAAGAGGAGGAGACCCTCGGCTACCGGGGAGGAATGGTCGGAAAGCGGCGGATTCCCAAGCGGATGCGCAGCAGCGACCGCACCGTCATGCTCAAGCCCGGCTGGGGGGAGGAGGCCTCCTGGCCATTGCCGGAGCGGCTGGACGGTTCATCTCCTGACATTCCGCCGGAGCGGGAGGAGGCATATGTTTCCCCCGAGCCTCCGGCCGGACAGAAGCAGGTGCCGGAGAAGCGCCTGCGCAGGGGTCTCAAAGTCTGGGACATGCGGCCCAGCAGAGGGGTTCTGGACCAGATGATCCGGGAGCGCCGTTCCCATACAGAACGGGGCAGCCGGGATGTGACCGGAGCGATGGAGCGGCTGGGGAGCCTGCTCTCCAGCGGCGCAGTCCTTTTCCCGGAACCCCACGAGGA
>CAYYHY010000022.1:0-4342 GCA_964471855.1 uncultured Oscillospiraceae bacterium | reverse complement strand
TCCTGTACAGAAAGGACCTGCAGCAGGGACCGGAGGGAAGAGCACCCCGGTCCAGCCGAAGAAGGTCCAGGCGGGGAAGAGAGCCCCGCAGACGGCTCCCGCCCCCGGGGCGAAGCCCCCTGACAAGAAGGCAGAGAGAACAGCAGCCGCCCCCGGCGGGAAGACGGACACCGCCGCCCGGGACCGGAGGCTTGCTGAGGAACTGAAAAACAGTGCCGGCAGGCGGATGCCGGTTCCTGATACCCTCGGCGCAGCGGCCGCCCGTCTGGACCGGTACCCGGAGACAAGAGCCTGGGTGGTCCGGACAGCCAGAGAGGGAATGATCACAGAGGCAGCATACGGAAAACTGGCAAGATTTCTGGCGGACCTGGCGCTGAAACGGAGGACAGACTGATGGATTATCTGAGCGAACTTACGAAGGCTGAACAGCAGCATCTGTGCGAGCTCATTCCTGTACAGGCGTACCTGGACTTCTTCCAGGGCAGCGCCGCGCAGTTCAGAAAGGCGGTTCCCGGCCGCAACATCCAGGACCTGAAGCCGGGGGAGATCCCCGGTCTGGTGCAGAGGAACCTGGACAAGGAGTACTTCCGGAACTTCCTCAACGACACCCTCCAGAACTGGCTGGATGAGACGGGGAAGCTGCTGGACGACAGGGAGAAGGAGGGGGTGCCCGCCCGGCTGGCCCTCTCCCGGGTGCTCCCGGAGACCTCCCTGGGCAATGAGCCCGTGCTCTATCTGAAGCTGGCCCGGGCCAGGAACGCCGCTGAAGCGGCGGCGAAGCCCGGCCCTGCCGCCGGCGGGAAGGGAAGCGCGCCGGTGCAGACCCAGAGCGGCGCTGCGGGCCAGGAGGCCATTCTGGCCATGCAGAGGCAGCTGATGACCGCTGTGGCAGCCGCCGACGAGGCGGAGGCCAGGCGGCTGGAGACGGTCCGCCGCAGCCAGGAGGAGAAGGCCACCCTGGAGGAGGCCATCTCCAGCCTGCAGGACGAGATGAACCGGATGCAGGAGGAGCGGGAGGCGGAGCTGGAGGCAGCCAGGGCGGTGCAGGCCGCCATGGACCAGGCGAAGGCGGCCGCCGTGCCGGCAGACCCTGTGCCGGCGGAGCTCCCGGAGCTGAACGAGTACCCCTTCTACTCCCTGTGCACCGTAACCAAGAGGATGTACAACGGCTGCACCCTCCGGAGACTGGGGGACGTGAAGGGCACCGTGGTGATCCCGGACTGGCTCCCGGATGCCCCGGAGCGCTGGACCCTGTGGGAGAGCAGCAACAGCCTCACCCCGGGAACGGCCGGGGTCTGGGGCTGGAAGACCCTGCCCAACTACAATCCGGACAAGCCGGACATCGTGCGCAGCACCCGCTATCTGACCCTGGCCCCCGTGGAGGTGTGTCTCGTATCCGGCGCCTCCACACCGGAGGGGATCCGGGCGGCGCTCTTTGAGGGCATCAGCTTTGTCCCCTGCTCCTCCAAGGTCCTGTTTGCCTGCCGGAAGGGCCCTGTGGAGTTCACCGGCATCCTCTGCCGGGAGAACCAGCTGACCCAGGACAACGGCATTGTTAAGGTGGCGGAGGGGACCATGTCCCTCCCGGTCTACAGCTTTACCCAGCGGGACCTGCTCACCGGCGGCGGCAGGAGCTTCCACCGGGCCCTGTTCCTGGGGATGCAGGACTCCATGCTCTCCTTCCGGGATCCCATGCAGACCGTGCGGGACTGCATTATCCAGCGCCTGAGCTGGACCCTGGCCAAGACCGGCGGCTTCCCGCCGGCGGAAGCCCAGGTGATCCGGGAGTTTCTCAGCCGGGTGCCGGGCCAGAGCCTCTATGACGATGTGGCAGGCCGCTGCCTGTGCACCACGGAAGAGGCGGAGAAGCTGGTTAAGGACTTTACCGACCAGGCGGACAAAATCCTCAGCGGCACGGACATGGAGACCGGCATTCTCTCCTCCGCCCTGGAGCGCAGCCCGGAGCTGAAGGAGAAGAGCCTGAAGCTGGGGGAGGAGCTCTGGAAGCAGGACCACCAGCAGGAGGTGGAAGAGAGCGAGAAGGCGCTGGAGGCCAAGCGGGCGGAGCTGCAGGAGGCCCAGACCGGCATAGACAAGATCAAGAAGGACGTGAAGTCCCTGGCCGGGGAGATCCGGGTCATGACGGAGCAGCGGGACAGCCTGCAGAACCAGCTCAGCGACCTGCTGGAAATGCAGAAGAACAGGGACGACATCAGCAGAGACCTGGAGGAGCATGTGAACCGCCGCATCGAGGTGGCCCGCAGCAACGCGGAGGACTTCATTGCGGAACTGGCCGTCCTCTACCCCGGTCTGCGGATGATGGCCTCCGAGGATACGGCGCCTGTGCGCCCCCTGCCGGCAGCGTCCGAGTTCCAGTCACAGCCTGAGGTCCGGCCTGAAGTTCCGGCGGTCCGGAAGGCGGTCTTCGAGGAGGGGCACCAGATCAGCCCGGAGCTGCAGACGGAGATCGGCACGCCCAAGACCCTCCTGGGGGTGCTGAAAAACGAACTGGTCACCGCAGGGGTGGGGGAGCAGTATGCAGCGGGTCTTGCCTGCTGGCTCTATGCATCCTTCATCAACCGCAGCCAGCTTCTGCTGTGCGGTCCAAACGGCCGGGAGATAGCGGACGCCTTCTCCATCGCCGTGTTCGGGGAGACGGCGGCGGTGCTCAGCTGCGAGGGGGACTGGACCCCGGAGGCTGCAGAGGTCTGCAGCAGCAGCGGAGCCCAGGTGGTGGTCCTGACCGAGCCTCTGAACCGGGGCTGGCTTACCCATCTGCCCCAGCTGCTGAGTCAGGACAGGTTTTTTATAGCGGTACACCCCTTTGCAGAGGATCTGCTGATCCAGCCCAGAGGCCTGTACAGCTATATCCAGCCCGTGCTCACCGACCTGTTTGTGGAATCCCGCCCCGGGAGCCGGCATGCCGGGGGCTACCTGGCCCCCACCTTCCGCCACTTCCAGCCCGGCGCCATTGACGCCAGGACCAGCAGGAATCTGGTGGACTCCCTGGCGGGAGTCAGCCCCATGGCCAGGGTGCGTCTGCTCCAGGTTATGAGCGACATGCACCGCATGCTTACGGACCGCAGCCTCAATCCCGACTGCATGTTCGGCATCTTCCCCACGGCCTATGCCTGCGGCAGAGGTGCAGAGGCGGTGGAAGCCCTTAAGGGTACGCCGGAGACGGATGTGAGCAGGGCGACCAGGCGGCTTCTGGCATCCTACATGGGCATGGAGGCGGAGGCATGAGCCAGCCCGAGGATCTGCTGTCGAAAATCTCCAGAGATCTGAACATCCGGAAGGGCGACATTGAAAAGGAGGATGACTGGGCAGGCCGGGTGGTATGGTCCGCCTGCCTGGCCCAGGCCGGTGCTGTCCTCTGGGACGCCAGTCCCGAAGCGGCGCGGGAGCGGTTCAGGGCGCGGTTTGCAGAGATGGCGGAGACCTTCGCCTCCCTGATGCCGAATTCAGTCCGGGCCGGTTCCTTTTCCAGAGAGAGCGGGGAGCTGGCCGATGAGATCCTGAGGCTCTGGAGCACCGCCGGTCTTGTGTGGCAGTCCTCCGACAAGTTTCAGCCCTCTCTGCCCAGAGGGGCGGAGACCCGGACCCTGCTGCTGGTGCGGGGGATCTCCCCCCGGCGGGGTCTGAAGATGAGCGGCTGCGGATTCTATCTGGACCGGGAGACCGGGGGCTCCCTGGATGTGCTCCATATCCCGGTGGAAGAGATGTTCCAGCTGCCGGAGCTGCCGCTTAAGAAGACCTGGTACCGGCTGACCGGCCAGGTGCGCTGGGGCAATGCCCCTCCGGTGCAGCGGCTGGAGTATCTGCGGTACACCATGCGGGGCGGAAAGATCAGCTGGAGCGCCGGTCCGGATACCTCTGTGGACATCTCTCTTACCAGATCCAAATCCTCCGGCACCAGGCAGTACGGCCTCTACCGGGATCCAGCCGGTTTCATGAGAACCGCGGACCTCCCCGCCTGGTGCTGCTGGAGCAGGGAATATGGGGATGAGGAGATACAGACGGTGATCGATGCCTGCCTGGCAGCCCATAGTGCTCTGCCCCCCATCCGGTATGCACCGGACGGGTCCGTGGTCCACTTCTCCATCCGCTCCTCCATGTCCCCGCCGGTGGCCTGGCTTCTGAGGCTCTACAGCTGGCCCTCCCGCTACGGCTTCCTCTGCTCGGACCCGGAACGGGTGATGACCTCGGAACTCTTCGACGAGATCCGGGTCGTTCTGGAGCGCCTGGGTTTTACCTTCTCACAGGTACAGCAGAACGCATGATTACAGATACAGCAGAAGGCCCTTCTCCATGCCGGAGAGGGGCCTTCTTTTTATGCTGT
>CAYYHY010000021.1:0-22522 GCA_964471855.1 uncultured Oscillospiraceae bacterium | reverse complement strand
TGATGATGGAGAGGTTGACGGAGGGGTGGAACCGGAGACCGCCCTTGTAGGGACCGAGGGCCCCGTTGTACTGGACCCGGTAGCCGCGGTTCACCTGGTAGCGGCCGCTGTCATCCAGCCAGCAGACGCGGAACTCGATGGTGCGCTCGGGCTCCACCATCCGCTCCAGCAGGGAGGCCTTCTCATACTCGGGGTGGGCCTCGATGACAGGCTCCAGGGAGGTGAGGACCTCCTCCACGGTCTGCAGGAACTCCGGCTCCCCGGCGTTCTTCCTGCGGGTCTCGTCCAGCACACGCTCGATATATTTGTTCATGACAGATTCCTCCTAAGAAATTTGGGACCTATATGACGGATTTCTTTCAAAAACCGGCGGCGGAAATCCGCCGGGGCTTTTCAGCGTCATCATTATATACAGAGGAACCGGGGCGGACAAGCAACTTTTTTGTGTATCTTTCCACAATGAAAAGGCTGTAGTGCTGGGAGATTCATCCAGTTTGCAGGATGCGGACTTCCATCCTGCAGTCAGAAGTTGCTGAAACAAGAAAAAACCGCCGTTTCACAGCACAGAAACGGCGAATGCAGGATTTGATGCATATTTCAGTCAAAGGCCAGTCCCAGCCAGGCAGCCCGGGTCCAGTCAAAGCGCCGGGCGAGCTCCGGATCCAGCACTTTGACCATGCCGAAGAGCTTCAGGGAGGCGTCGAAGGGGAGCCGGGGACCCCGGAGGGTCCAGCGCCGGCCGGGGAATGCAGCGGGGATGGAGCCGGCTGCGGCCAGCACAGCCTCCGGCCTGCCCAGCAGCTCCTTGATAACAAAGGACCCGTCCCCCGCGTCCTCGCCGCAGAGGAGGGCGGGACCGGCGGAGGTGTCGGCCCGGTACATGCCGCCCTTCCCCAGGGAGCAGCAGGCCTCCTGGAAGAGGATGCCCCGGCTGTCATATGCGATGTGGGGCACATGCTCCAGCAGCTGTTCCCGGAGGGTGCCGTACCCGTCTGCCGTGACAGGAATCAGGGCCGCAGAGGGGGGAGGGAAGCTGCCGGCTTCCAGAACCGTCTCCTCCATGGCGAAGTGCTCCCGGAACCCGGCGGCGGTGAAGAAGCTGTGGAGGGAGGGCTCCGCCGGCACGGTGGTGACCAGGGGGAAGCTGCGCTCCCTGAACCAGCTGTCCGCCGCATTCAGCAGCATGGAGGCAAAGCCCCGGCCCCGGCACTCGGGGCGGGTGGCAACTGCATAGAGATAGGCGGCCCGGAGGGAACTGCCGCCGGGGAGGACCAGCCGGGTGTCAAACCAGGCGGTCATGGAGCAGAGATGCCCGTCCTCCTCCAGGATCAGAAACCGGTCCGGCGTCCAGCAGATGCGGTAGAAATTGTCCACATAGGCCCCGGCGTCTCCGAAGGCCAGCTGCCAGAGCTCCCTCTGGGCGGGAATATCCGCCTGCGTGCATGTGCGCACCTGAATCAATGTCCGGACACCTCCTTATGTCAGAAGCATTCAGCTGCGTCTGGCGGCCACCAGGTCGCCGTGCTCGTTGAACCGGACACGGCGGATCTCGTTTCCGGTTGCTTTCATGATGCTGTCCATCCGCAGGTCCTCTGTCACGGAGGACACCAGGGAGAAGGCGACCCCGTGGCGGCGGGCCCGGCCGGTGCGGCCGATGCGGTGGATGTAGTACTCGTTCTCGTCGGGCACGTCGTAGTTGAATACGGCGTCCACGTCGTCGATGTCCAGACCTCTGGCCGCCACATCCGTAGCCACCAGGACCCGGAGCTTTCCGTCCCGGAACTTCTGCAGCGTCTTCTCCCGGGCCGCCTGGGGGATATCCCCGTGGATGGCCTGGCAGGATATGTCCCGCATCTTCAGAAGACCCGCAAGGCGGTCCGTCATGTTGCGGGTGTTGCAGAAGGCGATGACCCGCTCGTAGTCCCCCATGTCCAGCAGCCGGGCCAGGACCTCCGCCTTCCTGTCCCTGTCCACCTCCAGGCGGAACTGGGTGATGTCCGGGCGGTTCTCCGGGTCTGCAGGGACCGTGATCTCCACCGGGTCCCTCTGGTACACCCAGGAGATGTCCAGCACCTCCCGGGGGATGGTGGCGGAGAACATGCCCAGGCTGCGCCGGTCCTTCATCTGGTCCAGGATCCGTGTCACATCCCGCACGAAGCCCATGTCCAGCATCCGGTCCGCCTCGTCCAGGACCACGGTCTGGACTCTGTTCAGGGTGACCGTGCGCCGCTTCATGTGGTCCATGAGGCGGCCGGGGGTGGCCACCACGATCTGGGGGTTCTTCTTCAGGGCTGTCACCTGGCGCTGTATGGGCTGGCCGCCGTAGAGGCAGACAACCTTCAGCCCGTTCTTGAACGCACAGAGATCCCGCAGCTCGTCCTGAATCTGGAGGGCCAGTTCCCGGGTGGGGGCCAGAACCAGGCTCTGGACCTCCTTCAGCCCCGGGTCCGTATGTTCAACCATGGGGATGCCGAAGGCGTAGGTCTTGCCTGTGCCGGTGGGGGCCTTTACGATGACGTCCTTCCAGTCCATGAACAAGGGAATGCAGCCCACCTGGACGGGGGTGGCCTCCACGTACCCCTTTTTCTCCACAGCCCGCAGGATCTCCGGAGAGAGATGCATCTCCTCGTAGCGTCCGGTGTCCGGGACTGTCTGTCCGTTGATTTCCATGATAATGCGCGATCCTTTCCCGGGGGATTGAGACAGCTGCCGGCTCATCTCTCACAGGCCGGTCTGTTCCGGGCAGAACAGAGGCGGGATGTCCTGTTCCCGCCTCTGCCAGCAACTCTTCCATTATACAGAAATTCGAATGCATGTCTACCCCGATTTTGGCTATCCGCGCACTTTCTGGAAGCACAGCCGGAAGGAGCGGAAGACAGATCTCAGGGGGCTGCGGGGTACTCCGTGCACAGCAGCCGGTACGGGGGCTCATCCTCCTCGATGGCGGGGAAACGCCCCATGGGGGGATTGAAGCGGTTGTCCGCATTGTCGTCGTTGCACTGGCTGACCTCCCCCAGGAGGACCGGTCCGGTTCCCGGCGCCACCTCGAAGTCGTGGTAGAGACCGGGCCAGATGCTGATGCTCTCCCCCGGCGCCAGGGGGATCTGCGTGCCGGCAGGAACAGTCACCACCCGGCCGTCCAGGTGGACATGCACATCGGTCTCCCGGTCCAGTTCCTCGTCCGGCAGGGAGTTGAAGACGCGGATGAGCACGGTCCCCCCGCCCCGGTTGATGATGTCCTCCATTTTGGACCAGTGGAAGTGCATGGGGGAGTACTGCCCCTCCCGGAGATACAGCAGCTTCTCGGCATAGGTTTTGCGGTACCTGTCCGGCATCTGCACGCAGCCGTTGCGGAGGGTGATGAGGGAGAAGCCGATCCTGCTGAAATCCCCCATTCCGTAGTCCGTGATGTCCCAGCCCAGCTGGCAGTCCCGGATCTCGTCGTACTCGTGCCCCTTTGTCTTCCACTCCTCCGGGGTGAAGCGGCAGAAGGGGGGCAGAGCAAAGCGGCATTCAGCGGCCATGCTCTCCAGTTCCCGGAGGGCGGCATTGATTTCACTACGTTTCACAGCAGTTCACCTCTCAGCTTACCAGAGCAGCTGTCCGGAATGGCGGAGCTTGCAGACAGCCTCTGTAAAGAAATAGTCGGCGTAGACCATGGTGGTGTGATGGGTCCCGCAGTCCCAGGCGGCGGAACAGTTCTGTACGATGGCGTCGCAGCTGCGGCTCCAGTCGCACCTCTCCTCCGCCAGTGTCCTCAGGATCCGGAGGGCGGCGTTCAGGTACTCCCCGGCCTCGGGTTCCGGCACCAGCCTGGACAGTTCCACAAGACCCCCTGCAATGACGCAGGCCCCGCAGGAGTCCTCCCAGGCGGGTTCCGGGGGCTGGCGGAAGTCCGCCGGAATGATGCCGCTCTCCGGCAGGCAGGAGAGGATGAAGCGGGCGGAGCGCCGGGCGGTGTCCAGATATTCTGCCTTCCCCGTATGGAGATAGCTGATGACGAATCCGTACAGGGCCCAGCCCTGCCCTCTGGACCAGGCGGAACCCCTGGCGTATCCCTGTCCTCCCAGGTCCCGGAGCCGGGCGCCGGTCTCCGGGTCGAACTCCACGATGTGGCAGACGGAGCCGTCGGGGCGGAAGAAGTTCTCCATGACGGTGTCCGCATGCATCATGGCGATGTGGCGGAAGCGGGGGTCCCGGGTCTCCTCGCTGGCCCAGTACAGGAGGGAGAGGTTGAACATGCAGTCGATGATGGCCCAGCCCCGGGTGTCCTCCTCCAGGTCGTTCCAGGCCCGGATGAAGCGGCCGGCGGGGTTGAAGCGCCCGGCCAGGAGACTGGCGGCGTGGAGGGCGGTGCGGCGGGCCTCCAGGTCCCCGGTCAGTCTGAAGTCGGCCACGGCGGAGGGGACGAACATGAAGCCCACGTCGTGGTGAAGACCGTAAAAATCAGCAAAGCACTGTTCCATGCGCCGCTCCGGGATGCGGGCGGTCTCTGCATAGCGCTCCTCCCCGGTGTCCTGGTACATGAGCCACATGAGACCGCTCCAGAAGCCGTTGGTCCACCAGTTCAGACCGTCGTCCGTGTTCCAGACCCTGGAGGGGTCGGAGCGGTCGTCGTAGTTCCCCTGCCCGTCTGTGGTATAAGGGATCCTGTCCCGGTTCTTTTCGCTGACCCAGTCCATCTTGGTGCGGATCTTCTCCATTACGCTGTCTGCCCACTGGCTGGTATCCGTCATGCCTGTTCCTCCTCCATGAATATCTCCGGCGCGCCCTCCTCCATGCCCCGGAGGGTGATGTGCAGGACGCGCCCCGACTGCAGGGTGACGCGGACGGAATCGGGGCTGTCCGCCTCCGCCTTCCGCACGGCGGGGGTGTCCTCATAGGGCTCAATCACTGTAATGAAACGGGCTGTCCTTCCCTGGACGCCCACGGCGTAGGTCATCCGCCGCTGGCTCTCGTCCCCGGCAAAGGCGTCAACGCCGACACAGGCGGTCAGTCTCACGGCCCGGAGACCCGCCAGACGGATCCGGATGCGGCTCTCCTCCCTGTGGTCCAGGGGGCTGGCGCCCACGGACCAGGGGTACTCCGTTCCCACGATGGTTACCCGGCCGTTTCTGTAGTCCCGGCCGATGCCGCAGGAGGTGTCCAGGTTTTCGGCTGTGACAAAGTCCGCCCTGCCGTCAGCCATGAGCTGCCCCAGATGCAGAATCTCCCCGCTCTCCAGGGTCAGCTGGATGTCCCCCCAGAACACGCCCTGGGGCGTCTCCACCGGGTCCCCCAGCTCATTGCTGCTGTTCCCCTGCTTCAGGGCGAGGACAGCGGTCTCCGCCCCTGTGACGTCGGCGGAGAGTTCTCCTCTTCCCAGGATCCAGCCGTCAAAGGCGCCCTGGTCCGCTGTCTTCCCGTCCACATCCAGACGGTACCGGATGGGGATGGTGTAGCCGCTGCCGTCTGCAGCCCAGCCGTCATAGACAGCCACCCGGCCCAGCATCTGCTCTGTCTCCTTCGGCCAGGCGGTGTGGACATCCATGTGCAGGTTCCCCGGCTCGTTCCAGCTGGAGCGGTCGCATGTCAGCTGCTCCCCGGCCTGGTCCTGGGTGAATACGGTGCAGAAGCGGGCGACGGTGCCGCCGCGGGCCCGGTACCAGCGGCAGTCGGTGACAAACTGTGCATCCGATATGGGGCTGGGATCCATCTGCTCCGTGTGGCGGACAAACTCCGCCCCCTCCAGGCTCTGGAATCCCTTGATCTGCAGCAGGGAGTCGTAGCGGTGCTCCTCCTGCCCCTCCATGAAGTCGAAGAGGACGAGGAAGTCGTCTGCCACCGCCAGAACCCGGCGCTGCAGGATGGGCTCGGTGAAGCCGGTCATCTCCCCGTAGACGGGGGAACCCTCCCCCTCCTGGACAGGGAGCCAGCAGCGGTTCATTGCTGCTCTCTTCCGCAGGTCCTCTTTGGTCGCCTTCTGCCCGTCCTGATAATACACCATTCCCCCGTAGGGAGGGAAGCACCAGCGGGCGGTGACTTCCACCCCCGCGGCCTGGAGGTCCGGACCTGTCTTCCAGAGAATGAGCCGGGAGTCCGCCGGCTCCTGCATCTTCCGGTCTGCCGTCACCATGTTTTTCGTCAGGGAACACTGGACGTAGAACTTGTACATGAAGTGGGCGTAGCCCCACCAGCAGTTCTCCGGATTGTAGAAGCTGCGGCCGTACCGCATGACGCTGAGGAGGTCCCCGATGTCGAAGTGTCCGTGGGCGCCCCCGTGGGAGCCGTAGCGCAGCACCGCCTGGATCTGCTCCCGGGGCGGCCGGTCCGGCGTGCAGCTGCGCAGCACGGCGATGCCGATGTTGTCCGCGTGGGCGCAGGGCCGGTTCTCCCCCTCCGGGTCCATGGACCGGAGGGCCAGCATATGGGTCTCCGGATCCCCGAAGACCGGGTCCGGCTCGTTCCGGGCGATGGGGGCGAGGTAGGCTGGATCCCGGTAGTACTGATAGGCCAGATCGTAGGTGGAGCCGAAGTGGACCCCGGACAGCCGCTTCTCGTCCGAGTCGGCGATGCCGAAGAGGACACCCCGCCAGTCCAGGAAGGGAAGAGGGGCGTCAAACATGTCCCGGATGCTGACGGCCCCCCGCATGGTGCCGCCCCACCTGCGGTTGTACATGCCGGAGAGGACCGGCTCAGGTCTGCCTGCATAGGAGGAGCGCACCTCGGTGCTGGCGGGGACCGGGAAGAGGGCATGGGTCAGGTCGATGCCGAAGGGCTGCAGGGCGCGGGCGATGTGGAGCATCATGGAGGAGACCCAGGTGTTGTACCCCACGCTGCACTCGTGCCACCAGCCGTCGCTGAAGATGCCGCTGCTGAACTGCCGGGTGATGCCCCCGGGACCGAAGGTGAAGCGGAGGGCCTGGTCCATGTCCTCCAGCACAAGGGCGGAAAAGAGGGCCCCCTGCAGTTCCGACAGGATCCAGTTGGAGATCTGGCCGCTGAGTATATGGGTGTCCAGTATCTCCAGGTAGAGGCGGAAGACTCTCTCCATGGCGGCCCTGTCCTCCTCCCCCGGGAGACCGGAGGCGCAGAGGATGTCCCAGGCTACGGCCAGGTGCTTGAAGAAATGGCCCTCCTGCACATAGGAGGCGCTGCAGCCCCGGAGCCGGGCCGGGTAGCCGTCCGGGCCGGAGAAGCGGCGGAAGAAGTCCAGAAGCTTCTCCCCATAGCGGCGGTCCCCGGAAATGGCAAGCATATAGGCAGCGGACATGACGGAGTCCTCCGTCTTCAGCTCAAAGCAGAAGCTGCGGCCGGGGAGGGGGTCTGTTACGGTCCAGGCGTCCGCCCTGTCCCGCAGGACCTTTGCAGGGGCGTGGTACGGTTCGTAGCGGAGGATGTTCTCCCGGACCTTCTTCCATCCCTCCGCCGTGTGGTACAGAAAGGGATGGGGGAGGCGGCGCAGGGTTCTCAGCGTCACGGTGTCGGACCCCTGCTGGCAGCGCACCCGGATGACTGTCTTCTCGTGGGCGCCGGGGGCCAGCTGCTCCGGCACTGTCAGGGATACGGTAATCCCGCAGGACTCCCCGGGGGCCAGAATCTGCCTCTCCAGGCGGATCTCCGCTGTCATGCCCTCCCAGCCCTCAAAGATCTGTTCGGCGGCGATGGACACCGGTTCACCGGTGCAGCTGCACACCTGTCCGCTGAAGACGGCGGTCTCCCCCTTCTCTGCGGCTCTGCCCCGGACGGGGAAGCTGAGATACAGGGCGGGGCGCCTCCGGGCCTCGCAGGAGACCACGGCGCCCCGGCCGGACTCCAGGACCAGATCCAGTCCGGCTGTAAAGCGCCATATGCCGCAGCGGGCTGTCTCCACGGGGAAGTCCTCCAGGTTTATCCAGACCTCCGCCTTCCCTCCGGTGAAGAGCACCGGTGTGCGCAGGGTCAGGGGCTCCGAGTCCGCAAAGAGGGCTGTGACGGCGAGGGTGTCAGCGCCGTCCCGGGGGCTGCGCAGTTCTGCCAGGAAACCCGTCCAGCCGGTCAGGTCCGCGGCGCTGTCGCTTCTGCGGCTGAAGCCCCAGGGGAGGAAGCCGGCCGCCTGTTCAGGCAGCGGGAAACGGAGGGCACAGCCCCCGGGGAGGGGGGAGGAGAGCCAGCTGTTCAGCAGGTCAATTCTTGTCTGCATGATGGTGCTGTCCTTTCCGGAAGAGCAGCGGTGTGACATGCCTGGCACATCACACCGCTGCCGTTCAGACTTTTATAATAGAGGTGCTGCGCCTTATGCCGAGGCGAGGTAGTCCGTGAGCTGCTCCTTCAGAGCGTCCACGATCTGCTGGCCGCCGTTTTCCATGGCCTGGTCCACATTGGCCTTCAGCATGTCCGTAATGGAGTCGTAGGTGACGCCGTTGCCGTCGGTGCTGATGCCGTGGAGCTTGACGGTGGAGACCATGTCGGTGATCGCCTTGCACTGGGCCACCGCGGTGGAGAGGTCCACATCGGAGGTCTCAAAGTGGAAGCCCAGGACGGGCTGGGGGGAGAAGGGGGCGTCGCTGTACTCGTACTCCCTGTACTCCAGGGCCCGGCCGTCGTAGCTGGAGGAGATCATGGCGTAGTTGGGGTTCCAGGTCCAGCCGTAGCCGCCGAAGTCGGCGCTGTAGTTTGTGAGAGTTGTATAGGTGCCGTCGTCATTGTACTCGAAGTCCCGGCCTTCCAGACCCAGCTGGAAGAGGTCGTGGGCCTCCTGGGAGCCGAAGAGCCAGTCGAGGAACTTCATGGTGTACGGGATCTTGGTGGAGCTGGCGGGGACGCAGAGACCGTTGTTGCCGGAGTAGTCCACGGTGATGGCCCCCTCCTTCATGTCCCGGATGTCGTCCGCATAGACGAAGAAGCCTACGGCGTCCTCGCCCAGAGTGTCCTCATAGGAGGTGTACTTCACGTAGTCGTCCAGGGTGCCGATGATGGAGGCGGAGAGACCGTTGTGGAAGGGGGTCTCATAGTCGGTGCAGCTCAGGGAGTCGGGGTCGATGTAGCCGGCCTGCTGCCACTCGGCGAAGGTCTTGTAGCGCTCGGCGCCGAAGTCGTACTGGTATCCCTCGGGGAAGTCCTTGAAGTTCTCGTCGCCGGAGCCCTCGACCGCCACGGCCTTGAGCTCTCCGTCCGCCGTGTAGGTCCAGATGGTGAGACCGGCGGAGGTGAAGGACATGATGCCGGCATCGGCCAGATCCTTGCCCATGAATGTGAACTGCTGGAAGAAGCCGCGGGACTGGGATGCGCCGTAGGGGATCATGCCGCTGTCCTTGGCGGCCTGCCAGAAGGCCTCCATCTCGTCATAGCTGCTGATCTGTCCGTCCGCATCGCCGATGCCCCACTCCTTTGCCAGGTCCTGGCGGTACCAGATGACGGGGATGCCGTTGCCGTAGGTCTCAAACAGGGGAATGTAGCACATGGAGCCGTACCACATGTTGGCGTCCATGGTCTCGGCGGAGAAGGCACTGGCCAGGCCGGGATACTCCTCGGGGTTGTTGAAGTAGGGGGAGAGGTCCGCGTAGTAGCCCTCAGCGGCCAGGTTGCGCAGCTGTACAAAGGTGGCGTCGAACACCAGGTCCCAGTCGGAGCCGGAGGTGATCTCCAGATTCAGCTTCTCCTTGTAATCCGCATGCTCAACCCAGTTGACATCCAGCTGGATGTTCAGAGTGTCCTTCGTGAGCTCCAGGTACTTCTCATATACCTCATCCCAGCCGTCCGGCTTGGGGCCCTTGTGGAGGAAGCGGATGGTTACGGGCTCCTCCGGGACTCCGGGGGCCGCCGCGCTGCCGCTGCCGGCGCTCTGGGAGGTGCTTCCGCCGGCCCCGCTTCCGGTGCTGGCTGAACTGCCGGAGCTGTCTCCGCAGGAGGCCAGGAGGCTGACCATGACAGCCAGCGCCATGACCAGGGCAAGACACTTCTTGAACTTCATTTTCATGATCCTCTGTTCCTTTCATTGTGAAATCTGAACCTGCGAGCCGGACCGGGAGGCTGTCTGCCTGCCGCCGGGCTGCTTCTGCCTCTATCTTACGGGTTCCGCAGGCGGATTCAACTCCGCATAGTGATGACCGGGCAGTTCGTCAGTTTTCAGAGACGGGGGTGATGCAGGGGGCATGAATCGTATCAGAAAAGTAACACAGGGTTCGAATCTTCACACTGCAGAGGGTGCGGCGCGCCGGAAGATTGAAAGCTGCGTTCTCATGTGCTAGTATAGCATCCGGCAGCCGTGCTGTACACAGGGCAGGAGGGACAGACATGAAGCTGAAAGATCTTATGAAGGCATTCCGAATGGAGTATATCCGGAGCTCATACTTTAAAAAGGTCCTCTTCTCATTTCTGCTTGCCACCTGCGCCGTGGCCCTGCTGTTCGTAGCGGCGCTCCTGTACAACAGCAACCGGGACTACGTGGATGCGCTGCAGGCGGCCCAGGAGCAGAGCCTCACCCAGGCCCTGAACGTAAACAGCACAAACCTGAAGGACATCATCACCTACTGCAACAGCGTCCTGGACACCCCCCTGGCCATGAACATCCTCTACGGGAGCGACCTGACCGTGGCCCAGAGCTACGAGGCCCTGGACATGGTGAACGGTCTATGCCGCAGCAGCTCGCTGATCCACTCGGCCTGCTTCATCAACTTCCGCACCGGTACGGTGGTGGATCCAAACGGGAGAGGGCTCATTGAGAACCACATGGACACGGATATCTTCCAGCGCCTGGAGAAGATGACCCCGGGCCGGTTCACCCTCTGCTGCGTTCCCCGGGTCATCGACAGCCACGCGGGGACCAGGGTCACCCGCGGTGTCAGGGTAGTCAGCATTATCTTTTATACAAACGTCTCCGGCGCCCTGGTGGTAAACCTGGACTATGACGCCTACAGACGGCTCTTTGCCCTGGATGAGGGGGAGCACCTGAAGCTGACCATGGTGAACAGCGAGGGAACGGTGTTCCTCTCCACCGACCCGGAGGAGTTCGGGGAGGACATGACGGAGGACCCCGCCTTCCAGGCCGCGCAGGCGGCGGAGAGCCGCAGGGGGGTGCTTCCCCTGGAGCGGGAGGGCCGGGAGTATCTGGTGGGCTACATCCGCAACGAGGGAATGGGCATCACCTACCTGTGCAGCAGGGACAGCCTTCCCTTCTACTCTGACAACAGCCAGCTCCTGCGGCTCCTCCAGGTCTCTCTGGTGCTGCTGGCGGCGGGTCTGGTGCTCGCCGTGGTGCTCAGCTGGATCGTGTACGACCCCCTGAAGCGGCTGCGGCAGACGGTGGCGAAGGTCCGGGAGGAGGAGGAAAGACCGGAGTCCGGCTCCTACGACGATTTCGACTATCTGACCAGCGCCTACCAGGAGATTGCGGACATGAACGCCCGGCTCCGGGAGGACAGCAGCGCCATGCAGAACAGCCGGATTCTGGGCCGGCTCCTGCTGGAGACGGGACCTGTCAGCAGCGCCGAACTGGAGTCCCTGGACGCCCTCTACCCCAGGGCCCGCTGCGCCGTCCTGGTGCTGGGGCTGGATGCGGGGGAGGAGGAGCTGCCCATGGAGGCCTCCCTGGTCCGCTATGCAGTTCAGAATGTGACCCAGGAGCTGCTGTCCGGAGTCACGGTGGTCTCCCACGTCCCCCTGAATTCGGATTTCGTCGTCTTCCTCCTCAACTTCGACGGGGAGAGCCCGGAGCAGGCGGTCCCCGCCGTAAAGGAGGCCCAGGCCTTCCTGGAGGAGAAGTTCCAGACCACCTTCTCCGCCGGCCTGGGGGACGGGGTGGAGGAGCTGGAGGATCTGGGCCAGTCCTTTGCCAGCGCCCAGGAGGCCTTCTCCCGCAGATTCCTGACAGGCAGGAGTTCCTTCCACAGTTCCGGGGAGTTCTCTGCCTCCCTGACCGGCAGCCAGGAGTACCCCGGGGAGGAGTCCCGGCTGATCCTGGAGAGCATCCGCTCCCTGTCGGAGGAGGAGGCGGAGCAGCACGTGGACGCCTTTTTCGCCGCCGCCAGCACCTGCGGCATCGAGGAGATCCTCAGCTTTACCCTCCAGCTGCACTTCACCGTCCAGCGCCTGGAGCAGCAGAACTACATCACGGCGGAGGGGGACTGGAGCTACCGCTCCCTGGAGAGGAGCACCCTCTCCGGGATCCGGGAGCGGATGACCCGGCGCTGCCTGTCGGACATTGCCCAGCTCTCCGCCATCCGGGAGGCCTCCTCCGGGCGGCGGGAACTCATGGACCAGGTGCAGGAGCTGGTGGAGCAGAACATCTGCAGCCCCGAGCTGTCGGTGTCCTGGCTGGCCGATCAGGTGCACCTGTCTGTCAACTATCTGCGCAAGGTCTTCAAGGACAACACGGGGGACTCCCTCTCCAACTTTATCAGCCAGAAGAAGATCCAGTGCATCTGCTCCCTGCTGGAGGACACGGACCTCACCCTCAGCGAGATCAACGACAGGATGGGCTTCTCCACCAGCAACTACTTCTACGCTTTCTTCAAGAAGCACATGGGCATGACCCCGGGGGACTACAGAAAGAAGCTGAGGCAGACCCCTGCGGAATGAAAAAACCGGATGGAAAAAAGCCGCCGCATTGACCTGCGGCGGCTTTTTCATGTGACGGTCTGTGCCGTGTGTCCCGGCGTCAGCCCTTGACTGCCCCCACGGTCAGTCCCTGCACGAAGTACTTCTGCAGGAAGGGGTAGAGCAGGACAATGGGTCCGGTGGAGACCACGATGGCGGCCATGCGGTAGGCGTAGGTGGGGAGCGTCCCGGCCAGACCGGCTGTATCCAGAGGCTGGGAGGCGGCGTAGTTGACCTGGCGCAGGATCCGCTGGATCAGGTACTGGAGGGTGTACAGCTGGGAGTGGCTGGTATCGATGTACAGCAGGCACTTGTACCACTCATTCCAGTAGCTGAGGGCGTAGAACAGGCCCACGGTGGCGATGCCGGGGAGGGAGATGGGGAGGATGATGCGGAAGAGGATGGTGATGTCGTTGGCCCCGTCAATTTTGGCGGACTCCGCCAGGGCGGAGGGGATGCCGTTGAAGAAGTTCCGCATGAGCATGATGTTCCATGCGTTGCAGATCGAGGGCAGGATCAGGACCCAGATGGAGTTGTTCAGATGCAGGGCCTTGGTAATGAGCAGGTAGTTGGCCACCAGCCCGCCGTTGAAGAGCATCGTAAAATAGATGAAGAAGGAGAGGCGGGAGCGGTTCTTGAAAGACTTGTTGCTCATGGCGTAGGCCACCATGCAGGTGACCAGCATGGAGATCAGGGTGCCCACGACTGTGGTGAAGATGGTGACCAGATAGGCCCGCGGGATGTCGGACCCGGCGAACACCAGCCGGTAGGCGTCCAGGGAGAACTGCTTCGGCCACAGATGGTAGCCGTATGTGGTGAGGGCGGTCTCCTCCGTCAGGGAGGCGGATATGACCAGGATGAACGGGATCAGACATATGATGGCAAAGGCTGCAATGGCGACGTAGAAGAACCCGATGAGGATCCGGTCCCCTGTCGACATGCGGATTTTCGACTTTGCATCGTAGGTGTCCTGGGAAATCTGTTTTGCCATTTCTGCATGTCTCCTCTCAGAACAGGGCGGAATCCGGGTCCAGTTTTTTGGTGATGGCGTTGGTGGCCATGACGATGAAGAACCCCATTATGGACTGATAAAAACTGACGGCGGCCGACTGGCCCATGTTGGTGGACTCCACCAGCATGCGGTAGGTGTAGGTGTCGATGACGTCCGTGGTGCGGTAGAGCATGGAGTTGGTGCCGACCAGGTTGTAGATCATGCCGAAATCGCCGTTGAAAATCTTGCCGATGTTCATGATTGTCAGCATGATGACGGTGGTCTTCAGCAGGGGGATGGTAAGGTAGCGGATGCACTGGCCTCTGGTGGCGCCGTCCACCCGGGCCGCCTCATACATGTCCCGGTCCAGACCGGCGATGGTGGCCAGGTAGACGATGGAGCCGTAGCCGGCCCCCTGCCAGATCCTCAGACAGACCAGGAGGATGGGCCATACGCTGGCGTTCTGATAAAAATTGATGGCGTTTCCGCCCAGGGAGACAATCAGGTTGTTTATAAAGCCGTTCTGGGTCTTCAGCAGGGCCTCGCAGAGGAGGGCGATGACGGTCCAGGAGATGAAGTGGGGCAGGATCACCACCGACTGAGTGATCTTCTTGAACAGCTTGTTGCTGATCTCGGAGATGGCGATGGCGATGAAGATGGATGTGACCGTGGTTGAGGCGATGAACAGAATGTTCAGGAAGATGGTGTTGAAGGTGACGCGGAAGAAGGCGTCGGAGCCGAAGAAGGCCTTGAAGTTGGCGAGGCCTACGAAGTCGCTGTGAAACAGCCCCTTCGCCGGGGAGTACTTCTCGAAGGCAGCCAGCAGGTAGACCAGGGGGCTGTAGGAGAAGACCAGGAACCAGACAATTGCGGGGAGACAGAGCAGGCAGAGCAGTGGATTCTGGCGGAAGTCGTAGCGGAGGTCTGCCAGAAAACCGTGTTTCTTTCTGGCGGCACCCTTGGGGGTGACCGTCACCGGCTCCATCTCTTCCTCCTTTTTGCGCAGTTTCAGTTTCAAGTTTTGAACCTCCCTTTTTGATAATGAGTCTGTTTATGAATACGTACAGGACGGGGATGCAGGGGTCAGACCTGGAGACGGGTGATGCGGCAGCCGCTGAGCAGGACCCGGGGGCGCCCGTCCTCCTTCCGGACCTGCAGGCGCACATCCTCCAGGGTCAGGCCGTCCACATTGCGGATGTCCATCAGCGAGGTGCGGCTCCAGTCCGGCCAGTAGTTTTCGGAGCAGGGACCGTCCGGGGAGCGGATCCGGTCCAGGACCTCCGGGTACTCCTCCGGGATCTCGGAGGACCGGACCCCGCCGGTGACGGTGCAGGAGAGACCGCGGAGGGTCAGACCGCGGATGGGGTGGCTGCGCTCCGCGTCCACCCGGATGCCGCCGAAGCGGGGGCTGCCCATGATGTCCTTCCCGAAGCGCCGGTGGGTCTTCTCCATCTCCGGGCTCTCTCCGGATACGAGATCCGATATGGTGATGTTCTCCATGGTGCCGATCTCCGGCATCTCATGGAGCTCCAGAGAGCTCCCCAGCCCCCGGGGCTCAAAGCGGTTGTTCAGCAGCAGGAACAGGGGACGCCGGACGTCCTGCATGGTGATGCCGCTGATGCGGATGTCCCGGATGGAGCCGCCCTCGCTGCACTCGATCTTGATCCCCTCCCGCCAGACGTTCTCCATGCGGCAGTCACAGATCTCCACGTCCCGTATCTCACCGATGGATTTGAGACCGATGCGCACCGCCGCGCAGATGGAGGAGAAGCTGCAGTTCCTGACCCGGATGTGGTGCACCGGCCACTCCCGGCTGCTGGACTGGAGGCACAGGTTGTCGTCCGTGCCCCGGATGCGGCAGTTCTCCACTGTGACGTATGAGCAGCCGTCAAAGTCCAGCCCGTCGCCGTTGCAGTGGGTCTCGTTGAATATGCACACATCCCGGACGGTGATGTGGCGGCTGTCCAGAAAGGCGGTGGTCCAGGAGGCTGAATCCCGGAGCTGCAGTCCCTGGATCCGGAGGCAGAGGCAGCGGAGAAAGCGCATCAGCATGGGCCGGTCCCGGGTGCCGGGGTTCGGGAAGGCGGCGGCGTTCCCGCTGATCACCCCGGCGCCGGTGAGGGTGACGGACTCCGCGTCCTCGGCGTAGAGGAAGCAGCGGTCCAGTTCCGTCTCGTTGCGGTAGCGGTTGTGGTGGACCTCCGTGGAGTAGTCCGCAAGGTCCGGGCTGGCCATGAGGCAGGCGTTCTCCGCGATCTCCAGGCAGAGTCCGGAGCGGAGGAACAGGGTGCCGCAGACAAAGGTGCCGCCCTGGAGCAGGACCCGCCCCCCGCCGGAGCGGCAGGCCGCGTCGATGGTCTGCTGCACAGCAGCTGTATCCTTTGTGACCCCGTCACCGGCCGCCCCGAAGCGGCGGACATCAAATACAGTCTGGTTCACGCAGTGCTCTCACCTCGAAAAAGTCAAAGTCCGCAGGTTTCCCGGCTCCCGTCAGGTCCTGGCAGCAGATGCCGGCCATGGTGCCGGTAAACCACCCCTCCCGGCAGGCCTCATCCGAAAGGAAACTGGCGTCTGTCTCCGGACCGAAGGGGCGGAGGGGACCGCCCCGGAAGCCACAGGAGAACTGGACCATGCTGCCGGACAGATCCAGGGCGAGAACCAGATCCCGCCCCTCCTCCACGGGGACAAAGGGAGTGAGATACGTGCAGGAGCGGTTCTCCGACTGGAGCAGGGCGATGCACTTTCCCATGTCCTCGTCCCTGGACACATGGAGGTAGAGGAAGTTGTCGATGTCATAGAGGAGGATGAGACCGGCCATCTGCTTGAAGTGATCCGGGCTGAAGTCCAGGCAGGTCTCCCCGTGCATGCGGTACTCCGTGACCCGGCGGGCGATGAGGGTCTGGGAGAAGAGGGAGCTGAGGCCGCTGCGGCCGTACATCCGCAGCCACCCGGGGCGGGCGGTCAGGGATATGTGGCTGCTGTCCATGGGGACCCGGAGGGACTGGTATTCCAGGGAGAGGGTCTCCCCTTCAAAGTCATCCCGGTCCGGGACAGGAGCCGGTTTCCAGCCGGTGCGCCGGGCGCATGCCGGTTCCGGGACGGCAGTGTCCGGGGCTGTGGTGCCGTTTGCCAGCACTGGCCAGCCGTCCTCCGTCCAGCAGAACTTCTGAACGGCTGTCTCCCGGCCCAGCATGTACGGGCGGGAGCCGTGAAAGCGCCTTCCCTCTGATCCGTTCTCCGGGACCGGGCGGCCGCAGAGGTGCACGGCATACCACTCCCCGTCCTGAGTCTCCACCAGGTCCGCGTGGCCTGCCTTCTGGAGGGGGCATTCAGGGAGATGCCTGGAGGTCAGGACGGAGAAGGCGTCCCCCTCCCGGCGCAGGGGATCCTCCGGGCGGTACATCTCATAGGGACCCCACACGCTCCGGGAGCGCAGAACCGTCTGGCCGTGGAGTTCGCCGGTGCCTGTGTCGGCACAGAAGAGGTAGTACCAGTCCTTCCGCCTGAATATATGGGGACCCTCCAGACAGATGCTGTCTGAGCGGAAGATCTCCCGGACCGGTCCGGTCAGTTCTCTGCGGACGGGATCGAACTCCTGGAGGATGAGGCGTCCGGCGTACTTCTTCGGGATGCGGTGGTCCGTGACCATGCTGACCATGTACTTCCGGTCCCCGTCGTGGAAGAGGGCGGGATCAAAGCCGAAGCTGTTCAGCCGCACCGGCTCCGACCAGGGACCGCGGATGTCCGGGGCCGTGACCAGGAAGTTCTCCGTGTCGTACATGCTGCAGTAGAAGGAGCGGACTACTGTGTAAACAAGGTAGAAGATGCCGTCATCCCAGGTCAGGGAAGGGGCCCACACGCCCTGGGAGGAACCGATGCCCCGGAGGTCCAGCTGGGACGTCCTCGTCAGGGGGTATCCGATGAGTTCCCACTCTGACAGGTTCCGGGAGTGATGGATCCGGATCCCCGGCCACCACTCGAAGGTGGAGGTGGCAGCGTAGTAGTCCTCCCCGGTGCGCACGATGGAGGGGTCCGGGTGGAAGCCGCGGAGAACAGGGTTCTGAATCATGTCAGGCGGCCTCTGCATCTTCCAGGGGGGACTCCTCCCGGATCATGCCTCTGAGGATCAGCCTGTCAAAGATGTGGTTGAAGATGGATCCCTGCAGGTAGCCCAGGGGGCCCATGATGAAGAGAATCGGAACATAGTAAAAGACGTATACGACCAGCAGGGTCAGAAGGAAGTCAAAGACCATCATGGCGCTCCAGACCGGGTTGCGGACCGCCAGGATGAAGGAGATCCGGAAGTGGCCGCGGATGCTGTTCTCCGTGCGGGCCATGACCGGGAATACATAGGAGAAGATGGCCAGTGCAACCGCGAGGATGAGTGCAAAGCCGATGAGCATCACCTTGTGACGGGCCCCGTCCAGTATGCCGTAGTAGAAGAGGTTGAAGCCCAGCACTGCGGTGACAAGCAGGATGATGAGCCATACGGCGATGCCCTGGCGGAAGTTGGAACGGAAGGCGCGGAAGAAGCCGGCGGTGACGTTTCCCTCCTCCTCCTTGAGCACCTTCAGGAGCACTTCGTAGAGGGCAATGGTGGACACGCCGATGGTGATGATGGGAATGCTGCACAGGAACCAGAGCATGCCCAGGTAGATGCAGAGGATGACCTTGTTGACGCCCCGCATGAAGGGAGAATTGAAGCTGAATGCGTTCATGCGTGAAACCTCCTTTTCTCGCCTCAGTTATAGGCCTTCCGGCGGCGCATCCGCAACGCTGCAATGTAACGACAGAGGTCATGTGTACTTTTCACAGGTCTCCAGTGTGAGATTTCACCCCCTCTGATTCCAATCCGGACTTGTGCAGAGCAGTCCGCCGGGGCAGACTGGGGGTGCATGCTGCAGAAAGGAGACAGACTGCATGAGCAGGATACAGAAAATACAGAACGGGACCCTCGTGGTCGAGGTGTCGGAGGAGGGGGCGGAGCTGCAGTCCCTCCGGCTGCGGGAGGGGACGGAACTTCTCTGGCAGGGGGATCCGGAGTTCTGGTCCGGGAGGGCGCCGGTCCTCTTCCCTTTCGTGGCGCGTTTGACAGAGGGGCGGTACAGCATGGACGGCAGAATCCGGGAGATGCCCATTCACGGGTTTGCCTCCGGCAGCAGCTTCCATGCAGTGGAGAATACGGGTAGAAGGCTGACCCTGCAGATGGAGGACAGCGGGGAGACCCTGCGGATGTACCCCCGCCGCTTTGCCTTCCGTGTCATCTTCGAGCTGCGGGGACCTGTGCTGGCGGTGACATACGAGGTGGAGAACCGGGATGCGGTGCCCATGCGCTTCGGCCTCGGCGGACATCCCGGCTTCAATGTGCCCCTGGAGCCGGGGTCGAAGTTTGAGGACTGGCGCCTGCGGTTTTCCAGCCCCTGCTCTCCGGTGCGCATCGGGTTTACGCCCGCCTGCTTTCTCAGCGGGGAGAATGTTCCCTTCCCCCTGGAGGACGGGTGCATCCTCCCCCTGCGCCATGAGATGTTTGACCGGGATGCGGTGGTGCTGGCCGGTACATGCAGGCAGGTTTCGCTGGAGTCCCCGGCGAGCCGGCTGCGGGTCACCGTCAGCTTTCCGGAGATGCCCTTCCTGGGCATCTGGCATGTGCCGGGCAGGGAAGCCCCCTATGTCTGCATTGAACCGTGGCTGTCCCTGCCGGCAGAGGAGGGGAAGCTCACCGTGTTTGAGGAGAGGCAGGATCTGGCACAGGCAGCGCCGGGGGAGACATATCGGAACACCTGGACGATTGCCGCGGGGATCAGGGAGCAGTGACAGCCGGCTGGCAGGACAGAAAAAGCCGCAGGTCCGTCTTTTCAGGCGGATCTGCGGCATATGGTTTCTGAGGTTTTCAGGGCGGCCTTCCAGACGGAAGGGACGGTCTTTTCATCGGAGCGGGCGGGTCCTGCCGGCGGATCTGAGATCCGGGCAGGGAAGAGAGAGGAATACAGCCGGTCCGGCTGTCAGAATCCCCACCTGTTGTCCGGCAGACCCTGCATCAGCCTCTTTCTGGCCTCCTCCTGCCCGTCTATGGCAGACTGGAGGCTTCTGAGATACATGGAGTCCCCGTCCACCACCATTCTGTAGAGAAACTGCTCCGCAAACTGGAAGCACATCAGGGCAAGCCTGGAATTCCTCTCCGTGCCGGTTCCGTCCAGGTACATCCTGCCGAGACGCAGGTAGACGGGGCCGGCTATGCGGTCGCCGTCGTCACTGGTCATGGCCTGCTGGCAGCGGGAGTATATGTCGAAGGCCTCGCGCTCATTCTTCTCAACGTACAGGCCGTTCAGGTACATGTCTCCGATCTTGTAGAGGGAAACCAGCTCGCCGGCGAACGCCCCGAGAGCAAAGCAGTGGAATGCCTTTTCGTAGTCCGGCTCGCCGTCCCGGCCGTAATAGTAGCAGTAGCCCAGGTTCTCCGCCGCTGTGCGGTTCCCCTTCTCCACAGCCATCTTGTAGTATGCGACGGCCTTCTCAAAGTCCTGTTCGTATACGCGGCTTCCGGTGTAGTACTGGGCGCCGACGCTGTTCATGGCATCGTCGTTTCCCTCTGCAATCTCCAGGTCGTACATTTTCCGGATAAAATCGGCCAGGAAATCGGGAAACTCCTGTGGCTTGTCCAGTTCGCTCAGGGTGTCCGCCATCTCGCAGAGATCGGCAGAAACTGGACCGTCCTCCAGGAGACTGGACATGTAGCTGTACGTCTCCGGCAGAATATCCGCATCAAGCCTGTACAGGACACGTTCCGTATCAGAAGTCACTTCTTCCATGTCAATCATGGCTGGTATTCCTCCCTTCCGTTCACGCCGCCGGCCGGTCCTGCCTCCAGCCGGCGGTTACAAATAAATCGTGCAGGAGTGCTCAGGTGCTGCGGTACAGCGCAGCATGGTTCGGCAGAGGAAGAGCCCCGTTCTGCCGGCATCTCCCCATGAATGCCAGATGCGGCCGGAGTCACAGGGAATACAGACACTCATGGCTCCATATTCCGCTGTCCGTGCGGAGGTTCAGGAGCCGGAGGCAGATGACGCGCTGCCGGAACTGCTGGAGGACTC
The DNA here is from genome assembly GCA_964471855.1 of uncultured Oscillospiraceae bacterium. Classification (GTDB taxonomy): domain Bacteria; phylum Bacillota; class Clostridia; order Oscillospirales; family Oscillospiraceae; genus Lawsonibacter. Next base: position 1,885 of record CAYYHY010000021.1, on the reverse strand, counting down.
TTCGTCGTCCGCTGTGTTCACCCGGACGAACATGGTGTTTCCTGCCTCGCAGCTTATGCGGACCCTTACACCGTCAGCGTTCCTGGCGCTGAAGGCGGCCTGCTCATCAGCGGTCTCTTCGGTGAATCCGGCCTCTCTGCAGAGCTCCGCATAGGCGTCTGCGCCTGCCTCGTCTGTGTCAGCAATGACGGCAGAGAAGACATTGTCGTAGTCTTCTGTCACTGTCCCTGACAGGGATGCCGGAGCAGGGACCAGGGAGCCGAGACCTTTTTCCGGCCATGGATCGACGGGGTCTTCATGCCGGATCAGGATAATGCCCATGGCACCATCCCAGTCCTTCAGGATCGAAAGATTGAGCTCAAACCCGGTCTCATTGAAGGAGTGCAGGGCCCCGTCGACGGTTTCCTCGCCGACTGTGAACCCGGCGGCCTCGCATTCCGCCCAGTACTGGCTGAAGTACTCGTCCGTTACGCCGTAGACGTTGTAGCTCAGGAGATCCTCCGTGTTGAAGAAGACCTTCACAGTCCCGGTTTCAGGTTTGGGAAGATAAGAGGACAGGTCGAGATGGTCCCAGTCGAGTTCCTCCAGACTCTCGCCCTGCCTGTTCCCGCAGGCCGTGGCTGCGGTCAGGAGCAGCGCAGCCAGGACTGCGAGGAGGAGAAACCGGGCAGCCGGGTACAGTTTCCGTGTTCTGCAGGAATCTGACTTGCTGATTGTCATACGTTTGCCCCTTTCTGTGCGATGGAGGTTGACGGGCTTCTCCAGGGGGTGAGCAGCGCGTGGAGGGTTCAGTTGAACCGGCTGGGCATGCAGCAGACCCATGAAAGAGACCGCCGTGATGGGCGGCTGACTGGAAAACGCGCCGGAAGCTGGACCTGTCAGCATATGACCGGCGTCTGCTCACCATTTGCTGAGAATTGTAGTTTACAGGGGCACCGATGTCAACTGTCAAACAGCGGCCGCCCTGTCCTCCGCAGCAGATCGCTGTCCGGGTACAGATGCCGGCAGAACCGGGGACGCTCCATCCATGTCTGCTCCGGGCATAAAAAACAGCCGCTGACAAGCTCAGCGGCTTCTTCATTATCTGCGGCAGTCTCTCCGCTTTGGACAGGAGACAGCAGGGACAGGCTCGGTCTGATCATGCTTTTCTGCGCTGTCCTGGCCGGCTCCTGATGCCTCAGCACTGCACTTTCAGGGGAGAACAGACGCTGAAACTGGGATTACACGCAGAAATTGGGGCAGGAGAGCCGTGGAACCGGAAAAACCTGATGAATATTATAGGAATAAAACTCCGGAATCTTAGCCCCTGTAACATATTCTGCAAACTTTCCCGCAACAAATTATACTATTTTACGGAGCCGGTTTTGCCCTGTTTAATGCCAAGAATAGCATCAAAAAGTTGCAAAGTCAACGCATTTTCGGCTGTTTTCCGAACCTTTCAAAAAGCCCCAAAAAAGTATACTTTTTTGAGCCTCAAGGTCTCCAGACCCGGTATGGACAGGCACACCGAATGGAGCCCGGATCCTGGGCAGTGCACCCTGGACCGGAGCCGGATAGCTAAGATGAAAACAGACAGACCGGACGGTGCCGGTGCAGATCCTGTCCCATATGGAAGACAGCATGGCTGCATCCATCCCCGGACTGATGAAAGCAGCTATTGCCATACTGGAGCTTTGAAGCGTGCGGTACAGGATACCCATCTGCAGGCAGACTGCTGTGGATCTGCTCCTGCAGTCTGCATCTGCGGCACTTTGGCGGCTGAGGCGTTACTGCGAATCTGCGAAATCGGCGCCTTTCCAGACAGGCTGTGAGCCGGGAAGGCTTGAGGACACACACAGCAGAATATGGAGGAGGAAATCATGAGTCGGAAGAACAGCAAAGACCG
>CAYYHY010000020.1:0-22547 GCA_964471855.1 uncultured Oscillospiraceae bacterium | reverse complement strand
GGTCGAAAATGCCGGCAGGACCGCCCGCAGCGCCCTGCTCGATGTGCCGCCTGTCTGGGGGACACCGCGATTTTCCGGCTGGCCGGCAGGTGGTATTCCGATGCCGCGCCGGTCTTCCGGCATGGCATCGGGGCAGGATCTGACCCCCGGTCAGGTCGTGTCCGCATCAGTGCCGTGGACGTACTGCGCCCGGATGGCCGCAACAAGGGCATCCCAGCTTGACGTCGGGGGGCCGGAATCCTCGCGTACCGGCGGTCTGAGCTCCGGACTTGTCATCAGGTCGGATATGTACTCGATTCTGTTTGCGGCGGTACAGAGAACGGACTGCCGCATCGTCTGGAGCATGTCGTCCGTCAGCAGTCCAATGCAGTTGCGGTCCCGCAGGTCCCGCACCAGGACCCTCGCGAAATCCGGGTGCCAGACGCAGCAGCTGCAGCCCCGGCAGTCCCGGTCCGCGTCGGCGGGGGCCCCGCACCTCTTCGGGCAGTGTGATATCTGCCGGCCGGACACATGGAGGACCTCCCCGTTCCGGTAAAAGGCGTCCAGGACCGCCTGCGTCCTCCCCGGGCGGTACCACCGGATGCCGCTGTCCGGATCCGTGTACCGCCGGCCGTGTCCGAAGCCCCCGAACTCCAGCACTTCCTTCAGCTCCTGGCGGCTTACGGCGCCCTCATCGTACAGGCGGATTTCCAGCACCGGTCCGCTGTCGGGCACTCTGGGATGCATGCCGCTCCGGACCGGCATGATCAGGTGAACCCGCATGTCCTCGGCCATGACGCTGATCTCAGGCTCCGGCGGGAAGCCCGGGTACTGCAGCCGCAGGGACTGGATCTCCGCCTGCCTGTCCCGGATGTAATCCTGGTACCTGTACGAGTAGGGAAAATCGATCTCTTCCCTGGGCAGGTACAGGGTCCGGCAGTCCTTCAGGACGTCCGCCAGGGCCAGCCCGGCGGAGAACTGGCAGCCGTCCCGGCAGGAGCCGCCGCCGGTGTGTATGAAGTGATGCCGGCGCTTCGCCCCCTTCACGGCGGTCAGGGGCGCACCGCAGGCAGGACAGACGCAGCCGCAGGATCTCCCGGACAGCACGCTGTCCACGTGGACCGGCGTATGGGTGCCGTCCAGAAAGGCGTATGTCATGAGCGATGAAGGTCTGTACGCTGACATCTATTTCTGCCTCCCCTGCAATGCCAGCCAGTCCTCGTTCCAGTCCTTGCGGACCGGGATCAGCGCGGGGCAGTCCGGATTCCGGTTCCGGCAGTTCTGTCCGGCCGCATCGCTGTCCACGGCGATGACGGTGCGGCAGCCCGCTGAATCCATGGCTGTGCGGATGCGGTCGATCCGCTGCTGATTTGCGACGCCGCCGATGGACACATAGATGCTGCCGCCGGCATCCGGCGCCGTCTCCCTGCGCAGCAGGTACAGGGACAGGGCGTCGATGGCGGACTCGCAGATGCAGGCGGAAAAGGTGTGAGGATCCGGGGTTTCCGGCAGGAACCACCAGAAGGCGTCCGGCTCGGAGGACTTCACCTGGTGAAAGGGGACGCTGCTCAGAGTCCCCCGGATCTCATAGAACGTCTGCTCCGGGTTCAGGAAAACGGCGTTTCCCCGCCCGTCCTGGTACAGCATGCGGCTGTCCACCAGCTTCTGTATGAGAGGTACCGGGATCCCCCGGGTCTGGTTCAGGTATGCATACACGCGGCGCCAGGGGCCCTGCACCGGGGCGGGCGGGGCAAAGGGATGCGCCGCGGCTGTCGGGCCGGCGCCGGCGCCGGAACCGGCCGTTGCGGGCAGGGAGACCGGTCCCAGAGCGATGTCACGGCACAGGGCCAGGACGGCGTCCTGGAACCGGCAGCCCGCGAACTCCATGAGAAAATCAATGGGATTTCCGTGGCGGCCGTCTGCCCAGTCCTTCCAGCCGGACCAGCCGATCCTTATGCACACGCTGTGGTTGGCCGTCAGCCGCAGGCTGTCCCCCTCCATGATCACACTCTCCGGACAATGCCGGAGCAGGAAGGATCCCAGGTCCGCCTTCCGGGCGGCGCGGATCTGTTCCGGCAACGGATACGGCATCAGCCGGCGCAGAGGAACGTGCTGTGAGCGGGCCAGAGGCCGAACTTCACCGTCCAGCCGGAGGGCCCCATGCGGTTTTTCAGACAGCTCAGTTCCACACCGCAGTCAGGGTCCTGCGCTGCCGGGGAACGGAGCAGTTCCGCCCCGCCGTCTCCTGCCTGAACGGCCTTTTTCCATCCAGCCGAATTCAGCCGGACATCCCTCCAGTCGGCAGGATTCGGTTTGGCCCTGCTGAACCCCCAGACTTCGCAGGCGGAGATCCCGGCGGCATCCGGCACGCCGTCGCAGAGCCACTCCAGATCCGCACAGGCGACAAGCGCAGTGCGGCAGCGCGCCTGAAGCGCTCCCAGCGCACGTACCGCAGCGGCGGGACTTAAGCCTTCGTCACTGTCCGGCTGCGTGATGTCCTGCATGGCATCGACAATCACCACGTGACAGGCACCCCCGCAGCAGGCGTTCTCCACGCATTCGCTGATGCCGCGCATGCTTCCGGCGTCATCGATGATCCGGAGACGGTCTCCGACGCGGGATGCGGTGTACCGGATCATCTGCTCCGTCTCCTCCGGGAAGTCCGCGGCGGCCGTACCGTACAGGATATCCCTGTTCTCAGGCGCCGGAAATACGCCCGGCACGCCTTCCAGCATGCGGCGGCGCTGCTCCAGGAAGAAGGAGCGGGCCGTCATGTGAGCCTGCAGCTCCAGGCGGGGCTGCGCCATGCTGAAGAACAGCACGGGGGTGCCTCCGGCGGCCAGCTGTTCCGCCAGCTGCAGGGCGAACATGGTCTTCCCCGCCGAACTGGCACCTGTGAGAACATGCAGTCCGGGCGTGAGAGGCTCCTGCGCATCCAGAGCCTCGAAGCCGGTCTTCAGACGGCAGGAAGCGGGATACGTCCCGAAATCCGGGATCCCGCCGGAGACAGAGGCGTTTCCGGTCTGCACGCCCGCGTCTCTGCTCAGATTGTCCTTATCCATGTGATAAAACCTCCGTTTTTCATGATTTCTTCAGTAGACACTCAGGGGGTCATCCCTGTGCCAGCTGGGGTAGAAGGTGTCGTGTTCCGGGTAGTAGTCGAAGTCCAGATACCATCCGATGGGACCGAAGCGGTTCTTCAGACAGACCAGGTCGATGTGGCGGGGGCTCTCCGCCTTCCTGGCCAGAATGACGGCCCTCCTCCCGTCCTGATCGGCCTCCAGCCAGTCCTTCGAACGCAGCACGGACAGCTGCATCCCCCACACCACGTCACAGGTGTACTCGATTGAGCCCGTTTCCTTGAAGGATTCGAAGTCGATCGCCCGGCCGTAGTTCGCCCTGTTCAGGCTGCTCAGCACCAGAAGGCTGAGGTCAAAACGCTGCTGCAGGGACTTGAGGTTGTGGATCGTGCGGTCCATGCCCGTTCTGTAGTCCTGCACCTGCACGCCGGTTCTGGCGGGCTCCACGAGCTGCAGGTAGTCGATGATCACAACCGGGCGGGCCCCGGTGTTGCAGACGGCAGTCACGTAGTCATCCACGAACCCGGAATCCACGCTGAAGGCTCCGTCGATGACGGTCAGATTGCCGCCCAGCTCCCTGCGGACGGTCTGGAGCACCTGTTCCGTCTCCTCCGGCCAGTCGCGCAGGGCGGCGCCGTTCCGGACTGCCCTGTTCCCGGGGGCGGGAAAGACGGTCTGTGACGCGGACTCCAGCCGGCGGCGGCGGGACTCCTGGTAAAAAGTGCGGGCGACCGCCTTGGCAAACAGTTCCGAGCGCGTCTGTTCCAGACTGAAGTACAGCACCGGGGTGCCGGATGCGGCCACCTGGCACGCCAGCTGAAATGCGAAGGTCGTCTTGCCGAGCGAGCTGACGGCGCCCAGGGCGTAAAATCCGGGCATGAAGGGCTGCTTTTCATCCAGGTTCCGGAACCCCGTCATGCGGGTCTGGCTGGCACCGAAGCGGATGGCATCCTCCCTGTAGATGTCCGGAAAATAGTCCGAGCTGGTGGTGGAGACGGCGTCTTTTTTCGCATTGATCCGCTGCACGATGCCGGCAAGTTCCTTTTCGTCGAGAAAATCCGCGCCCTCAGGGCAGCGTTTCGGTTTCGGCATGCTGTGAAAAACCTCCTGGCTGCTGTTTTTTGAAACTCCGTCAGAGCCTCCTCATATTTCTTTTTTTCTTTCCCCGCCCCGATGGAGCAGGGGGGAAAAGTGTCAGAAACATGGATCGGAAAGACTGTTCCTCTGCCGGCTGGTACATTCTGATGAAATGCCGTTCAGGACAGCTGTCTGTCCCTGCATGGGCGGAGAGGGGAAAGAAGAAAGAAGATGACAGTTTTCTCCCGGCGCGGATCCCGCCCGTCAGGACGGGATCCGCAGCCGGGGACTAGGTTTTAGATACTAAAACCTAAGGAACCGGAACCCCTGCGGCACAAGGGTTTCACAGCATTTTCCAGGACAGTTCGTGCAGGTTTCAGGACAGTTCGTGCAGGTTTCAGGACAGTTCGTGCAGGTTTCAGGACAGCTTGTGCAGGTTTGAGGACAGCTTGTGCAGGTTTCATTCCTCCCCTTCCGGGACCGTCACAGCAGTCATGCGGGCGTTCTGCTGCGGCCGGACAGCCCTCCGTGCGGGAATTCCAGCAGATGATCCATGTCCCGCAGGGTCGGAATGAACGAGGGGACCGCCAGCCCGGTGTACCGCTCCTGGAGAAGCGTGTATGCAGGCAGATAATCCCACGCCGCGGAGAAGGTCCGCTTCAGGATCCGGTTCCGGTCCGAGACCGGGACCGCCGGATCCAGCACATAGTCCGCCAGTTCCGGGACCCGGCGGATCAGCGTCCCAACCCTGATATGCGGCAGCCCCCTGGCACCGGCCCGGACGACGAGCAGGACGATCTCCCGGACAATGGCTGCGGCCCGTCTGGCCCGCTGTCCGCAGAGTTCCGTGCGGATCGCTGAAACGAATTTCGGCTTCGCCGCCGGCTTTGCCGCCTTCCGGCCCCGGCGTTCCCCTTCGGATGAGTTCTGTCCGCCGGCTGGCGCCGTCAGGATGCCGAGCAGAGCCTCCATGTACGGCGACCCCATATCCAGCGCATTGGAAAGCGGGTCAAACTCGCAGACATCCAGCAGGGGCCAGCATCTGCTGTCCACGTGATCGATGATCCCCAGCACGGAACGGTACCGCCGGATTTTTTCCGCGACACCCGCGACGCGGTCTGCATGCGCCGGATTGCGGTAGCCCATGGCGCGCATCAGGTCCGGGACATAGATCCGCACATTCCGGCTGCTCCCCCCGGAGTCAGCCTGCCGTTTCAGGACGGAGAAGATCAGTTCCAGCAGGAGCGTATCCTCCGCCGTCAGCTGCGCCGTTCCGGTCCCGCCGCCGCACATGATCCTGGACAGGAAAATCATGTCTGTCGTCTGCCCGTCAACTTCCAGCTGTCCTCCGTTTGACAGCCGGATTTCCCCAGCCCGCGTCTCCTGCAGATAAGCACGTGAATCATGTGAATCCCCGCACGCAAACGCATGGTCATAGCCCGGATCTGTAATCGTGGTCAGGACCGGCGGGATCTCCGCGATGCAGCTGCCTGCCCGTGACCGGGTCCTGAGCCGTGTATTTGTACTGCACGGACTGTCCTGACTGCACACGCAGCCTTCCTCCCCTGCTGTATTATCCAAATAGAAGTGTACATATACAGCGGGCAAAAAACAAGACCCCTGAATTCAATCGTCATAACGATTCGATTCTGAAATATACAGTCCCGCCCTGCTGTACGGCACAGCCCCCCGGATGCGGGGCCCCCGCCGCCTGAAAGCGGGCCTTTCCCCTCAGTTCCGGGTATGAAGTGTGGATGTCTGTGACCTGGGATACCCGTCACGGCCCGCCCGCCGCATTTCCGTCACGGCCTGGTCCCGCCTGCACCGGAGCGGCCGCCGGACGCACCCCTGCGCTGCACCAGCTGGTCCCGCTGACCGAGACAGGCTGACTCCCTCTTCTTCTTCCCTCCCCGCCCACAGCAGGGAGGATCCGTATTCCCGGCTCTCTTCCTGGACCCCTCCCCGGCCCCCGTTCCCCGCCGGATGCCCTGATCCGAACATGCTGCGTGTGCCGGACTTTTCATGTACCCGGTTTTCCCGGCACACCGCCCCGGCACACGCGCCCGCCGGCGCGCGCGCCGGCCGGGAAAAGGCGGGACGGGAAGGCAGATGCGTTTCCGATGTCCCGTTATATTTAATGAAAAGAGGTTATTTTCTTGTTTGACGATGACACATTTGACACCGTATCCCAGGATGAGCTGCCGCCAGTCGACCGCAGCGATCCCGGAGCCTGCATGTTTCGCTACCGGGTGTACATGACCTGCAGCCCCCAGGACGTCAGCCAGGCGACCGACATGCTGGTCTGCGCAGCCAAGCTCGGATCGACCGAGGCGATCGGCATCCTGCGGGCCAACTACCGCACCATCATCATGGCGCGTAACCGGGCCCGCGACGACGTGGATCGCATCCAGGATCTGCTCGAGTTCATGGACCCCTACACGTCCGTCTCCGACCTCTGACCCGGACTGCCGGACCCGTAAAGCAGCAGCCGCGCACCGCGCCCGGCTGCTGCTTTTTTGAAAACAGAAAGGAGCAGCAGTGATGGAAAACGAGTCGAAAACCGTCTACATTGTCACGGCTGACGGCCGGAACGTTCCGGATATGTACATCATGTATATCTCCCACAGTATTCAAAGCTTTTACAATGACTGTTCCGATCTTGCTTTCATCACAGGCAAAATGCTGAATGATGCCGGCAGATTTGCAGGCATGCTTGATAATACTGACAGCGGATACCTGCTGATCCAGATCTGCAACAGGGTCTATTTCTACCAGGCGACTGAGTATCCCTATATCGCCAGCCTGCTGCGCGCGCACCCAAACGAAAACACCTGGGATGTCCTGGCACCGCTGACGCTGGCCGGCTGACTCCTGCTGTCAGCACAGATGCATTAAAATCTCTCCGGCTGCTGTATTTTGACATCTTCCGTGGTATATTTATGGAGCAAATCCAGCCGTGAGAAGGTGCGCTTAATGGTTTCAGAACCGACGACCGATACTCCTGCTGATGCTGAGGCTGTTCTTCCCCAGACACTCGATGCAGACGATCTCAGCAGAGAAACAGAGCTGCCCTCACGGATTGATGCAGTTCAGCCGGACAGTCTGATCATGGTGCATGACACGCTGACCAACGCCCTGTTTTACGGGGTTGAGGCGCCTGACGGATCCTATGACTGCATCATCAATCAGGGTGCCATAGGTCTCCCCGTCCGCAAAGATCTGGCGATCCCGGTAGACATCGTTTATGATGATCCAGCAATCCACTACATCACCGTAGACGGGACGCTGCCTCCATACTGCCGGCTGGTGAACGATGCAGTCATCAGCATATACCGGCAGTATGGACTCACACTGTTTACAGTCAAGGACATAGCCAGGCTCATATCAGGCGGCCAGGATCACTTTAAACCGTCCCTTCTGCAGCTGATTGACGAAAACATGTGGGTGCTCAATCGAACTGTTGCAGACATTAATGCGACCGCTGAACTTAAGGGGAGCAGATGGGCCCAGGAACTGGGCGTCACTGAGTTCAAGAAAAAGGGGAGCCTTATCAACATAGAGTCCGTCGAGTTCACGCTCAGAAACGGAATCAGAGTCAGCGGGTACCGGCTGCTTTCCGAGCCGCTGCTTTACTGGTATGCAAAGCTGAAAGGGCAGCTGACCAGTGTACCGCCTGACATGCTGGTCATTTATCAGCGGGTAAGCAGCACCGGGCTGTCCGGCCGTCTGCCCAGTACGCCCAGCCGGCAGCTGCTCGAAACTGACCTGCTCCGCAGGATCCGTGCGATCCAGAATGCGGCCAGAAACCATCGGCGGAAAAAAGGCTGGAACACAATCCTTTTCAAGACTGTTTTCTGGCACACGGGTCTTGACTCTTTGCCGCGCCAGCGGCTGCAGCGCTGCCGGGAGTTCCTGCTGCAGTGTCTCGACACATGGCAGCACAGAGGGGAGTTCGAATCCTACACAGTCATAAAAGAGGGCAGACAGATAAAGGGCGTCAAAATCGAACTTCAGATGCAGGAGCAGGTCTAACGGCCTGCTCCTTTTTCGACCCCGGACGCAGGGCTGCAGTCTGAAATGAACCCTCACGTTTGATGACATGAACCCTCACGTTTGATGACATGAACCCCCACGTTTGATGACATGAACCCCCACGTTTGATGACATGAACCCTCACGTTTGATGACACGGGTCTTTTTGGCACAGCTGGTTTTTGCAACTTTTCAGGCATAGATATGCGTGCATCTGGCCCTTCAAGCTGTGAAAAATCAACTTTTCCGCCTGTTTTTCCATTGGCCTCAAAATATCCATGAATTCTCATGAATTCTTAGCGCGGCAGGGCCCTCCCTTGCCCGGGCCCTGCCGCCGTGCTTTACTTTACTCGCCCGGGCCCCGCCGTCATGTGTTCCAGGACAGGGGCCGGACAAAGCGAAAGGTGCTGTTCAGCTGTGGATGTTAACTGGCAGGAAGCGAAGGGAATCATACAGAGCCGTTATCCGATACGGTCGCTTCTGCGGCCGTCCAGGTACGGGCAGTGGTGCTGCCCGGTCTGCGGCAGCGGCGACGGCCCCCATGGGACCGGGGCAGTGAAACTTTACGAAAGCGAGAACGCAGTCGACTGTTTTGGCCGCTGTGCCTCTGCAGCCGGGAAAAAGGCCAGAAGGTACGATGTGATCGACATCTACATGGCTGTCCACGGCTGCGGGTTCGCACAGGCAGTTCAGTCGATGTCCGCGGAGCTGGGGCTGAATCTGGTAAAATCAGCTCAGACTGCGACAGATCAGGAGACGCCGGCATCCTGCCGGGCACTGTATGACGAAGCCGCGGACATACTGCTCCACCGGCCTGCGGGGCAGCCGGGCAGGGACTATCTGGCGGGCCGCCACATAGACCTGCAGGCGGCCGAACGGTATCACGCCGGTTTCATGCCCGGCATCGATATTCTGGGCAACGGACATCCGGCACCCCGGCTGATCATCCCGATGTCTGACAGCGGGTATGTCGGCATCGACATCCGCCCGGAGTCATCGCGGTACCGCCGGATGATCAACAGAGGCGGAAAGGTGTGTCCTTCAGGCCTTCAGTTTCTGTGGGATGAAGAAACAGGGCATTACATCTATGTCTGCGAAGGCTGGGCTGATGCTCTGTCGATCATGTCGGCCGGCCGGTACGCTGTTGCGCTGAACTCCGCCGGCAACTGGAGAATGCTGGCTGACGCACTGCGCGACAAACCGGCGGAAAAGACGCTGCTGCTGTGCCTTGACGCCGATGAAGCTGGGCAGAGAGCCCAGCAGGATCTTGCCGCGGAACTGGCGAAGCTGCATGTGTCCTTTTCGCATGTCACAGCCACTGTCTGCGGAGCGTACAAGGATCCCAACGAGGCCCTGTGTGCTGAGCCGGACCTGTTTCCGGGCTCTCTCGAAAGGGCCGAAATGCAGTCCGCACCGCGGCCTGATGCAGTTGACACCTACATAAAGGGCGACTGGTTTGCGGCAGACATTGCGGCTGCACAGGGCCGTGTTCCGACCGGTTTTGCAAATTTTGACGCCGCGTCAGGCGGGCTCTACAGCGGTCTGTATGTAGTCGGCGCGATCACGGGCCTGGGCAAAACAACATGGGCCCTGCAGGTCGCGAACAGCATCGCGCGCAGCGGGACACACGTGATCTATTTTTCGCTTGAGATGAGCCGGCTCGAAATCGTATGCAAATCACTGGCTTCCAGATATGCAGCGGATGGCGGAATGCAGGAGATCACGTCACTTGGCATCCGCCAGGGCGGATACTTCCTGAAAGAAATCATGGAATCCGGCACATTGGATGCGTATGCCAGCGATACTGCTCCTCAGATGAGCATTGTCGAGGGCGGCATGAGCTGCAGCACAGATTACCTCTGCGACTACGTGCAGAACTATAAATCGCAAAATCAGGTTAAGCCTGTTGTCATAGTAGACTACCTTCAGATTTTAGAGCCGGGCAGACACGAGAGCAGGTATCAGAGTACAAGAGAATCCGTTGATGCCTCGGTCAAGGCCCTTAAGAAGCTGAGCCGGGAGCTGGCCATTCCTGTCATAGTGATTTCCAGCCTGAACCGGTCAAACTACATGATGCCCATATCAGAAGAGAGCTTCAAGGAAAGCGGCGGCATCGAGTATTCTGCTGACTGCATCCTTGGGCTTGAGCTGGATCTGATCCGGTCCGCGGAGTTTGACCAGATGTCGATAACGGCCAAGAGGGAGGCCGTCCGGGCAGAATCGAACAAAAATCCACGGAAAATATCGCTGGTGTGCATCAAGAACAGATTCGGCCGCAAAGGCTGGGAATGCCGCTACGATTATTACCCTGCCTGTGATTATTTTCTGGAAACCACAGACATGTCCATCGGAAATCTGCCTGTAGCCGGGAGGCGGGGCACAAATGGACAAAAAAAGAAGACCTGACATTTCACGGTTCTTCTGCCGCATTGATCCGATCAAGCACATGCGCACCCCGCAGTTCCTGCAGGGTGCGCATTTTTAATATCAATATCAGCTGAACTGCTTTTTCCGCTTCGGTGCCGGCCACTCATCCTCTTCATGGTCCGGCTGCAGCGCCCCGTCTTCCATGCCCCGGACCCAGTCCCGGAGCAGATGATATGCCTGATTCGGCGCATTGGCGACATTGACCTCATCATCGGGATCAGGACCAGATGTCTCGGGCACTGAGACATTGTCAGGCGCCGTATCAGGCGGCTGTCTCCTCCACCGGCGGCGTCCTTTTTCGGTCAAGCCATACCGCCAGTCTCCGCGCTCCACATAGTCATCACCTGTAACTTCCAGCTCAGTGTCCCTCAGGAAGCGCGTGTACTGGTCCGTCAGAATTTCTCTGTCGGGATGGACTTCACCCGTTTCCTCGTTCCGGAAAAACATTGGTCCCTCTTTATGTCCGCGGATGACAGAAGAGAGATGCCACCGCCTGAAATCCTGCCACGTTTCATGCACGCAGCCAATCCGGGCCTGGTCTGCAAACCGGTCCTCGATAAATGCGCCATCCGGATCCAGCGGCGGGGCATCAGGGTCCATCCCCATGGCGCGCGCATAAGCCGGATAGACCATCGCCATCGCTTCCCGGACCGCAGTTCCCGGAATGATCTGGCTGAGAGCCACCGGGATCAGTTTGTCATCATCGTCGGAATTGTCTGAATCCGCGACATCATCATCCCGATACACATCATCCCTGCGTTCCCAGCCGGTCTGGTCAGACCATACATCATCTGATGAAGCGAATGTTTTGTTCTCCGGTTCCTGCTCCGGCTCCAAACGACGGATCATTTCTTCCTCCTCCTTTTCTTTCGACAGGAACATCTCTGCAATCCCTTCAGGCTCATAGTCCGTCCCCATCCGGTACGATCTCGCACGGCGATTGCTGGGGATTTTTTCATCCGGCGGAAACTTTGACGTATCAACAAGCGCGTATGTGTAGTACTTTGGCTTCTTTTGTCTCCGCGCTGTCTCCGGATCGTGCACCATAACCTCCACGCCCCTGGCCCGGCATTCTTCAAAAAACTGATCTTCAGACGCTGAACTCTGTGCCGCATCACGGATCCTGGCACACATATCATCCCGCCAGATGTACCGCATTGGCTGGATCACAGGGCTGCGGCCCTCTGCGCTGGCCTTTGCAGTTTCGATTGCGTTGGCGGTCCGTGCCGCCGCATTGATGTTCCGCTTCGCCCTGACGGTCTGCGGAATAATCTCTTTTGCTTTCGTTTTTCCAAGGTCCAGATCAACATATTTCGAGACAACATGGTCAACCATCTTGCGAAGATACGGCACGTAATAGTAGTTCGCATTCAAACTGCGGCCGGTGTCTGCAGCCACGTCATTAACGAGAATGTGCCCGTGATACAGACCCCCTGTTCCGTCTTTCTGAATAAAAATCGCTGCCTGGTGCCGTCCCTGTCCCGTTAAAGGTCTGCTTTTCTGTCCGTCTTTGGTCTTTTTGAGGACGAATGTTTCCGGATCAAATCCCATTTCATCTGCCAGTGCCCTGTGCTCTTCGTTCCCGGGATCAAACCCGTTGCATAATAACGATGCGATGTCAGTGCAGATCTGTCCCGCCAGCACTGCCCCGGCCGGGTCCTCGGGATCAATTTCGTTGCGCGAAAACGAAACAATAAATCGATCAACACGGGTCGTGTGCCGCGCCGCAGCGCGCGCCCATACCGGCCGCATCTGGTCCTCCACCGGGATAACATCGTCCGGCAGCATGTTAACGGTCGTGACAAGAGCGTTGCGGGGAGAAGTCCCGTCGTGCCCAATGCCGTCATCGTCTCCGCGCGCATAGCGGATCGCGCCGGCACCATAAGCGGTACGGGTCACGCGAGAATATGGCATAATGCCTCACCTGCCTTTTGAACTGCGTCCCGAAAACGCTGCATGATTGCATCGATTTCGTCTTTTCGCAGAAGCTGGCTGTCCTCGGTGACAGCTTCGGTCTCTCGAAACTTTTGCTGAAGCGAGTACATGTCTGTGACGCCCCGGTACTTTCTTTCGATATTTTTCAGCTTAATCTCCTGATTGTAATTGACGCCAATGCGGTTCAGCTCCAGTCTGACTTTCGAGATTTCGTTCAGAACGTCGAGAAGAACACCACGCAGCGCCTGCATCTCGCTGCGCATCTGCTCTTCCTGCTCCGGATCAAGCAGCCTGTTGTCCTGCTTTGACATGTTTACAAGTACCATCTGCCGGACCAGTTCCGCCGCAGATACGTGATGCTTCGCCGCCACTTCACGGATCAGGTCCCATGTTTCTTCCGAAAATCGAATCGTCAGTGCCTTCATTTTCTGTGTTTTATTCATATCGGATTCCACCCGTTTTTTTGAATCATGAATCATTTTTTGTTTTGTTAAAGCATTGCATATCAATTTTCATTTTCTCTTTCTGGCATGCTCTGCAAGCATAGACCACGCGCACCGCGTCGTGGTCTATGCTTGCCGGGGGACACCACGCGATGCGCAGTTTCCCCCGGCCCCCTTCCCCTCCGGGGTGGCTTTTTACTTTGTTCGAATATCATCCAGTCAGCTTTGTCTCCTCTATGCGGTCAGTCATATTGAGGATTTTGTTTTTGGCATGGCACACATCTGATGTCAGAGAAAGGAGCCGATATTATGAGTGAGAAGCAGACCTTGTCGCGCCAGGAAAAGGTAAAACAGATCCTGGAGCGTTTGGAGACAGGTGTTCACGACATCTTTCAGTCCGAGAATTACGCGGATTATCTCCGCACCATGAAAAAATTTCATCACTATTCGATTCAAAACTCAATGCTGATTTGGATGCAGCGGCCGGATGCGGAGTGTGTTGCAGGCTACCGGGACTGGCAGGTTAAATTTGGCCGGCAGGTCCGGAAAGGTGAAAAGGGTATCCAGATCCTGGCACCGGTGATCAAAAAGATGCAGGTCTGCGACCGGGACGGGCATCCAACGGACAGAGAACAGGATGTCGTCATCGCATGCCGTCCCGTCTATGTCTTTGACGTCAAACAGACGGAGGGCCCGGAGCTGCCCTCCATTGCTCATGAGCTTCTGGGCTCGGTGGACAACTACCAGGCGCTGTCCTCGGTACTGGCGGATGTTTCTCCGTGCCAGATTGCGTTTGAGGAGATTCTCGACGGCTCTCACGGCTACTACAGCCCGGTGGAAGACCGCATCGCGATCCAAATCGGCATGAGCGAGCAGCAGACGGTCAAAACCATGGTCCATGAGATCGCCCACGCCACCATGCACCGTCTGGATACGGGTGTCAGCCTGCGCAGGGCACTTCGCGACGCACCGACGGACCGTCACGCCAAAGAGGTCCAGGCGGAAAGCGTTGCCTTCACAGTCTGTGACGCGCTTGGTCTGGATACGTCGGACTACTCCTTTGGCTACGTGGCTGGCTGGTCTTCTGACCGCAATGCCAAGGAACTTGCCGCCAGCATGGAAGTGATCCGGCAGACGTCCATGGATCTCATTTCACAGATTGAAAACAGAATGGCGCAGGTTTCAGGCGCCAAGCTGTCCTGATGTTTGATGAAAGAAGTGATAAAATGGAAAGAACGATGGTCAAACTGAAGCACAGCGGCAACTGCATCGGCATCCGCACGATATCTCGCACGCAGAAGGCACCGCACTGGTTTTATCTCACACGCCGCGAAACGGCGCAGCTGGAAAGCCAGGAGGCCGTCATTGTGCGGGACCTGTACTCGTTCGCTGACCTGCACAGAGAACCCAGGACCGATATCCTCAGCATCCGCTTCGCCTGGCTCACCGGCGATGCGGGATGCGGCACAATGCAGGCCTTAGTGGAGGACATCGACCTGTCCTGGTCAGCGTTCTTCGCGTTTGTGCACGACCTCCGAAGCCAGTCCATCGCACTGCTGTCCCTTCCGGACCCCGGAAAGCCGCGGATGGACTTTACGAACGCATCCCGGACGCTCCGCCACGTAGCTGCTGATCCAACGCTCCGCCATAAACTGTCCGTCGCACTCCGGGACAATTTCAACTGGCCGAAAGTCCATGACATCACCGTCTACTCGGACTGGGGCAATACCGATTTTTCTTTCATGTCAAAAAAGCCGAACGGAGAATACGGCGTGTGCGGCGGACTGCTGCTGCACCAGTCCGAAAAGCGCGGTCCGTACTATGCTGTTCATACATAAATGATATAATTTTGAGGGAGCTGTCTGAGACCGCTCCCCGCATGTGATGTGCAGAACAGGAGGAGCCCCGCAGCCCCTCCTGACTTCGTCCCTTTCAAGTTCCGAATGATTGGAACTGTTTCAGCCCGATCTGCCACCCGACCTGCAGCGCCAGCGATCTGGCGCACATGTCGTCGTAAGCCGCCCGCGGACTGTTCTGGCGGGTCTCGGCCCTGTCCGGTTCTGGCGGACGGACACGCATGATGACAAGCGCTGTTGCCATGTCTGATATCATGTATCCCTGCTGATTCCGTCCGAGCCACACATGCCGCTCGAAAACATACGGCATGCCGTCCCTGATCGTGACGACATAGTCCAGAGGTTCCACGCGCGGGTACACCTGTTTCCGCCAGTTGATAAAAGATTTTGCGATGCGGATGTTATCCTCGATGGACAGCTGCGCGCCGGCCGCCGGGCCGAAACAGATCTCGATGCATTCCGGTCTGGACCCTGATGCGGCATAGTAGGCGGACATGTCCCTCGTTCTGACACTGCTGCGGCCTGCTTTTCTCCGGTGCATCGCCCTGATGTAGGGGTCGAAATGCTCCTGGTAAAACGCCATCTCGACCGACCGCAGGTCCGCTGTCTCGATTCCTGCGCAGTTCCACCGGTAAATGGCATCCATACTGGCCATGTCGTCGAGAGAAATGGCGCATGTGGTGATTGACGGGTATGTCTCGCTGCCAGTCACACAACCGTCCCCTCTCCCTGTCTGTCTGTGCTGCCCTCTTCGCCCGGCACGGCCTGCTGATCCAGCTCTGCCAGAATATCATCCACACGGTCTGCCAGCGCAGCTGCAACTGTTTCGAGCTCGTTCCGGCTGAGAGGAGAGAGTTTCAGCACGATCTCGTTTGTCGCAAAAGCTTCAGCGAATGAGGTCGTGATCCGCTGCCGCTCCGCTTCCATCCGGGCCGCGATCTCTTCCAACTGTCTCGCCAGTTCGGCGTAATTAGCCCTCTTGGCCATTTTTCACACCTCTCAGCGGTCAGCCAGGGACCGTCCCCGCCCCCGCCCGCGCCGGCGGTCCTGCTGCAGAATGGCATCTGCGACGTGCAGCGGATACGCAGCGGCCATGTACATCGTATCGTCGCCAGGTCCCGTCCCGACGACATCCAGGATATCCCTCTGCTCCCCGTCAGCAAACTCGACGCAGGTGTAGCGGCCGGCCCTGCGAAGAGCGTCAATCAGCGCATCCGAGGGATCCGCATCTGATGCTGCCTCCGGGTCGATCCCGAAAGCATGCAGCAGATCCTCTGTCGGTACCGGCACGATCCCCCATCCGTAACGGCCGCTGCCGGCCTGCTCGATGATCCTGGGAAGCAGGATCCGGTACACAGCCTTCATCGCCTCGAGAGAGAATTCGTTTGCTGTATCGTGAACCCGGCAGATGCTGACGTCTACGTTCTCGAACGACAGGATGCCGTGCTGGTATTTCAGTGCATCCGGGTTCAGGCCCTGCAGTATTTCCGCGATCCTGGAACCGTCGTATGTTGGCAGCGTCGAAATGTAGTCTCTCAGAAGCTGCGACGCAGAGAGCCCGCGGTACCGGGCATAGTCGTTCAGCCGCTCCCGGTCATCAGAGGACAGCGTCATTGTTACGTGCGTATTGTACGACATGGTTGATACCACACCTCCTGTTATCAGTATATGCATTTAAAGGCACAAGTCAATGAATTTGCTTAATTTTACTGATAACAGCACAACAAATCATGATATTTAATGATTTGTTGTGACAAATGAATATAAGAAAGGAATGAGAAAGCCGTGAAAAACACTGCCGTCCGTCTCCTGGCCGCTCTGCTGCTGGCAGCCTTGCTGGCCGGCTGCGGATCAGCCGGCACGGACCCGGTCCCGGAGACCTCCGCTCCGGCACCGGAAACAGCGTCCGAGCCGGAGCCGGCTGCCAGCCATGATGCGAGTTCTGATGCGTCTGATGAAAAGTCAGCCGCCGGGGGCCAGACAGAACTGGACCATCCAATCGTTTACGGCAAAAATATATATTTTTTCGAAGAGCAGATCCCCCCTTCTCTGCGCGATGAACTGCTCCGAAAAGCCGCACAGGGGCAGTATGAGACGGAAGTACCCGATTACGGATCCGCAGAGGAACCCGCGCCCGAACCCGCGGAGGAACCCGCCGCCGGATCCGCAGAATACGTCGCAGCATTCGGCGGGCGACGGTCGAAGGTTGAGAGGGTCAAGTCGCTCTGCTATGTCCGCGCCGAAGACCCGAACAATGCAAACCCCTACGACGTCACCTGGGACTACGGCAGCGACTACACCGATCTCGTCGCCTCCCTGGACTGGGCGCCTGTATTCGATGCCGATTACTACATGCAGACCTTCCCAGTCCTCGCACTCCAGTACAATTACAGAACCGACCTGCTCCTGAAGCACTTCCAGACCGCCGGCATCCATGAGGGCCGCCAGGGCAGCGAAAATTTCAACGTGAAAGCATACATGACCAGCTGCGACCAGAGCCTGCGCGATGCTTTCGGCGAGAACTATGAGTGCTACTATATCTATTATTTGATGAACTATCAGACCCAGAAATCCGTCCCCGCGACCGGAAATTATCCGAAACAGCTCACCGCCCGCATGACCGCCATCCAGGCAGAGGAGCTGGATGGGATCAACATGTACCGCGCCGAAGCCGGCGTGCAGCCGGTCGTCTTCGATTCGGAGATGGCCGCGCTGGCGAACTACAGAGCTTATACGAACGCTGTACTGCACGTCCATGGGCACGACTGGATACACGATGAGGAAAATATGGACCAGCTGCGCAGCGCCGCACTTGACAGACTGGAAATACTGGGCTTTGGAGAAAATACAGTAGCTGGAGTCCGAAGCAGATATGAACTGCCGGTAAAGAGAGAACCAGCTGTCGAAGGGTACAGACGGTCTCCGGGTCACTACGCGAACATGATAGATTCCAGATACAATTATTGCGGTTCGAGTCATTATTACATTACGAATAAAAATGAAATAGAAAACTTTTCAGATCATGAAACAGAAGGATACTACAACATAATCGAATTTGACGTCTTTACGCCGTCCCTGAGCACACCGCTGAACCCGTAGAATGGTCAGAAAATGGCGCCCCGGATCCGCAAAGGGTCCGGGGCACCTTGCAGCAGGGGCGTGCCGTGTGATGGCGGGAAAAATCCTGAAGCAGGGACACTGCTTCCCCCACACTTCATACCCCGCTGACACTGGGGGGCAGAAAGGCCTGCTTTCAGGTGGCGGAGCGGGGGCCCTGTGCCCATGGGGTGGAGCCATGCAGCCGGCACGCGGGTCCCATGCGGAGTGATGGAGACCGTCCGGCTGGCGGAGCGGGTTTTCGGGCAGGGACTGGCAGCGGTCCCGGAATCCGGACGGCGTTCCGTACAGCAGGACGGGAGTCCCCCTGCAGCAGAGACATTGCTCCCCACACTTCATACCGTGACACGGGGGGCAGAAAGGTCTGCTTCAGGCCGCGGGGCGGGGGCCCTGTGTCCAGGGGATGGAGCCTTGCAGCCGGCGCGCCGTTCCCATGCGTAGTGATGGCCCCCCGTCCGGCTGGCGGGACAGTTTTTCAGACAGGGACTAATAACAGACGGTCGATTACCAGTTAATAACCAGAAGGGGAGGAAAGGGAAGCCAAATACCTAAGAAAAAATTTGAAAAATTTTTTCTAAATAAAAAGTTTAGGAAATGGCCTCCCTGTCCTCCCCAAAAAGTTGTTAACTGGTAATGGGGCCCTGCATCCGGAGGCTGTTCCGGACAGCAGGACGGGTGTGTCCTGAGCGGTCTCGCCAAGACGACTTGTGAGGTATGATGTGTGTGACAGAGGCCCCTGCATCAGCAGCTGCAGGTTTTTCCGTATCCCCTTGCCGCAGGCGGGGGCCGCATCCAGACGGCGGGCATACCCGCGTTTCGGACAGCTGCTCCCCCTGAGTTCCGGGCCCCCGCATCCGGAGGACGTTCCGGACAGCAGAATGCGCCCCGTACCCGGAAGCGGTCTCACCAGGGCGGCCTGCGGGGTATGATCTGTGTGTGACAGGAAACCCTGCATCAGCAGCTGCAGGGTTTTCCGTCCCCATGCCGCAAGCAGGGGCCGCATCCAGCCGCCGGGCGGGCCCGCATCCTGGACAGCTGCTCCCTCTGAGTTCCGGCCCCTCTGCACCCGGAAGGCTGTCTCGGACAGCAGAATGCGCCCCGTACCCATACGCATCATGAGGTATGAAGTGCTGGCATGCAGGGTTCCGCGCCCTGCAAAGGTCTGAGCGCCATTTTTCGATGATCACAGCAGCCGTCTCAGAGCCCGCTCGACTGTTTCGGCCCGGTGCTGGCCGGGGCGGTATGCCGCTGCCTGTGCCACGCTGATTTTCCCGTCATTTTCGTCATAGACTAGGACTCCCCAGTGCGGCGCGACATATGCCATCGCATCATTCTGCAGTTCCTTCGGTACAAACAGCCAGAAGTAGTCTGCGTAATCGGCGTAGTCGCCCATTTTGGCATCGGCTGCAAGGTCCGATGCCGATACCTTGATTTCAACCGCGTGCAGGTGGACCCCCTGTGCCCACCAAGTCGTCGAGGTCTCGATGATCAGCGCATCCATGCGCCGCCGCCTTGCCACACCGCTTCCGGTCACCGTGACCTGCGACAGTTTCCTGTACTGCTGCTCCGACGGATCCGTCTCTCCGCGGTTCAGGTCTCTGGTGATCACAGACCGGAGCCAGTCCCTGCTGGCACCCAGGGCAGCGATCATGATCCCCTCTGTGACACCGCTCCCGTCTGTGTCGTCCTCAAAGTCATAGCGGCTTTTCTGCACGTGACCGCCTGCCGCTTTCTTCTGCTCCCACGCGTCGCTCAGCTGTCCCCGGGACAGACTGCCTTCAATGGCCTGCGACACCAGTCTGTCCCCCAGCGCCGTATCTGTACCGGCAATTTTGGCGCACAGGTTGATCGTCTCGGCGCTGACTCGGGTTTCAGACAGCTGCGGTACGCCCGCACCTGCCGCCTGGGCCCTGGACTCGTAGGCCGCATAGTACTGCCCTGCCTTGTGTCTCTCCCAGAGCAGGGACACAGCGCAGGGGATCTTTTCGGCCATCGCGTTCATCCAGGAGGAAAAAGACCTGTATGAGGGCGAATACAGCTCCCGGCGCTTGACTTCGTTAATTAGGACAGCCATTCTCGTCCACCTCAGGGTGTCCGCCTTCATGACTGCACTGATCTCCGTCTCGATTGCTTCCAGGGTCATCGTCTCTGGTGTCTGCTCCATCGTACCGGCCTCCCTGCATATGCATATGTTAAACTCTAAATGCATAGAGTATACTCTATATACATAGAGTACAGCGATTGTACCACATGCCGGCGGTCTGCTGCAACCGAAACTTGAACCGTCTCCAGCCATGCTGTATATTTGCCATATGCGAAGGAGGCCAGATCATGATTACACGCAGTCTGTACCCGAAAATAGTTCAGCTGCTGCCGTCCCCGGAAGACCGGGATCCGCACCCGGCCCTGCTGGTCGACGGCAGACCGGTCCGGGCCGGGGAGCCCTTCGAAGCGCTCCTCGGAGACGGATGCTGGCATCAGATTACGCTGGAGATCCACTGGGACGTGGAAGGCCCCGGCTGCTGGTACATCCTGGAGGACGAGTTCCGGGACATAAGTCCCATCGGACTGTTTGTGAGATGCTGACTGGACAGATACTCTTCTGGTCCAGGGGCGGGCCGCCAGCATGAAAACAGACGGTGCAGGCCCGGTGAACATCCGCCTCAGCAGGGTGGGCAGAATCAGCCCCGGGCAGATACACCTGCCCGGGGCCGGTCCATGTGCCGCTGCCATTCCCGGCCGGCGGAAAAAATTTTTCGACCCGGGCAAAAAAGTGCATAGGTGTTTGCCTATATATGGGGTGCGGTGCTGCTGCAGAATCGTCTCCGGTGCCGCCGGTCTGATTCCTGGCCAGGACCCCGCTAATCCGTCCAGGTGTGGTCCGGCATCTCCGCTGCCCGATCGGCAGCCTGCAGTGCCCAGGTCCACACAGCATCCGTGACCGACTCCGGATCCAGCTCCAGGGCCCGGAGCATGGCCGGAGTCGTGCGCAGGGTCCTGGCCATCCGCTCTGCAGACAGGTTCCGCTCCCGCCGCAGGGCCCGGATGTCGTGTCCCGCCGGCGCAGGCAGTCCCTCACGACCCCGCAGATACCCGCACATCCAGCGGCCGGCGGTGTCGTCTCCCGCCCTGCCGATGACGTTCTCCGGAATCCTCAGCCCGTCAAGGGCCGTGTTGACCAGAGCGTCCAGCTCATCTGTCCATATGCCGTCAAACCGGGCACCGCCTGTGATCCGGCCCAGTGCCAGAAGCGGGAAGTGAGCCAGCTCGTCCATACTCTCGGTCCGGTTTCTTCCCAGTGCGGCATCAATCTTCCCGCAGAGCCAGCCGATGACACAGCCCTCGTGCGGGGTCAGACGGTTTGGTACATCCGCCATGTCTCAATCACCTCCGGGCACGAGAGCAGCACGGCTCTGTACACCTGTCAGTTTCCCGTGAGGAAATTTTTTTGCCGCCTGAGCCGCACGGCAGACGCACCCTGTCAGCAGAACCCCCCAGATGCTCCGCAGAAGCCCGTGAAGGACAGTCCGGCGGCCCGGCAGTACAAGGGGGACGCCTGCACGGAGCGGCCGTCAGACGCGCTGTCTGCGCCGTTCCGGGGCATCGGAAAAAATACAGCCCGGGGCAGGGGATGCATCCCCGCTCCGGGCTCTCTGTCATTTTTTATCCGTGCGGTCTGAAGGACCGTTCACAGCTCCATGTCCGATGTGCCGCCTGTCCGGTCATGCTCAGCCGCTGTACGGCGGTGCCGCAAAATCGCTCTCCTTCAGAACTTTCCCGTAGACATGCTCAGACAGCCTGCTCAGAATCGCATTGAGCGCAGAGGCGGTCGGCATGTCAGTCTGACCTTCTTCCACCGCGTTCTGCACTGCCTGCCGGATCTCCGCAGTGTGCGCCTTCAGCTCCTCGAGATTCGCGCCCTCCGGATCCTTCAGGACCTTCCGGGCGTTCCGCAGCACCTCAAAGGGGAGGAGAGGAAAAAGCTCCCGCACGTTGCTGTCAAACGGACGCTCCAGGAACTTCACCACGGGAATCCTGAGCACATGCCCGGTCTGGTCCGGCAGGATGAGCGTCGGCTTCAGGACATCAGGCATGCCGGGGCCCTCACCCTCATAGAGGCACAGTTCCACAGGAGACGGAAGCCTGACGATGACTTCTCCCTGCGTCTGGATTCTGTTTTTCAGGTCCTGCTCCGGGCTGTACTCAAAAACCAGGACAGCCAGCGACGAGTCGGAGTACGTCATGAACTCGATGAGGTAGACGGGTGAGAACTCAGTCTCCCCGCCGGATGTTCTGCAGAACCGGACGGCGGCTTCGGAGACCGTTCTGCTGCCTGTGACGGACATCGGATTCATGTGCAGAAATTCCGCATGCCACTCATCCGTACAGTCTGTCCCGCAGAGCCCGTTGACAATGATCCTGGCAAAGTCGCCGTTATTTCATTGTGATGATCTGCCTGAACGCATCGTCAAAGATGTTCCCCTCTCTGACGGCGTCCGGTGCCTGTCTGCTTTTTTCGCTGTCCAGAAAACCATCTCCTCTCAGGCTGAACCGTGTCTCCACGGCGCCTGCATCTGCAGGCGGAAAAGGGGGGCTGCCCCA